>JBJXGA010000403.1:0-49710 GCA_046152955.1 Planctomycetales bacterium | reverse complement strand
GCGAACAACTCCGGGACGCGATCCTCGGTGAACTTCGGCTTTCACGGTACGACCACCCGGAGATCCTCGATCTCCTGCAAAATGTCTACCTGGTGGGCACATGCCCTGAGCAGGAATGGGATTCGTTCCTGAGATTGGCGGCTGAGGAAATCGATCGCGTGGCAGCCGAACTCGCCGAGGAAATGGACCATTGGCCGGAAGAAACCGACTGCGATCGCCTCGACCGGGTCGAACTGGCGTTGCGCGAACGAGGCATCCTGCTCTGGCAAGTCTCTCCCTGCTGCGACACCTGTACCCTTGGCGACCTTCCTGATCGGATTGTTGCCATTGACCAGCGATCTCCAGGTTTTCACGACCGCGTCCGGGGTTACGCCTTCTTCATCGATCAAAACATGACCGAAATGTTGGCCGAGGGGAGTCAGTTGACGGTTTATCTGGGATACGGCTGGATATCACCGGATCAGCAGGACGTGTCTGCTGAGGAATATGATCCCCAGGCGCTGGCGATTGCCAGGGAGGTTTGCGAATGCCTGCATGCCGAGGGACTCAAGGCCAAATGGGGCGGCGATCTCGCCAAGAAGATCGGCGTCTCGTTGAACTGGCAGCGGCGGACGCTGCTGGAGTAGGAAGTCGGAGCGGCAAGACGGCTTTTGAGCCCCTGGTTGTCGAAATCGCGGTCTGTAACACCCAATCGCGGGGGAATTCCACCGGTGAATACATGCGAACTGGATCTTGCTTTGCTACTACCGTTTCTCGATAATCAAGTCGATCGCGACTTGGCCAATGGCGTCGCGGCCCCATTTCGAATCGGGCAATCGCGTGTTCATTCTCCTCAGCTACCTAAGACGGCGACTCCGCAAGCCGACGCTGATTGAGTTGCTCACGGTGATTGCAATTGTCTTCGTGGTGCTTGCGCTGGTTCTTCCTAAGACCAAGTGGGCTTCCAGCGGATACTTGCGCCTTCCCGTGCGAGTGCTCGTCTTTGATGCTGTTGGAGGCACGCCCCTCGCCGGTGCGGAAGTCGCGATCTTTCGCGCACCGCCGCTCGTCAACTCGCAGCAACTTGAAGCGGGGAGCCGCGAGTACGATTCCGATGCCCGAGCAATGGACAAAGGAACTACCGGGGCCGATGGAACCGTGGTCATCGAGTATGAGTTTCGGACCGGCGCAAACCACGAACGCCCGACACCATACGCCCATTTGACTTGGGCCTGGGTCCACGTTCGCGCCCCGGGATACGGCGGAGTTGTCGTTCCGGTACGGCACGATTCGCAACCAACCTCCGCAGTCCGTGGGAAGGAACTCGTCGTGCCGGTCGGAGTCACGACTTCGCCGTAAGATTGAAAAGTACACTCGACGAAGCGTTGGCCGGAGTTCGGCGCCGCGGCTTCAACCAGCGGCGCCGGTGAGAGTCGAACTGACGCAACCAAGGACTCCAAATTGGCAGTCGATCCTTGTTTCCGTTGATTTCAGGAGCAAGACCATTCAACGAAGAAATGGTTCGGACATTCGTCATCAGGTAAAGATGTAGTCCGGACCGGCAGTTGAACGGTCAGAAACGCCGGCGGGAGTCGAACCCGCTTGAGACTGCTTTGCAGGCAGCCGCCTGACCGTCTGGCTCCAGCGTCATTTGCGGAACGAGGACCGACGCAGAACGCTAATCCTCAAGACTCACACC
The DNA here is from genome assembly GCA_046152955.1 of Planctomycetales bacterium. Classification (GTDB taxonomy): domain Bacteria; phylum Planctomycetota; class Planctomycetia; order Planctomycetales; family Planctomycetaceae; genus SIAF01. The sequence goes on along the minus strand of JBJXGA010000403.1, from coordinate 48,032 downwards.
TCAAGACTCACCCCTGTTCCAATGCCCCCGCCAGGAGTCGAACCTGGTCTTCGACCTTCGCAGAGTCGCGTGCCTCCGCCACACTCCGAGGACTTCTTGAGTCTTGAGTCTTGAGGATTGAGGCTTGAGACCTAAGGTGCATGCTTCCTCAAGCCTCAGGCCTCAGGTCTCAAGCCTCTTTCAGCACCCCACCATCGAAGGACGATGCCGCGCCGCCCCCTGCTCTCCTTTCCACTCTCTCCCCTCTCCTTCTCTCGCGCAGCGCCCCACCGAGGAATTGAACCTCGTCTTGCAGCTTCGAAGGCTGCCGTGCTTCCGGCACACTCGCAGGGCGTGGCAGTTTTGAGCGGTGAGTCCTGAGACTTGAGGTTGAAACCCGCTGCGCAACGGCCGGTTTCAAAAAGGTGTTCCTCAAGACTCAAGACTCATCCCTCCTCCAATTCCACGTTCCAGTACGCTTCGCTGACGAAGCGCGTCCAACTGTCGATCCGCACATCGCGGGTCGCGTACAGCGGTCGCCACATCGGCCGGACCGGAACCTTCCGCAGAGGCATGCCTGCCTGCTCGGGAGTTCGGTCAGCCTTTCGGCTGTTGCAGCTTACGCACGCCAGGACACAATTCTCCCAGCTCGAGATCCCTCCCTGCGACCGCGGGTTGACGTGGTCGACGGTCAGTTCCTCGCTTCCCGGCTGCGCGCCGCAATACTGGCACGTGTACCGGTCCCGCTTGTAGATGTTGCGCCGACTGAATGAGACGGCGTTCGCCGGGATCCGGTCGTAGTGCGTCAGTGCCACGACCTCCGGAACCCGCAGCCGCATCCGCACCGCCTGGATGAACGGTTCATCCTGGTGCGGAATCAGTCGCGACCAATCAGCCCACGTGTAAAGCTGATAGTCCTGCGGATCGACGACGCGAGCGTTGTCGTTCCAGAGCAACACCAGCGAGCGCGACACGGAGGCCACGCCGACCGGCTGCCAGCTCCGGTTGAGCACCAGCGTCGGGCGATTGAGAACTGAGGCTACCATGATGGCTCCGTGGGTTTGTGGCTTCAGGCTTGAGGCGCCAGGAAAACCCGATCCCGGTGCCTCAAGGCTGCCACATGGCGGCGACAGCGCGCTGGACTTCAACAAGTTCAGTCAAGGAACGCCAACTGCAATGATGGACGCGACTGCTGTCGCTGAGGTTCGGGTTCACTGTTCTGAATCACCCGGTGCCACACATCCAGACGCAGCGTGGCATGATCCGGGTGCGAGACTCGACCGCGTGCGAACTTCAGCGTGTCGTCCATGACATACAACCATTCCACCTGGTGTGCCTTGCCCCCAGCGCGCGCCAGACGGCCGTTCCGCTCAACGTGGTCGAAATCGACCTGCATCCGGGGCCGAGGGAGAAAGAACCACTCCCCCTGACGGATGTAGGCCTGCGTCTGGCGTCGATGACGTCGATGCGTGACCCCCTTTCGCTTCTGCTCGCGCTAGACAATCAGAGGCTTGAGGGCCTCCATGGCACCCCCCACAGTCTGCGTCGAACGGCCGAATGGTATCGATGCGGCAAACCAGTGTCGCTCGTCATGTCCGCACAGGAAGCGTCCACTGGTCGGAAGCCAGTCACCATAGACGTCGAGCACCAGGTGCCGACGGTGTGGCCGTACGTCGACCGCCTCCGCCACGATGGAACGAAATGGAGGCTGTCGCAGAATGAACACCTCGCGGCCTGCCAGCCGACGCAAGTCAATCGACACATCGCGACCGAACGTTTCCACCTGCAACTCGGCTCCAATTTCAGCAAATGCCTGCATCAATTCCGTCGACATGATCAATTCCTCCTCAATCCAACAATCAGGGGTGAATGTGTCTACTCTCCACTCTCTATTATCTACTCTCTCGCGCAGCGCCCCGATCAGGACTCGAACCCGAAATACCTCGGTAGAAGCGAGGTGTGATGTCCATTTCACCATCGGGGCAGTCGCCGTAACACGCGGCGAACAGCGGAAGGCAAGGGATTCGAACCCTCATCTCTCGACGAGAACCGCGTTAGCAGTGCGGCCCGGCCAACCGTATCCGGCTACCTTCCAGTTGAAAGGATGAAGTCGGAAGGGTGAAGGATGAATAAGTCGGTGCAGCAACTCGCGCCTTTTCATCCTTCATCCTTCCGCCTTCATCTTTCCTATTGATCCCGGATGGAGTCGAACCATCGTCTCCAGCATGTCGGGCTGGTGTCTTGCCGTTGGACCACGGGATCGCGAAGTGGCCGAAGTCGGAGTCGAACCGACAAAATCACCAGCTTCTCGAGCTGGCCGCTTTTCCCGTTTGCGTACTCGGCCATCAACAAAAGGATGAAGTAGGAAGGATGAAGGATGAAGGATGAAGGATGAAGGAATCGGGGGCGGCAACTCGCCCATTTTCATCCTTCATCCTTCTGCCTTCATCCTTCCATAGTTGCAGGCCCCGGAATCGAACCGTGGCGACCGGCCTTATGAGAGCCAGTTGGGCAGCCAGCCGCGCCTGCAGCGCCTTCGGCGAGAGAGTAGGTGGGAGAAAGTAGAGAGGAGATAAGCATTTTGTCTCCTCTCCACTCTCTACACTCTCCTCTCTCAGATGACCAAGGGGAGAGTCCAACTCCCAAGCCCGTATGGGCACGACGTTCTGAGCGTCGCGTGTCTACCAGTTGCACCACTTGGTCGAATAAGTGCGTCGGACAGGAGTCGAACCTGTATTGCCGAAGGCGGGTGGGTTACAGCCACTTGGGCACGCCAATGCCCAGCCGACGCATGTTTTCAGTGGCAAGGGCGGGAGTCGAACCCGCAACATCGCGAAGGTTTGAGCTTCGCCGCTTTTCCAGTTTGCGTACCGTGCCGTTGCAAGCGCGCCTGACGGGATTTGAACCCGCGACCTTCTCCGTGACAGGGAGACGAGGACTCCGCTCCTCCACAGACGCTTGATGTCTTCAATGGCTCAGGCGGGATTCGAACCCGCAGCATCCTTCGTTCTAAGCGAGGGTGGTCTGCCTGTTGCCTACCGAGCCAAGTCAAGGATGAAGGAGGAAGGCGGAAGGATGAATGGGGGGCGGCAACACGCGCGTTTTTCATCCTTCCGCCTTCATCCTTCCCAATGATCCCGGATGGACTCGAACCATCGTTGCCTGGGTGTAGGCCAGGAGTCTTCGCCGCTGGACCACGGGACCGGAGTAGGGATGAGTCTTGAGGGGTGAGTCTTGAGGCTTCAGGGTTGTCGACTTTCCTCAAGACTCAAGACTCAGGACTCACCCCTCACCCCTTCGTCAGTGGACCCATCGGGAATCGCACCCGAATCTCCGGTTTGCAGGACCGGCGTCTTGCTGTTGGACCATGAGCCCGTTCGCGAAGCAAACAGAAAAGAGAAAGTAGAGAGGAGAAACGAGACAATTCGCGATCGCCTATTCACGGCGAGTTGGTCCACTCTCTGCGGTCTCCTTTCCAGTCTCTCCTATCTCGTCGTTCGTCGAGCGGAAGCCGTGGGACTCGAACCCACAAGCGGGTTTCACCCGCCACTTGTTTTCAAGACAAGCTCCTCATCCGGCCGGATGACTTCCACAAAACCCTCAGGCGGATTGTGTCCGCATTCCCTGTTGAACAACTTCACTCCGCAACGAACAATTGCGGGGGTTGGAATCGAATCAGGGCACCGCCGCGAATAGCGGTGGTCCGCCTGGTTCAGAGCCAGGCGCTGCTACCAGCAGCAACCACCTCGCAGTGTTGTCCGCCATGATGGACTCACCCTCAGCCAAAAGGTTCGGGGAGAAGGGGTCGAACCTCCACAGACTGCTTCAAAGGCAGGCGGCCTACCATTAGCCGATCCCCGAGAGTGCCCTGCGGGAGTCGAACCCACCTGTCCAGCTTGGAAGGCTGGCGCCTTTGCCGCTCGGCCAAGGGCACGTCGTTCTGCATGGCGGAAGGCGCCATCGCCAGTTGCGATCGTCCGGCGCGTCTTTCCATCAAGCTGCGGTGACAGGAATCGAACCTGTGTCCGGGCGGTTAACAGCCGCCTGCTCGTACCAGCACGAGCTCCACCGCAAGAAAGTCAGCGTGGTCAGATTTGAACTGACGATCTCCTGCTCCCAAGGCAGGCGCCCCATTCAAGTTGAACAGGGGCCAGACTTTCCCACACGCTGCTTCGTTATCCTGGTCGCGAATGTGCAGTCCCGAAACAAATGGACCTCCACACGCGAGCGAAAAAGCACCCAGCGGGAGTCGAACCCGCACTTCCGACATGGCGAGCCGGTAGGCTTCCACTACCTCATGGGTGCAAACGTCCTGATCGGATTGTCAAAGAGCAGCGTCGTTCATTTCGTCGCGAATATGCGGTCCCAGAACAGATGGGCGTCCATTCGCGAACAAAAAAGCACCGGGTGGGACTCGAACCCACGTTTCCGCATTACGGGTGCGGAGTCCTCGCCGCTGAACGACCAGTGCCAGTTTCCGAATGGGATCAGACGGACTCGAACCGTCACCTGCCCGGGTAAGAACCGGGTGTGCTGCCGCTAACACCTTGATCCCGTGTTGTTTGCCGTGTCGTCGATCGGCTCGGAGGGAGTCGAACCCTCGTCGAGCCCTTATAAGGAGCCTGCTCTCACCGTTGAGCTACGAGCCGTTCATCCGTCCGCGTCGACTTCCGAAAAGAATGCGAGAGGAGAGAGTGGAAAGGAGACCGCCGGAGATCGGACCTCGCCCCGTCTGTTCTCCTCTCCACTCTCTCCGCTCTCCTGCTCGATTGCGGCCTCGCCGCAATTGGGGCCGGAAGGGATCGAACCCTCGCCTGCCAGATTAAAAGTCTGCTGTGCTGCCTTTACACCACGACCCCGGAATCGATCAGAAGCCGGCGTTTCCATCGTGGCGTGGTCATTTCGAATCTCCGTCCAAACAGTCCCACGTTTTGATCGCAGTAGCTCGTCGGGGAATCGAACCCCATCCTCCGCCTTGAAAGGGCAGTATCCTGGACCGGTAGACGAACGAGCCGTACCGTTGAAAGACAACCGTCAAACCAGAAAGGAGTCAGTAGAAAGGAGACCGCAGGAGAGGGGGCGGCGCTCTGTCCACTCTCCTCTCTACTTTCTCCGCTCTCCTGCTCTATTCGCCTCTGGCGAATGTGGGTCGGGTGGTGCTCGAATCCACGTCTCCAGGTCTTCAGCCTGGCGCTACACCGTCTCAGCTACCGACCCCAAAAAGGGCCACGAAAAAAGCCCGCTGTCTGAGTGACACCGGGCTTTTGAAGACTGCTCGTCGGGATTTGGGTCCCCTTGAAGCCATGCCGGGTCACAAGCGCAGGGGATACGCGGCGAGCAGATTCGCCTGTTGAGAGGCGAATTGCCGCGTACCTATCCCTTCAAATCTGCGACTCGACCACAAATACGACATCGAAATTGTCCTGGTTCTGTGTTTGAATGGCCCGCAATCATTCCCGCAGCCACTCATTAGACACCAAACCGGCAGAATGGTTCCCGGAGAATTTTGCGTTTTGGCGATTATCTCTCACCGGCACTTCGTCTCGGCCGCGAAGGCCCCCGCCGCGCTCCGGAAACGAACCCACTACGCCAACTGTGTCAATCCCCATCCACGCCAGCAGAAAAAACCACATGGCATCATCCGCTGCGTCCTGACCTTGCTCAGCGATGACTGAGAATTTTAATCGGACCATTCAATCCGTCGAGCTGCGACTTGCGCGCGGTCCATTCCTCCAGACTCAGGGGGCGAACCAGGCCGGATGCGGAGTCATACATCTGCCATGAGCGAACCTCTACGGACAGTCGCAGGCGTTCCAGCTCTCTCCGGTCCGGCTGACCGATTTTGGCCGGGGAAATGTCCCAGAGATGCACGGTCCCCTCACTGCATCCGGTCGCGACGATTCCCTTTGCAACGCTACCAGCGACAGACGTCACCCTGTCGGCATGCAGCAAGGGCTCACCGCAGGGCTGACCGGTCTGAGAATCCCATAAATTGACTTGCCGGGAGTTCCTGGTGACCAGTGTCCTTCCATCGGTCGTAAAGTCGATCGACCACACAATGGCCTGGTGTATCAACGGATCGAAGCGCAGCTTTCCACTCGACACATCCCAGAGTTGGACCGTCTCTGCCACGGCGGCGGCTTCGGTGCTGGCGGTCGCCAGCGTCTTGCCATCGGGGCTGAATGCGACAGCACGCATGATGGCTCCATGAGTGCAGAGCGTCTGCTCCTGCCCCGACTGAACATCCCAGAGCCTGGCTTCGCCAGCGCCATCTGAGCTGGCTGCTGTGGCCAGAAGCTTCCCGTCCGGGCTGAATGCCATGCCGCTCGCGTTGCCTTGGCACTCCATCTGAATCAGAGGCTTGGCCGTCGCGGGATCGTGAATCTGTAGCCTGTAACGACTCAGAGTGTCGTCCGTCTCGGCCACCGCGAGCCTGGAACCGTCGGGGTTGAACGCGATGGCCGAAATGCGATGCTTCAAAACGACCGATGATCCAATCTGCCTGCGGGCGTCCACATCCCAGATCTTCATCTCCGCCGAAGCCCCCCTCGGATTTCCGTCCCCGCCCCCCGCAAGCCGGCGGCCCCCTGGGGCAAAGGCCAGGAACCTGACCGGCGTGGAATGCTCCAGCGGACCACCGAGCGGCTCGCCACTTGTCGCGTCCCACAGACGCACCGTGTGATCGTCACCAGCGGTGGCCAGAACCTTGCCGCGGGGGTCAAAGGCCACTGCATTCAATCGATCCTGGTGCGGCAGCGGCTCGCTTCGCGGCTGGCCGGTGGCAACGTCCCATAACCTTGCTGTGTGATCCGCGCTGACAGTGGCCAGGATGCAGCCGTCAGGGCTGAGCGCTACGCCTGTGACAGCATGCTGATGCCTGGGAGTCTCACTCGTCAAGCGGCCGGGAGACGCCGACCAGAGCCGGGCGCTGTTCTCGTCACACGCGGTAGCCAGGATCCTGCTGTCGCGACTGAACACGACCTGATGCACCCCCTGGCCATGATGCAGCGGCTCGCCAATCGTCGCATGGCTCGTCATATCCCAGCGCAGCACTTCGCCACGTCGGCTCAATCCTTCGGCGGTGGCGGCCGCGAGGATCGTTCCGTCGGGACTGAAGGCGACAGAGGTCACCGCGTCGCGATGTTTCCACACGACGGGAGTCGATGGGTTTGCGACGTCCCACAGTCGGGACTCTCCATTGCCCAGCGATTCGCCGCTTCCTGTGGCCAGTCGCTGACCGTTGGGGCTGAAGGCCACGGAATTCACCGGGGAATTGTGCTTCAGCGGCTGGCTTTGCTCATTGGTGATCGGGTTCCAAAGCCAGGCGACGGTGCCGCTTCCAAAGGCAACCAGCGTTCCCTCCGGATTGAAGACGAGAGACCGCACGTTTGAGGCTGTCAGGCTGTTTCCACGGTCAGTTCCTGTCGCCACGTCCCATTGTCGCACCGTCCCATCCCCTCCCGCGGTGAGCAAAACCATGCCATCGGGAGAAAATGCCAATTCTCCAACCCAGTTGGAATGCATGAGCGGCTGGCTGTGACTTCGGGATGTGGCGACATCCCACAGCCGGACCGTTCGATCGGCACTCGCGGAGGCCACAATGGTTCCGTCCGGGCTGAAACGCGCATTGAGAACTTCCCCTTCATGTTGCAAATCGCCCCCCACTTGCGCGAGCGTGCCGGCATCATAGATTCTGGCCGTGTGATCCGCAGATGCCGTCAGCAGTCGCGTTCCATCGGCATCAAATGCAACCGCATGGACCGCTCCGCCGTGGACCAGCGGGGGTCCGTGCGGTCTGCCAGTTTCCACATCCCAGACTCTGGCTGTGCCATCTTCGCTGGCACTGGCCAGCAGTCGGCCATCGGGACTCAGGGCCACGCGCTTCACCGGCTTTTCGTGCAACAGGGTGTGTCGGGGGAGCGAGCGGCTCCAGGCCCCAATCAGGTTCAGCGCCGACGACTGCTGGATCGAGCCTGGAGGCGCGATGATCGCCGCTTGCCCATACCACACGACGGCCTTGCGTGGATCGTGCTCGTGGCGAATATGAAAGTCGCCGCTGTTGAGCGCGCTCGATGCGGCAATCGTTTTGGCTTGGAGCTCGTTGGCGTGTGCCTGAGCTCGCGCGCGTTCGGCCAGCAGTGCCAGACCCGCCGCGGCAATCGCCAGCAGAAAAAAGCTGGCGGCGGCGGTTCCCAATGCGCGCACGCGACGTTCGCTCTGCCTCCTGAGATTGAACGACTTGGCGATCGTCGTCAGCGTCGATTCCGACGGACAGACTGGCGGCCCGCCCCCCAAGGACACGTGTTCGGGAATGTACAGGGTGGACTCGCCGATGAGGCGCCGCATCCCCTCCGCCTGCGGCAATCGCCAAGCATTCCCGGCATCAATCGGCAGGATGGCGCGGCCGGTTCCCCTGAAGATACAAATCTCGCGATCAACTGGCCCCGATGTGGACGACCCTGGCGTGACTACGAGCAGCAACCGGCTGGCGTTCTTGAGAGCTCGACGTCCTTCTGTCTTCCAGTCACTCCCTTTTTCGTAGTCTTCAGAATCGAGGAAGGATCGAAAGCCGCGAGCCTTCAACTCCGAATGCAGCGCCAGCGCATAGTCACGACCGTCCGACCAGCTATAGGAAATGAAGAAATCAAATCCGCCTCCAAACCGTCTTCCAAGACACGTATCCAGCAAGCGCTTCAGGAACGGGATGCGCTCGCTCTCCAGATCGTTCGCTGCCGCCTGACCGCCGTTTGTTCTCGCGTCTTTCAACGTAGGATCCTTTGCTGCGGTTGCCGCCGGGCGACGAGGTCGAACGAGCGGTAATGGTACTCAACAGAAAGCGACCATCGAGAGACATCGGCGCGGGAGGACTGTCGCTGTGCATACGCCAACTGCTCGTCGCTGAGCGGGCCGTCAACCGCCTGGACGGCCACGTATTGTTATTCGCTCACGATCTGCCCCTGAGTGCACGGAGTTCTTTGTCGCATATGAACCCAACAGAGTCCGCGGATTGCATCTCGCCAGCCCACTTCACAGCCTCGTCACCGCCAGCGGCCTTGACGGCACGAATCACCAGCTTCAAGCACCGGCTGATATCTTCCGTCATCAATCCTTCGTCGCTGCATTCGACTTGAAAGCTCCCTTCTTTCATCAATTTGATCGCCAGGAGCTTCGCGTCCGCCAGATGGCCCAATTTGACAAGCCGCGAAAGCCCCTTCGCAACGTCGCCATAAGCCTGCCAGCCCACATCGAAATTGTGATTCATTTGGCGTTCATCGAAATCGGTCGCGCGGTCGATGGCGGATGACACGTCGCCGACGAGCAGATCCACCGGCTTTTCGATCGTCAGCCGCTCTTCCAATCCTCGCGCAACCGCGGCGTACTCCTTGGCGATCGCCAGGATCATCGCGACCAATTCCCCCTTGGCCCGCTTGAGAAGCTCCTTTTCAATCAGTGGATACCGGTCGGTTTTTGCAAGCTTGCGCGGCATCTTCCGTCCCTGCTTCACCACGATGGCAGTCCTTTCGTCATGCGCCGAGTGGCTTTTGCCGCGTCGAATCCTGCGGGATCAAACGGGCCGTTCCATTTCAGAAGTTCACGGTGTCTTTTGTGTTTCGGATTCGTGATTGCCTCGACAAATTCGGCAAAACCGTAAACGCCCCCCACATCTTCCGGCGGACAAGCGCGCTCTCCACCGATACAACGCGGGTATTTGGCTCCCGGCTCGGAGTGTGTGATCTTTTCGAGGACGACTCGATGCTGCCAACCGTCGCCAAAGTCGTATTCGTACCCCATCGCAAGTTTGGAGCCGTATTCGGCAACCAGGTCGCCGATCCGAATGCCGCCGTAGTCGGCGGCGCCGAAGTCATCGCCATCCTCCAGGAATCTTGGATCCGTGTAAAAGATATTCGCGATTTCAAACTGGTGCAGATGCGAATTCGTCCAACCCATTGCGGTTTGAATCAACTCGTGCAGTCCTTCCAGCGTGATGTTCTTGGTCTCAATCCGCCGCCAGATTGCCGGTTTGGTGTCTTGCAGGGTGATCTTGAAACGATAAACGACGTCCTTGTCGCCGCTGTCCAGTTCAAGATCCGGCGCTGGCGGCCTGATACGAGTCCACTCCCAGACCGTCCGAGAGATGCGTTTCCCCTTCCAGGGAGGGATGGCCTCTTCGGGAACCAGAATCTCAATCGAGCGTGGAACACCCGGCTTTCGTCGAATGTGCCCCTTCCGTTCGAGCGTCTTCATCATTTGGTTCACCGACGGGGGCGAGACGCCGATCGCCGCGGCAATTTCCGACTCCGCCGGCGGCAAACCGAAGCCGTCCGTATACGCGTGAATGTACGCGAGATATCGCCCTTGTGTGGGTGTCACGTCCGCCATCGCAAGAATCCTTTCGCTCTATTTTCCCGGATCCGACCGTGAATGGGTCGCGAGGTACGCCACCACCCAGACCTGAAACCGGACCTTGCCTGGCTTCGGGCTAGTTCTTCGGCGCCTCGTAATGGCTTCCAAGCGGTGCGAACTTGAACAACTTGGACTCGACGAACTTGTCCGCGGCACTCCCGCTGTAGGTCTTCCCATTGATCAGTTCCAGCTTCTTTACCGGCGCGCCTGGCTTCAGATCGAGATCGCCCAGCCGTACCCAGAAAGTCGCCGGGGTCATCGCCGAGTCGAACAACACGATGCGGTTGGTGCTGTCGCTCACGGTCCGCCAAATGGTCGAAGAGACCCAGGGCTGGTCGTCGATGTCGATTCCGAGCGGGGTGCCGACGCTTCGCATGACGGAGAGTACCGACATCATCGCCTGGAAGTGAAACTTCTGGTCCGCGACGCCACTGATGTATTTCGCGTTAGTTTCGGTCGGAATCGCGTCGAGCAGGTACGTCGCCCGCACAAAGCGGTCCGCGGCTCGGGATGTGCCGGGCAGCGACTTCGTCAGCCCGCCAGCCTCCTGCCAATACTCCATGATGGCCAACTGCTTGTCGTACGTGGGAGAGTTGGTCATGACCTTGAACTGCTTCCCGTGGTGAATGACGAGTTTCCCGTTGACGTATTCGAGGATGGCCGAGTCGCCTGTCGGGTCAGCGAAAGCCAAGTGCATATTCGCGGGCTTGCCAGTGGGGAGCACGACGGTCTGGACCTGGAATTCCTCTTTCCTGAAGTCGGCGACGGCCTCAGCCACGGTCGCGTGGTTGTCGAGAATGTACTGGGCCCAAGTGCTCATCGAGATGAGTTTGGTCCCTTCCGGCGGCTTGCCGTAATCGGACTCGACGAGGGCGAGCATGTTGACGACCAAGCCCTTCTCGTTCATCCCGTCGGATGTGCCGATATCGTAGCCGGTCACGATCAGGCTGCCGTACTTCGACTCCCACGAGATGCTGTTCTTCCCCCCCTCTCCGTCACGCTTCATGCCGCGCGGCAGCACCCACATGTTGGACTTCAAGTCCTCGCCCCAGTCCATAGACCGACCGGTAATGACGGTGCCGTCCTTGGCGGTGTACAGAATCCGCGTGCAGGCCCTCACAGGCATCGAAACGCAGGAGAGGACGAATGTTCCGATCAGGGGCATCAGAACGGCGTGGGTGAATTGGTTGATTCGCATAACAGGCTCCTTGTGATCGCAGACCGGCGACAGCATTCATTCAGCGATTGCATCTTATAGCAAACTGTCCGTCGGCGCGCAAACAAACCAGTCGTTTGAACCGCCGAACCGCGATGCTGCGTCACAAGTTATGGTAAGCCAGCGATCCGCGATTCGCTCGTGAAATCGTGAACCAGATGCGATTCTCGCCCGGACACCGCCTCGCGCGCTCTACCGTCCCCTACGTAGATTTCTACCGCCACGCCTACTCCGGGTCTCGGCTCCCTGACCAAAACGCCTCCGGCGGCTCACCGGACCTGACTGAGGGCAATACGGAACCCGAGGTTGTAGTCCCGGGCGTCCGCTGAGTCTTTTTTTCTGTTCGCCGACTGGCAACCCGGCGCAATCATGTCCCAGCAACCACCCCGCGTCACCCGGCCCGAACTTCCGTGTGTGACTTCCGGGTCTCTTCCTCCGAGCAGCGATTCTACATGCACATCCCGACACCACTCCCACACGTTTCCGTGCATGTCATGCAGACCCCAAGCGTTTGCGGCGCGCGTGCCGACCAAATGTGTCTTATTTTCCGAGTTCGAGGAGTACCAGGCAAACTCAGACAATCGCGCCTGGTCGTCGCCGAAACAGAACCGTGTCGTACTTCCAGCCCGACAGGCGTACTCCCATTGTGCTTCCGTCGGAAGGGTGTATTTCCACTCCAGCGGCAAATGCCTTTCCTTGCGCTCGTTCTCAGTCAGCTTGCCGCAAAAATCCATCGCCTCATCCCACGAGAGTCGCTCAACTGGGAACTGCGCCGTCTGTTCACCGGTGACATCCGAACGACCGGCGCCCGCGGTCGAGAACCAACTTGGATTGTTTCCCATCACCCGTTCATAGTGTTCCTGCGTTATTTCGTGCTGGGCAAGCCAGAAGCCCTCAGTCAGCGTCACCTCGACCGGACCACTCTTCGCAAATAGTCGTTCACTGCTGACCTGCCATTCTGAACTCCCAAACTTAAACTCGCCCGGCGGACACCAAGAGAATTTGATCTTCAATTCGGAGAACTCCCTCTCTTCGCCGGGCGCATTTCCGTCCATCGGGTCCGACTCTTCGCTTGCTTCACTCCCCTCCGTATTGGGTGCGATGTTTTTCGTTCCCATGAACCAATTCCAATTGCGCCAACCATTGCCCACAACCGCGATCGCTCCTCCGATTCCTGCGATCCCCAGCAGGACAGCGAGCCAGAGGCCATACCGGCCCGTGAGACGGCCCGTTTTCGACCTTCCAGCCGCACCTGCTGCGGGCGCGCTCGGCTCGGACAGACTCTGACGCGCTCCAGTCTGCGGCTCCGGAACTGGTTCCACAATCAACTGCGGAATCCCCGGCTGCGGCCGTATCGGCGATTGCTTCAATCCGCGAATGAGCCGGGTGACTCCGTCATCGAACTCTGGATCGGGGCGGATTGAGATTGCATTTCGCGACGTCAGGCTCCGCAGAGATTCAGGGAGGTCTTTGCCGGCCGGCATGACCATGTTGTCGAGCAGCACCGGGATGACCCGCAACTTCCGATTGAACCCGGCCTCAATCTCGGCGCGAACGTAGTCGTGTTGGTCGGTCCCGAGTCGCTCTTCCAACAGTCTCCGCCACTGCGCCCCGATCACGACCAGCAAAATGTCACATTCCCCGACCGCGGCAGCGATGGCTTCTCGGAATTCAGCCCCCAGCGGGATCGAATCGACATCTTTGAATACCTGATCAGGTCCGAACTCCTCCCTCAGCCGATCATAGATCGGCTTGACTGCCCATTTGCTATCCTCTCGTCGATAAGAGATGAAGATCTTTGGCATTGGTCGATACGAAACGGACTTGCCCTTCGCGGCCGCTCGAGATGGCCGGCCCGGATTGGCAGAGTTAGGGTGAGGAGGTCGCTTTGATATTCGTTGGGCCGCGGGCGCTGCGGAAGCGCAGACAACGGAACCAGCGATGAACGATACCGCCAAGCCGCATTCGCGACTACTCAGCGCCACCCTCGACGAGCCGCTGCGGCAATTCTTGCGCACGCGTTAGGTCGGTCGTAGAAATGGAGTAGGCCGTCTGAAAACTGGGACGGAGCGCTCTATCCCGGCCGGAGGGTTTCCTGCGCGCGAGGCCGGGGGGAATCCGAAATCCTGGCGACGGTGGGGGACCCAGCGCCCCGGCTGATTCTGATTATCGATTCGGCGGCGCCGAACTCGCATCCAAGCCCGTCTCAAGCGCTCTGATCCTGTTCGACGACGGGATTTGGCGGTCTCTCCCATCGACTTTCACCGCACGCGGCAGCCCTCCCGTTTTGACGACCAGACCAAACGCACCAGGTTCGACGCTGAGCTGCGAATGATCAAACCATCAAAGACTCGGCGTGGTTCTCGCCTTCGTGCGGATGGAGGCGAAGCTGGTGCGGGAATCGTTCGCGGCGCCACTCGCCGGCCTGGCGTTGCCTTTCTGCTCGCTCCGTGGAAGAGAGGTCGTCCGAGAGCTTTCGGAGGGATTCAGGCATACTAAACGCCACTTCGCAGGCTCTGCTGATCGCTCGCCGGTAGGTGGCGACCGAATAGTGGTCCCCAGGGGCGCGGCGCCCAATCCGTTTCGGTCGCCGGGCGGCTTGCGATGGGGTCATTGGTGACCGGCGGTTCTATCGACGATGAGCACAGCGGATTGCTTCCGCCTCTCTCGGTTGAAACAGGTATCCCATTCACTGATGAGGCGGTTGTACTCGGCTTTGGCAGCCGGGGAGTTGTACCGGCCAGGATAGAAATCTCGACCATTGAGCCTGACGACAGCCTGACCCGTCGCCTTGTGTTTGCCAGCCTGGGGAATTCGTGCGTTTTTCTCAGCAATTGTGCGATCTCCAGCATCCGATCTCCGTAGACTACGGAAAACTCGGAGACTTCAGACCGCACTGCCGACCACCGGCAGGTAAGCTAAAACAGCTTTCGGCACAACAAGTTACAACAAATCGGGACGGCGGGATTTGAACCCACGACCTCTTGCACCCCAAGCAAGCGCGCTAGCCAGGCTGCGCCACGTCCCGTGAGGGTTCGGCGGATCGCCGAATGGCTTGTTATGGCAGGAGGAGGCGGGAAAAGCAAGGGAGGTTCGCTGGACGGGGCCGATTGGCGAGACAGGGCGCCGCCGCGGCGGCTCACGGGGGAGTTCGCGATGCCAGGGTCTGAGCCTACCATGCGCGGCAATCCGCCGATCGGGAGGGCGAAGTTCCACCTGAGCCGCCGATGTGCTGACGGCGAGTGAAACCGTGCAAGGGGCCGCCTGACGACTTTCGACGAGAGTCGTTTCCGTCCCAACGGAGCGATTCAGTCACGCGCCGACCGCAGCGGCGGCTCACGAGGACGTTCGCCCTCCCGAATGGTGAGTCTGCCAAACGCGGCGATCCGCGCGCCGCGAGGCGCTGGCGGACACAGTACGAGAAGGCAGTACGAGAAGGTAGTTCAATAGCCCGTCACCGCGGGCGCGGGTATCATGGCGGGTATGTTTCGCCGCTCAAATTGCCGCTGCTGTCTGCTGGGAGCTCCTAGGGGGCGCCACGATATGTGCGCTCTGCTGGCCGCGGCCGCGCTGGTTTGGATGCTGCTGGCCGGTGCGGTGCAGGCTCAGGACGAGGGGCTGGAGTTTTTCGAGAAAGAGATTCGGCCCGTTTTGCGGCGGGAATGCTGGGATTGTCATCACACCGGCCAGGCGAGCGGGTCGCTGGCGCTCGATAGCCGCGAGGGGTGGAAAAGTGGTGGGGACTCCGGTCCCGCGATCGTCCCCGGCGAACCGGAAAAGAGCCTGTTGCTGCAAGCGATTCGGCACAAGCCGGGGGTCGTGGCGATGCCGGACAAAAGTCCGCAACTCTCTGCCGAGACGATTGCCGCGTTCGAGAAGTGGATCCGCATTGGCGCTCCCGATCCGCGCGACACGCCGGAAGCGGTGGAACGGGATGAAGGAGGTGCCTGGGACGAGATCGTCCGCGAACGGATGCAGTGGTTTTGCTGGCAGCCTTTGCGGAGGGGAGCGGCTGACGGGGAGGCCCATCGAAGCATTGACGATTGGATCGATCAGGGGATCGCCGCGGCGGGGATCACCCCCGCCGGCCCGGCTGATCGGCGGACTCTGATCCGGCGGCTGAGCTATCAACTGTGCGGACTCCCCCCGGCGCCGGCCGACGTCGACGCGTTTCTTAAGGATCCGGCTCCGGACGCCTGGGAGCGGTGCGTGGACCGGTTTCTCGCTCGGCCGGAAATGGGGATTCACTGGGCGCGGCACTGGCTGGACGTGGTTCGTTACAGCGAGACGCACGGCTCCGAAGACGACGCGTTGTTGCCGTTTTCGTACCGCTATCGGGACTACATGATCCGGGCGTTCCAGGCCGACCTCCCCTTCGACCAGTTGATTCGCGAGCATCTCGCGGGAGATTTGATTCCTCCACGCTGGAATCGGGAGCTGGGGCTTAACGAAGCGCTGATCGGCCTGGCGTTTCTGCGGTTTGTCGAGTTCAACCAGACGCCGGTCGACGTCAAGCGCGAGGAAATCGTCGTCATCGACAATCAGATCGAGGCCCTGGGGAAAGTCTTCCAGGGAATGACGATTTCGTGTGCCCGCTGCCACGACCATAAATTCGATCCGATTTCCGACGAGGACTATTACGCGCTGTATGGCATCTTCCGCAGCACACGGACCGGCATGCGGATCCTCGACCCGCCAGACTTGTTTCTCCGTGATCAGGAGACGCTGCAACAACTGCACGGGGAGATCCGCGCCGCCCTGACGCCGCTGTGGCTGGCGCAGATCGCCCAGTGGCCCGACGAGCTGCGCCAGGCCCGCCAGTGGTGCCGGGAACACGTGCGCTCCGACAGTTCGTGGAAAGACCTGGAGTCGACGGTTGCGACAGTCCCCTGGACGCGGACGTTGGCCCAGGTGCTGTGCCAGCATGACCCAAAAACTCCGGGTCCGTTTTTTCGCGCGCCGCTGAAATGGCTGGGCAAAATCCTGACTGCCGACGACGCGACATGGAAGACGACGGTCGACGAGCAGACTGGTGAACTCGCCGCGCAATTCGCGCGGGCCGCGGTGCTTCCGGAAAATGCTCAGCGACTGTTCGATCTGACGGAGGGGGATCTGACGGGCTGGCGGATCGCCGGGGCGGGGCTTCCGGCAGACGCCGTTCGCCAGGCGGGGGCCTGGTCGGTCGAGGGGGGGACGCCGTTCCTCATGACCGGCGTGCTGGAACGAGGGTTCCACACCAATCGCCTCTCAGACCGACATGGCGGTTCTCTCCGTTCGCCCGATTTTGTCCTGGAGGCCGAGGAAATCAGCGTGCAGGTCCGGGGAACCGGCCGGTCGCGGGCGCGGCTGGTGATCGAGAATTTCCAGGGAGATTCGCTGCTGTTTGAGGGGGTGAATCCCACGCTCGATGCACCCATCCTCCGCTGGGTCACCATGCCGATCAAACCGCAATGGCGCGGCCTGCGGGCTCACCTCGAACTGTTGACCCGCGACGACAAGCCGTACCTGGGAGTCGTCAAGGATCCCAGCCTCCTTGAACAGAGCGACGGGCGCTCGAGCTTTGGCCTTGCGCAGGTCGTCCAGCACCCCCGCGGCGCGCGGCCAATCGACGCGCCCCTTTGTCCCCAGGAACTGCTGCCGCTCACGAACGGACCGGAAGCAGCAAGGGGGGTCGATGACTGGATCGCCAGATTCTGCGCGGCAACGCAGCAGGTGGTCGCACGATTCCAGGCAGGGACCGCGACCGACAACGATGCGCGCTGGATCAGCGTGCTGATGCAGGGGGGACTGCTGACCAGCAACGCGGCATTCGACGGAACCGTCTCTCAACCGGTCGAAAAATACCGGCAGCGGGAAGACGCCATTCCGATCGCGCGCCGCTCCCCCGGCGTCTACGAAGACCATTGCGCCGTCGATCAGCCGTGGCTCCCACGGGGGGATCATCGCCTGGGGAAAACGGCGATCCCGCGCCGCTACCTGGCGGTGCTCGGGTCGCGGGCGGAAGAGTACGCCGGACCGGACGCGGGGCGGCTGCGCCTGGCGGAGGAAATCGCCAGTCCGGACAATCCGCTGACCGCGCGGGTGTATGTGAATCGGGTTTGGCACTGGCTGTTTGGCCGCGGGCTGGTCGCCACCGTCGACAACTTTGGCCGGATGGGAGAACCCCCAACCCATCCGGAACTGCTCGACCAACTGGCCCGAGAGTTCATCGCCGATGGCTGGTCCACCCGCCGATTGATCCGCAGGCTGCTGTTGACCCGCGCCTGGCAGCGGGCTTCGGTTCCCACCGCGGCCGCCGCCGAGGTCGATCCGGGGAATCGCTGGTGGTCCCACGCCAGTGTCCGACGATTGGAGGCCGAGGCGATCCGCGACACCCTGCTGTCGCTGTCGGGCAAGTTGCGTGAGACGGACGGTGGGCTGGGAACCCGGGGGTTCTACCGGGTAGTCCAGGAACCGAACAAACAATCTCCGCCGGGCCCCTTGGATGGGGACAGTCGGCGGTCGATCTACCTGGAGGTCCGCCGAAACTTTCCCAACGAGTTTCTGCTGGCGTTTGATTTTCCACGTCCCGCGGCTCCTGCCGGGCGGCGCCCCCTGGCGATCGTACCGGCCCAGAGCCTGACGCTGATGAACGATCCGTTCGTCGTGCAGCAGACACAGCTCTGGGCCGACCGTGTCACGGCAACCGAGCCGGATGCCGCGAACCGTGTGTCGCGACTGTACCGCGAGCTGCTGGGTCGCGAGCCGACCGCTGCCGAGCAGGACCAGGCCGCGAAGTTCCTCCAGCAAGCCGCGCAGGCCGACAACTCAAACCGGGGCTGGCGCCTTCTGGCGCACGCCCTGGTCAATCTAAAGGAGGCGATTTATCTGCCATGACGCCCCCCCTTCACTGCACGCGTCGTGAGCTGCTCTCTCGCAGCGCCCATGGCTTCGGCCTGGTGGCCCTGGCCCATCTGCTGGGTCGCGACGTCCGCCGCGCGGCTGCCGCAACCGAACCCCCACCGCGGTGGATGGTCCATCCGCCGCGCGTCAAACATGTGATTCTGCTATTCATGGATGGCGGCCCTTCGCAGGTGGATACGTTCGATCCCAAGCCGATCCTGAATCGCGAGCATGGCAAACCGTTTCCGGCGAAGATCGATGCGACGCAGTTCGACCAGAATGGCACCTGCCTGGGGAGTCCGTTCCAATTCGCCCAGCATGGGGAATCGGGGCTCCCCATCAGCGAACTGTTTCCGCACCTGTCGCAACTGGCGGATGACCTGTGCGTGATCCGGTCGATGCAGGCCGATTTTGCGGAACATTCGCAGGCCAGTTTTCATCTGCACTGCGGGCATCCCCTGCAGGGGCGCCCGGCGCTGGGTTCCTGGGTCTGCTACGGGCTGGGGGCCGAACATGAAAACCTCCCTGGGTATGTTGTGCTCAATGGCGGTCTGTTGCCGATCGGCGGCGGAGAGAACTTTTCGAATGCGTTCCTCCCGGCGATTCACCAGGGAACGATCTTCGACACCTATAGCGGATCGGAGCTGGTCGGTAATGTGACTCCCGCCGATCCCCCCGAGGAACAGCGGCGGCTGCTCGATTTTGTCGCCGGGCACGACGCACAGTTTCTCCGGTCCCAGGGGGGCCGGGCCAATCCCGAAACCCAGGCGATCGAAGCCGCGATCCGGAACTACGAAACCGCCGGCGCCATGCAGTCGGCGATTCCGGACCTGGCTCGTTTCAGCGAAGAGACCGCGGCGACGCAGTCGGCGTACGGCCTTGATTCCGAAAACCCGCATCAGCGGCAGTTCGCCCGCCAATGCCTGCTGGCACGGCGATTGATCGAACGGGGCGTGCCGTTCGTCGAATTGACGATGATGAAGGGGATTCGCTTTGTCGCTCCCTGGGATGACCACGGCAACATCTCGGAGGGGCACCCCAAGATGGCGGCGGCGGTCGACCAGCCGATCGCCGCGCTGATCCGCGATTTGAAAGCGCGGGGCCTGTTCGACAGCACACTCCTGATCTTCGCGGGGGAATTCGGGCGAACCCCCTTCGCCCAGGGGACACTGGGGCGCGACCACAATCCGCAGGGGTTCTCGATCTGGCTGGCCGGGGGAGGGGTCCGGGGGGGGCTGGCGTATGGCGCCACCGATGAATTCGGCTACCGGGCCGTGGAAAAGATCGTCACCATCCACGACCTCCACGCCACGATCCTTTACCTGATGGGGATGGACCACGAGCGGCTGACATTCCGCTGGGGAGGCCGCGACCTGCGGCTGACGGATGTCTACGGTCAGGTTCTGTTTGATTGCCTCGCCAGCGGCAGAGATTGACGGAGGTTGGTACTGGCCCGCGCGATGCAACGGATCAGTTGGACTGATGTCGCGTCTGGATTTTCGGTGGATTCAGAAACTGGTGATTCAACATCAAGCCGAGTTCTTGGAGGCATGGCATGGGCATCTTGGCGCTGGCGGCTGACGAACGTGTGACCGGAGTGCGGTTCGCCCGGGATACCCTGAGCGTCGATCTGGGTGACGGTCGGACCATTACGGTTCCTCTTGTCTGGTATCCGCGCTTATTCAATGCCACCGCTGCACAGCGAAAAAACTGGCAGGTGGCAGGGGGCGGCTACGGCATCCATTGGCCGGACATCGACGAGGACTTGAGCACGGAAGGTATGCTCCGCGGCGCGCCGGCCCCGCAACCACGGCAGGTCTCAGCCGCGGTGAACAAAACGGGCCGCCGAACCAAACGGTGAGGCTGCTTGTTCGCTTCCACGAGTGCCCAAAGGGGCTTGGCTCAAGGGCGACCGGGTGAGGCTCTGCGACAGTGCAGGGATTTGCGACAACTCGTCCAGTGTGGAATCCTTCGGTAACTCTTGAAATGCACGGTAACGTCATGTATGTTACTGTGCGTATTCAAAGTTTCCAAGTGTTGTCGTGCAATCTAAAATCCAAGCAATCGAGCGATATCTGTTTGAAACACTGGGGTTTACGGCATGCATTGTCGCCTGGGAGTCCAGTGGCAGGCTCCCGCTCTTTCTTCGGGATGGATTTCGCTTCTACCGGACCCAGATCATTGGAGTTCCTTGTTTGCTGATGGTTGACAGGGGCGAAGAGCCACCCCCCCCAGCGACAATCCGCAAAAAGATGGATCAGGTTCAGCCCAAGTGGCAAGGAGAGCTGATCTACGTGTGCCAGCAAGTCGCTTCGCACCAGCGGAAACGCCTCATCGAACAACGTGTTCCCTTCATTGTGCCTGGCAACCAGTTGTACTTGCCGATGCTCGGTATCGATCTCCGCGAGCACTTTCGCAGGCAACGGCAAAAGTCCTTGAAAGTCAAGCCCGCAACCCAAGCGCTGGTGTTGCACCTTTTACTCCATGACGACGACTCGCTACGAACTCCAGTCGATTTTGCGGAGCGCCTTGGCTATACGAAAATGACCATGTCGCGTGCCCTCGATGAACTTGAAGCCGAGCAACTCTGCGATGTCACAAGAGAGGGGCGAGAACGAAGGTTGCGACTGAAGGAGGGGCGCAAGCAACTGTGGGAAAGCGTCCTCCCCCTGCTGCAAGCCCCCACCCAGCAACGCTACTACCTCCGGCTGCATCCAGACCAGAAACTTGGGATCACTGCCGGACTGACGGCACTTGCAAGTTACTCGATGTTGGCAGCCCCACACACACCGACCATCGCCGTAAGCCACAAAAATTGGCATGTATCACGGCAGTCGCCGGACCGCCGAATCGTGCATCCAGATGATCCCGATGCCACGGAAGTTGAGGTGTGGAGCTACGACCCAACGTTGTTTGCGAAGCATGGAATTGCTGACCGTCTTTCGCTGTATCTGTCGCTTAGGGAGAACAGCGACGAGCGCGTCCAACTGAGTCTCAAGGAAATGATGGAGGACGTTACATGGTCGTAGGCTTGGAGATTTTCCGCGATCGATTCGCCTCGTACGCTGATCAGTATGTGCTCATCGGCGGTGTCGCATGCAGCCTGGCGTTGGAGGACGCAGGGGCTCATTTCCGCGTCACGTCCGATTTGGACATCGTATTATGCACAGAGGCCCAATCTCCCGAATTCGTTGCCGAGTTTTGGAAATTCGTCAAGGATGGCGGCTACGAAATCCAGCAAAAGGGCAACAAAAAACAGTTCTTTCGCTTCAAGAAGCCCAAGACCGAGGGATTCCCGCGCGAACTGGAGTTGTTCTCACGTCTGCCAGACGCACTGGATCATGATGGCACCGGTCCTTTTACTCCCGTGCCGATCGATGCTGACGTCTCCAGCTTGTCGGCAATTCTATTGGACAGCGGCTACTACGAGTTCCTTCAGAAAGGAAAGTCCACCTTCCAGGGACTACCGACCGTAGGAGCGGTTCACCTCATTCCCCTAAAGGCCAGAGCGTGGCTGGATATGACGGAAAGAAGGGCCAAGGGTGACAAAATTGACTCGGACAAGATCAAGAAGCACAAGCTCGATGTGTTTCGCTTGTACGCAATCATTGATCCGAGTTTTCAGGACGAAATGCCACCTCAGATCAAGCAGGATATGCAGAGATTTCTGGATCGAATGCAGTCCGAGGAGATTGACCTCAAAGTAGCTGGACTCGCGAATCTTTCGAAAGATGAGGTGCTGGTCGGGATTCGAGAATCATACTGCCGCTAGCCCTACTCTCGCCTCGCATGGACGAAATGCTGGCTCTTCGCTCACCATCCATCACCCCTCGGTGGAATCGCTTCTCGGAGTGCGCCACATCCCGTGACTATTCTCGATGATTCGGCCGGGCGGCCGTGTGCCGGTTGCGGCAGGAGGGGGCGGAAAAACAATGGCGGTTCGCCGGGCGGGCCAATTGGCCAGTCCATTCGACTCCGCGCGGGCTCAGGGAGACGTTCGCCTTCCCGGATGATGGGAGCCCGTCCTGGATGCGGCGATGCACGCATCGGCACGAGCCGCTCGAAGGCTCAACCCACCGATCGCCTCAGGCTCCGCGACGCATGTTCCAATAGGTCGAGAGGACGTCGTACAGGTCGGACGAGACCTGAATTTGGTCGTCGGCGAAGTCGCGGACCCAGGCACGCTTGGTGCGGACGGCGTCGGCCAGGATGTCGGCGATGTCCCCCAGAGAGACAGAAACCTGCTCGTCAGCAACGGCGACCGCGGATTCTTCTCCGGTGAACAGTTTCAGGGTGTTTCGCATGTCGATTCGTCCTTGAGTGAATGCGTCCAATGGGACTTCAGCCCCCCTGATGGCCGCCGCTTCCTGCGGATTGTCCGGCGCCGCGAGGCGCCTGCCGATGAGATCGGTCAGCCGCCTGTGCCGACTTGAGCAATTGCACCGAAGAATCGGAAAAAAATCGTGAAATGGAGGAAAATACTGTATATACGATCAGATTTCCGGCCAGTTCCTCTCCTGTCCGCAGAACACCCAGGGGGTGGAAAAATTGGGGTGGGGGTCTGGCCTGCGGTCTCGCCGCGGCGTATACTGCTGCGGTTCCCTCTCCCCGAGCTCTCCGGCGGGAGACTCACCCAAGGGACTGCTTCGTCATGTGCGTTTCACGCTCAATGAACTTCATCCATCGATTCCTGAGCAGAGGAAGACTGCTGGCCGCCTGTTCGGCGCTGCTGGTGGTATGCGGCTCCGGTGTGCAGGGGGGATTCGTCAGCGAGGTGGCCACACCCTTTGCCGGGCAGATTTCAGAAACCTGGGAGTCATTCCCCAGCTATGAGATCGATCCCGACCTGGGTCCGACTTATCTGAGCAGCCCCACGTCGATTATGGGAGGGAACGCCCAAGCGGAAAACCCGGTCATGCTGGTGTACGAGCCGGGGGCCGATCGCAAATTCGGGCTGTACAAAAACGGCTCGGCGCAGACCTCGGGTGCGAAAGGGATGGGAGTGGACGGAACGGGGGTCACGAAAATCAATTTTTCCACCCCGATTGAACGCTTTGGAGCAATCTGGGGCGCCTCCAGCGAAGGGGGTCCAGTCACGGTCAGCGTACTGTTTTTCAATATGTTTCAGTCGCTGATCGGTTCGCAGACTTTCGTCTATGACCACACCGCCCTGGCGGATGGGGGATTGGACTGGCATGGGTGGGAATCGACCCGCGCCTTTTCCAGCGTGGAGATCACCGCCGACTTTCTGGTGATTGACGACCTGCAGGCCGATTTCGCGACCGTCCTGATCCCTGAACCGGCGGCTTGGCCGTTCTGGTTGCTCTGCGCGTGCGGCTGCATCCTGGCACTCGGTCGTCGCCGATACGTCATGGCGCGGTAGTCCCTTCGTCCGGCGCCCCCTGGCTACCGGACGACTGGCAAGACCGAGACAATGTCGGCCCACAGCGCCTGGCGAAACTCAGCGATCGCTTGCGGGTCGATGGCGCTGTCACGCTGTCCCTGAAGGCAAGCGGCTGAACGGATGCCAATGATCGCCGCGGAAACCTCGCGGAGATGCCCGAGATCCTCCCGCTTCACCTTTCCGGCCAGCGCCAGCCACACCCCGCGCTCACACGCCTGTTGCGCCAGTCGCTGCAATTGCGGAAGATCCAGCCAGTCCAGCAGCGAACCCCCTCGCTTGTCCCAGGTATCGATCAGGACGCCGTGGCAGTGAATTTCTGCGACGGCATCAATGACCGCGGTGGGGGCGGGCGCGTCGGCACATTGGTGGTCGGCATAGGCCACCGCGACCCAGTGCCAGGGAGCGGCTCCCTCCGGGAAGAGCGACGCTTCACAGGCGGCACGTGCTGCGTCAAACTGCGCGCTCCAGGGCATGCCGATTCCCAATCGGGCCGTTCCCAACTTGGCAAAGGCCACTCCGGTCCAGTCGAGCCGCGCGGGGGCCGCACTGAGCTGCAACCAATCCGCCGCTTCGCCCAGCGCCACGCTGACCGCCAGGTCGGAGGCCGCGTCGTCGCGGGCGCTGAGGACGCCGGCAATCTGTTCGGCGTCGGCCATTCCCAGCGATCCGCGGGAGGGTTCTTTGACATCGAGAATGTCGCAGCCCCCCAAAATCGCCTGCCGCGCCTCGCTGGCGTTGCGAACACTGACCAAAAGCGCGGGGATTTGCCGGTCCGAACGCGTGTCGCCCACGGTTGGCCTGCGGAGCGGTTCTATGGAGTCGATCTTCGACCCAAGGGGGAGGACGCGACCGGGATGGCCCCCCCGCGGGCTCGCGGTCAACCTGGCACTCAATGAACTTCCGGGCATGCACTTCGTCCGTCGCGAGAATTCGTTCGTTTGTGGCCAGGCATCACGCCGGGCTGGTTCCAGATGGCTTCTGGAGATGCATTGTAGAAGCGTCCGGCGCGGTGAGCCAGCGGGTGGATGGTGCGTTTGATACAGGGGCTGGATGGGAAATTCACCGGACCCGCTAACCACCGGACGGCTGGCGCCGACCGTTCGCCATTCGTATTGACCTGCTTTCTCAGGGGACGTAGGATGCCGCGTTTTGCGGCGGGGGAGGCGCCTTCCAGGACCGGTGTGGTCGAAAGAGCTGCGTCATGAGCCGGAAATCTGCGGTGATCACGGTGGGGCTGGCGCTGGCGGTGACGGTGACTGCCGCCACGGCGCTGTGGATGCTCAGCTACCAGCCGGGCTTTTACCGAACGGCCCTGCAGAACGAACTGCCGCCCGAGGAACGCCGCGACCGGTCGAAGCGCTTCGTTCAAGCGACGCTGCGCCTCGTGGACGAAATCCGCAATGAGGAACAGTGGTCGGAAGAGTTCGCCGAGCCGGGGGTCAATAGCTGGCTGGCGGACGAGCTGCCGACGAAATATGCCGAGTGGCTTCCGGAAGGGATTGCCGCTCCGCGTGTGCAGTTCGAACAGGGGGCACTACAGATCGCGTTTCAGGCGAAGCGCGATTACTGGTCCGGCGTGGTGAGCGCCCGCGTGCGGGCGTGGGTGGCCGGTCCCAACGAGTTGGCGCTGGAAATCCAGTCGCTGAAGGCCGGATTGATTCCGATCCCGCTGGATGACGCCATCGACAGCATCGTCGAAGAGATGAACCGCCAGGGGTGGCGGCTGGAATGGAAACAGTCCTCCGGAAAGGATGTCCTGGTGGTTTGGCTCGATCGACTGGGCTCCAGCGGCGACGAGCCCCGGCCGGTGCTGGAAGGGATCGAACTGCTCCCCGGTCGGCTGCGGGTCTCTGGAAGCCGGGAACGCCCCACGGCAACCCGCACCGCCGAGCGCGATCGAAAGTAGGCCGCAATCGAGGGGGGCCGGCGCGCAGGATGCCGCCATCACGTCATGACGCTGCCGGAGAGCTCCCGGCGATCAATTGAAACGTCCAGTCGGTTCCGGAGTGATCGCGGGTCAGGCGTGCAGTTCCGGCGATTCGTTTCCCGCGCAGCTCGACTTCCACCCGATCGTCCTCATCAACCGTCGCCACGTACTCCCCCTGATCCCACAGGGTGACGGTTCCACGACCGCCGCTGACCGGTCCTTCGTAGTCGAGGTAGGCCAGGCGATGCTCAGGAAGGGGCTGTGCGCCGATCGGGCCGGAGTGATCGGCCTCGGCAGCCAGCCGCCAGGCGCGCAGGGCTGCCTCTTTTTCCAGCATGAAATCCCAGTGGAGATGGGGATAATCATGGATCAGGATGACGAAGCGGGGCATCGCAGCCGATTCTCCGGGCAATGCAAAAAAGTCCCCTCAGAGGCGCACGGTTCGCTAGAAGATCATATAGTGGAGGCTCCAGAATGAAAAGCCACCCCCTTATCCAAATGACAACCCCCGAACAGGACGCCATTGCGTTGATGTTGCTGCACTGGTCACCGCGACGCTCGCCCCCCCTGCCCAACCCTCCCCCCGCAAGGGGGGGAGGGAGAACTTGCTCACGGGGGAGGGAGCACCTGCGCGTTGCGGTTGCAGCCCAGAACCTCGAATACCCAGCGCCTAATACCCAGCGCCTGCCCCCATTCCCTAACCCCTAGCGCCTAGCCTCTAACCCCTAGCCAAATGACTACTCCCGCCAAAGTCCTCGCCCTGTGCCGTGAAAAGGAAATCCAGGCCGTCGATCTCCGCTTCATGGATTTTCCCGGCACGCAGAAGCACTTCACGATTCCGCTCGCGGCGCTGACGGAAGCCTGTTTCGAAGATGGACTGGGGTTCAACGGTTCGTCGATTCGGGGCTGGAAGGCGATCAACGAGAGCGACATGCTGGTCGTTCCGCAGGCCGACACAGCGATCATCGATCCCTTCATGCGGAACACGCTGGCGATCACCTGCAACATTCAGGATCCAGTCACCCGCGCCGATTATCCCAAAGACCCGCGGAACGTGGCCCGCAAGGCGGAAGCGTACATGAAGTCGACCGGTCTGGCCGATGCAGCGCAGATCGGCGCCGAGGCGGAGTTCTTTGTTTTCGACGATGTCCGCTTCGACCAGAACGAACACGAGTGCTACTACCACGTCGACAGCATCGAGGGGGAATGGAATCGCGGTCGCCGCGAGATGCAGGGGAACTCAGGCTACAAGATCCGCCACAAAGAGGGGTATTTTCCCGTTCCGCCGGCCGACACGCTGCAAGACCTGCGGACGGAGATGATGCTGACGCTGATCGAATGCGGCGTCGAAGTCGAATCGCAACACCACGAAATCGCTTCGGGGGGACAATGCGAGATCGACATGAAATATCAGCCACTCGTCAAGATGGCCGACAATCTGCTGCTGTATAAGTACATCGTCAAAAACGTCGCGGCGCGGAACGGCAAGACGGCCACCTTCATGCCCAAACCGCTGTGGAACGACAACGGTTCGGGGTTGCACCTGCATCTGTCGCTGTGGAAGGAAGGGCAGCCTCTGTTCTCCGGAACCGGGTACGCCGGGCTGAGTCCCATGGCGCTGTATGCGATCGGGGGGGTGTTGCAGCACGCTCCGGCGCTGATGGCCTTCTGCTGTCCCACGACCAACAGCTACAAGCGGCTCGTGCCGGGGTTCGAGGCGCCGGTCAATCTCACCTACAGCAGCCGCAATCGATCGGCGGCGATTCGCATTCCCGTCTACAGCCCCAGCCCGACCGGCAAACGGTTTGAATTCCGGCTCCCCGATTCCTCATCGAACGGGTATCTGGCGATCTCGGCCATGCTGATGGCCGCCCTGGACGGCATCCAGAATCGGATCGATCCCGGGCCGCCGCTCGACAAAGACATGTACGACCTGGTTCCCGACGAATTGTCGCGCTATCGGCAGCCGGCCGAATCGCTGGAAGCGGCGCTGGAGGCGTTGCGGGAGGACCACGAATTCCTGCTCCGGGGGGACGTGTTCACGGAAGACGTGATCGACACCTGGATCTGGTACAAGACCGAATTCGAAGCGGGGGCGCTCCGCCAGCGGCCGCATCCCTTTGAATTCGCGATGTATTACGACATTTGAGCAGTGAGGATTCCCGCAGCCCGCGTGCGTTCCAATGCCGGGCCGGATGGGCGAACTTGCACGATCGGTGAACGGACGGATAGAACAGCAGTGCGCACGCGGCTTCCGCGGCGCGCTGGCGGCCACGACCTCCTCACCCACAGCAGCCCATGTCCGACACCGAGCCGAAAATCACCCCCGCGATGCAGCGCTACCTGGAAGTCAAAGCGCAGTATCCCCAGACGATCCTCCTGTTTCGCATTGGCGATTTCTACGAACTGTTTTACGACGACGCCAAAGAGGCGGCACGCGTCCTGGGACTGACCCTCACCAGCCGCGACAAGGGTTCCACCAACCCCGTCCCGATGGCCGGATTTCCGTATCATCAGCTCGACAATTACCTCCGGCGACTGATTCAG
This sequence comes from Planctomycetales bacterium, assembly GCA_046152955.1. Classification (GTDB taxonomy): domain Bacteria; phylum Planctomycetota; class Planctomycetia; order Planctomycetales; family Planctomycetaceae; genus SIAF01. Next base: position 19,673 of record JBJXGA010000403.1, on the reverse strand, counting down.
GCGGGATTTCGCGCAGCGGTCTGCGAGCAGGTCGAGGATCCCGCACTGGCCAAGGGGCTCGTCAAACGGGAAGTGACGCGGGTGGTGACTCCCGGCACCCTCACCGAAGACGCGCTGCTCGACCCGCGCGAAAGCAACTTCATCGCTTCGGTCTGTTTGGAGAAAGATCAGGTCGGGCTGGCCTGGTTGGAACTTTCCACCGGGCGGTTTCTCGCAGCGAGTCTCGAACCGGCCGCGCTGGCCGACGAACTGGCGCGGCTGCAACCGGCCGAGTGCCTGGTGCAGGAAACGCTGGCGGCGCCGCTATTGCGCTCCCGCTCGGAACTGCTCTTGACCGAGCGCCCGGCGTGGTCGTTTTCGATCAATCCGGCGCGGCGCGTGCTGCTGGAGCATTTCGGCACCAGTTCGCTGGCGGGATTCGGATGGGACGACGAGCAGACCCCCGCGATTGCCGCCGCCGGGGCTTTGCTGGAATATGCGCTGGAGACGCAAAAGAGCGCCCTGGGACATATCGTCCGGTTGGAACCCTATGTCCGCGGTTCGAATCTTCTGATCGACGAGACCACCCGCCGCAGCCTGGAATTGACGCGCACGCTGCGCGACGGCAAACGGGAGGGAAGCCTGCTGGCGGTGATCGACGAAACGACCACCCCGATGGGGGCGCGGCTCCTGGCCGACTGGCTGTCGAATCCGCTCACGAGCGTGGCGGCCCTCCAGCAGCGATTGGACGGACTCCAGGAATTGGTCGAACAATCTGTCGTGTGCCGCGAGTTGCGCGACGCGCTGCGAAACGCCTACGATCTGGCGCGGCTGACGGCCCGCGTCGCAACCGGCCGCGTCAGCCCGCGCGACTTGCGATTTCTCTCCACCACGCTGCAACTGGTCCCCCGCATCAAGGCCAAATTGACCGGCCGACACTCCTCCCTGCTCCGTGAATTGGAAGCGGGGCTGGATCTGTGCGCCGACGTACGGGCCGACATCGACGCGGCGCTGGTCGACGAACCTCCGCTGTCGCTGGCCGATGGGGGTCTGATCCGCAGCGGGTTTCACGCCGCGCTCGATGAGTGCCGCGACCTGGCTCGCGGCGGCAAAGAGTGGATTGCCCGTTACCAGGCGTCGGAAATCGAGCGGACAGGTATTCCCAGCCTGAAGGTGGGCTTCAACAAGGTCTTCGGGTATTACCTGGAAATCACCGCGGCGCAGGCGGCCAAGACCCCCATTCCCCCGGAGTACATCCGCAAGCAGACGCTCAAAAACCAGGAACGATTCATCACCCCCGAACTGAAGGAGCACGAAGAAAAAGTGCTGCGGGCCGAACAGCAGTCGCAGACGCTCGAACAGGAACTGTTCGCCGCCTTGCGACAAAAGGTTGCGGCTCAAGGGGGACGCCTGCGGCAGACCGCCGAAGTCCTGGCGCAGGTGGACGTGTTGTGTGGACTGGCGACGCTGGCCGTGCAGAGGAATTATGTTCGACCCGAGCTGACCGACGAGCCGCTGTTTGACGTGCGTGAAGGGCGGCACCCTGTGCTCGATCGTCTGCAGCCCTCCGGGCAATTCGTTCCCAACGACGTCGTACTGGGGGAGGCCGCCGGGCGCGTGCAGATCATCACCGGTCCCAACATGGCGGGGAAGAGCACATACATCCGCCAGGCCGCCCTCTTGACGATTCTGGCGCAGATGGGCTCCTTCGTTCCGGCGCGATCGGCCCGGATCGGCGTGGCCGACCGCATCTTTGCCCGGGTCGGCGCCAGCGACGAACTGTCGCGCGGGCAAAGTACTTTCATGGTCGAGATGACTGAAACGGCGAGGATTCTGCACGCCGCGACGGACAAGAGCCTGGTCATTCTCGATGAAATCGGTCGGGGAACGAGCACCTACGACGGCATCTCGCTGGCGTGGTCAGTGACCGAGTTTTTGCACGACGCCATCGGCTGTCGCACGCTGTTTGCGACCCACTACCACGAACTGACGGAACTCACGCAGACCCTTCTGCAGGCCCGCAACTGGAACGTCGCGGTCCGCGAGGACGAAGGGGGGATCACCTTTCTGCACAAGATTGTCGAGGGGGCGGCGGACAAGAGTTACGGCATACATGTGGCGCGGCTGGCGGGAATTCCCATCGCCGTCGTCGAGCGGGCGCGGGTGATCCTCGACACGCTCGAAGCGGACCATCTCGACCAGCAGGGGAAGCCGAAGATGCCCACGCGCAAGAGCGACCGGCAGTTGCAGCTCTTCCACGTGGTGGAACACCCGGTCCTGGATCACCTGCGGGAACTCGATCCCGATCGCCTGACTCCGATTGAGGCGCTGCAGACCCTGCAAAAAATGCGGGCCGATCTCAAGCGCTAGATCCATTCGCGGATCGGATGCCCTTCGATCAGTCGCACCGGGCGGCCGTCGGGGGCGGTGACGACCAGATCGAGCGGGAGGCCGAGCTTGGCGTAGATTGTGGCGGCCACGTCGTCGGTGGAGTATTCGTTCCGCGTGGCGCGCTCCCCCTGCGGATCGGTGGCCCCCAGGACCGCCCCGGCGGGAATCCCCGCTCCGGCCATGACCACAAAACCGGCGCTCGCCCAATGGTCGCGGCCGCTGGCGGAATTGATCTTCGGAGTCCGCCCAAAGTCGGTCATCCACACCACCAGCGTTGTGTCGAGCAGCCCCTGCTGCTCCAGGTCGATCAACAACTCGGGAAGCCCCTGGTCCACCGGCGGGACGCGCGTCTTTTGCAGTGCGTCGAAGTTGTTCTGGTGCGTGTCCCAGCCGGGATCGGTCACCGTCACGTACCGCACTCCCGCCTGCACCAGTCGTCGTGCGAGCAACAGGCTCTGTCCAAACCGCGTCCGGCCGTACCGGTCGCGCAGCCGCGGGTCTTCGTCGTCGATCGCGAACGCCCGCTTCGTCTCAGGGGCGGTGATCATGTGGAAGGCGGCTTTGTAGTTTTCGTCCAGTGCGTCGAAGGCCGCCGGCTGCCGATCGGCCCGCTGCTGCAGGGCATCGACGGCGGCCAGCATTTTGGAGCGGCGGTCGACCCGCGACAGCGCGACCCCCTTGGGAGGAGTGATGTCCCGCACGGCGAATTCTTTGACGTTGGGATCGGCGTTGATCTCAAACGGCATGTGCTCCAGCCCCAGTACACCCGAGGTTCCTCCTCCAAATCGGCGATCCAGGGAGTTCCCCAATTGCACAAACGGGGGGAGTGCCGATTTGAATCCGTGCTGCTGGCTGATGACCGACCCATAGCAGGGATACGTCAGGGCGGGGGTGAACTTGCGACCCGACATGCACCAGGTGTCGGCAGTGCCGTGGCTCCCATTTTGCGGATTCCAACTCCGCAACACGGCGAAGCGCCCCAATTCCTGCGCCAGTCGCGGACACAGCTCGCTGAACTGGACTCCGGGCACTGCCGTGGCGATCGGAGCAAATGGCCCGCGGACCGCGGGAGGAGCCTCGGGCTTGGGATCCAGCGTGTCGTGGTGGCTCGTTCCCCCATGGGTCCAGATGTAAATGCAGTTGATGTCTTGGCGCCGCTCTCCCCCGGAGTCGGCCTGCGCCCACTGCAAAGCCCCAGAGAGCGTCAGCCCCAACCCTCCCAGGCTGCCAATGCGAAGCAGCGCTCGGCGATCGAGTCCCTCGCAGGTATCCACTGTGGCGTCGAACAGGTCGAGCATGGCATCCCCTGTGGTTGGCGTTCGCGCAAATCTCCAGACGGCGGCGCGCGTGGCTCAGAGCCACTCGCGGACCGGTTCCCCCTCGATCAGTCGAATGGGGCGCCCGTCGCTGGCCTGGACTGTCGTGTCCAATGGCAATCCGATCTTCTCGTAAATCGTCGCCACCACCTGTTCCGTGGTGTATTCGTGACTCACCGGGAAGCCCCCTTCGTCGTCGGTGGCCCCCAGAACGAGGCCGCCGGGAACTCCCGCGCCGGCCATGACGGCAAAACCGGCGGTCGCCCAGTGATCGCGGCCGCTGGCGGAATTGATCTTAGGTGTCCGGCCAAAGTCGGTCATCCAGACGACCAGCGTGCTGTCGAGCAACCCCTGCTGTTCCAGATCGATCAACAGTTCCGGAAGCGCCTGATCGATGGGGGGCATGCGGCCGTTCTTGAGCGCGTTGAAGCAATCCTGGTGATTGTCCCAGGAGGGATCGCTGACAGTGACAAACCGAACCCCCGCTTGAATCAGCCGCCGCGACAGGAGCAGCCGCTGGCCGAACGACGTCCGCCCATACCGGTCGCGCAGCCGCGGGTCTTCGCTCCCAATGTCGAACGCCCGCTTGGTCTCCGGCGCCGTGATCATGTTAAGCGCCGCTTTGTAGTGCTCATCAACCGCGTCAAACGCTTTGGGTTGCCGGTCGGCGCGGCGTTGCAGGTTGTCGATCGCCGAGAGCATCTGTTTGCGGCGGTCGACGCGGCTCATCGCCATGTTGAGTGGCGGGGTAATGTCGCGGACGTTGAACTTATCGACGTTGGCTTCCGCCGGTATCTCGAACGGACTGTGTTCCAGACCGAGGAATCCGGCCGTCCCTCCGTTGAACGTCCGATCGACGTAGTTCCCCAGTTGAATGAACGGCGGGAGCGCCGACTTGAACCCCTGCTGCTGGCTCATGACGGAGCCCATACAGGGATAGGTCAACGCCGGATTGGGAAAGCGGCCCGACATGCAATACTGATCGGCGAATCCGTGGCTGCCGTTTTTGGGGTTCCAACTTCGCAGAACGGAAAAACGCCCCAATTCCTGCGCCAGACGGGGACAGACTTCGGTGAACTGCACTCCCGGCACGGCGGTGTCGATGACGCCAAACGGCCCTTTCACCGACGCGGCCGCCTGCGGTTTGGGATCGAGCGTGTCATGGTGGCTCGTCCCCCCCAGGGTCCAGATGAAAATGCAATTGACGTCGCGCGCGGGACGCTTTTCCCTGGCACAGACCGCCTTCTGCTTCAAGAGGGCCGGCAGCGTCAACCCCAGCCCTCCCAAAGCACCGATTTGCAGCAGCGCCCGGCGATCAACCCGTTCGCAGTTGCGCGTTTTGTCACCAAACAGGTTCAACATGGAGGGAATCCGTGAGGAGGGATTGATTGCCGGTGGGCTGGCTGCCAGGGAGGGATGCCCGGAGGGATGATCAAAGGCTCCCCCCCTTGGCGGGTGTGGTGGCCACGCATCAGAGTTTGATTATAGGAATAATCGGAAGGGCGCGCCAAGCGCAAGCAGTGGAATGTCCAGAATTCCGATGGAACGCAGGACTGTTGCAGATTGCCGGGGGTTCCAATACCGTAGAACCCGACAGAGCTGCGAATGAGCCGGCGCGACTTGGTCGTTTCAGGCCACCTTGGGCCTCCCGCCGACTTGGCCGCTGTCGGGCGACTTTGCTCACATCCTCCCCTCCGCCATCGCCATGATCCTGACCGGCAGCGAGATCAAAGCGCAACTGGGTCGCAACATCGTCATTGAGCCGTTCGAATCCCGACTGCTCAATCCCAACAGTTACAATCTGCGCCTGCACAACGAACTGCTGGTGTACGAAGAGATCGTCCTGGACATGCGGCGGCCCAATCGCTTCCGCCGCTTTACCATTCCCGAAGAAGGGCTGGTGCTCAATCCCAATCAGCTCTACCTGGCCCGGACCGTCGAACGAACCGAAACTTACAACCTCGTGCCGATGATCGAAGGCCGCTCGTCGATCGGGCGGCTGGGACTGTTTGTGCATGTGACGGCAGGGTTTGGCGACGTGGGGTTCCGCGGCTACTGGACGCTGGAGATGTTCGCCGTGCAGCCGGTGCGGGTCTATCCGGGGATTCCCATCTGCCAGATCATCTACCACACGCTCGAAGGGGAAGTGACCGAGTACCACAGCGACAAATATCAGAACAACCATGACATTCAGCCCAGCCTGATGTTCAAAGAATTTCAGCAGCATCGCGATCCGCAGATGCGCCTGGCGTTCGGCCAGGAATTGGCCGAATGACCGGGACAGAAAACGCGGACTGACGAATCCAGGAGAGGAACTAGAACCATGAATCGACGCGACTTCCTGACCAGAACTTCGGGGCTGCTGGGAGCGGCCGGTCTGGGCCGACTGGTGATGGCTGCCGATCCTCCTGCAGTGACTCATCCGCGGGCCACCTCCGGGGATACCGCGTTTGAACCCGATTGGGACGAACGGCTGACGGTGACCGTCGGTCCCCAGGACGCGCAGATCGTGGGAACCAGCGACAAAGCGCTGCAGGCGGCGGTCGATTTCGTCGCCCGGTTGGGGGGCGGGACGGTCCATGTGCTTCCCGGCACCTACAAGCTGCGAAACGCCGTCTACCTGGCGTCACACGTCCGGATCCTCGGTAGCGGTGACGACTCGGTCCTGATCAAAGAGCCCTCGGTCAAAGTCAAGCTGGCGGTCGATTCCGATTGGTATGACCAGGAGATCACGCTGGCCGATCCCCAGGGATTTCAGGTCGGCGACGGAGTCTGCCTCAAGACCAAGAACCCGCACAACGGGGGAATCGACGTCGCCAAACGGACCCTCGTGGCCCGGTCCGGAAAGCGCTTCAAACTCGACAAAGCCTTGCGGCAGAACTTCTGGGAAATGGGAGAATCGACCGCGGCGACACTCTTCCCCCTCTTGTCGGGTGAGTTCGTCAGCGACGTGGTCATCGAGAACATCACCCTCGACGGCAACAAAGCCCACAACGAAAACCTGGATGGCAACTACGCCGGCTGCATTTTCCTCCAGGATTGCAGCCGCTTTCAGATCCGCGGCGTGACCGCCCGCAACTACAATGGCGATGGCCTGAGCTGGCAGATTTGCCACGACGTCCAGGTCGAGAATTGCCACAGTCACGACAATGTCGGGCTGGGGATGCATCCCGGTTCCGGATCGCAACGCCCCGTGATGCGCAATAATCGTATCGAGCGGAATGACATCGGCATCTTTTTCTGCTGGGGGGTCAAATTCGGGCTGGCCGAGGGGAACAAGCTCGATGGCAACCGCAATGTCGGCGTCTCCATCGGGCATCGGGACAACAACAACCTGGTCGTCGACAACGACATTCTTAATAGCGGCAAGGTGGGGGTGCTATTTCGACCGGAGCGCGGCAAGGCGTTCGCGCCGCATCGCAACCGCTTTGAAGGGAATCGCATTGTCAACAGCGGTCCTGAGGAGGGAGTTGCCGTCGATGTCCAGGGGGAAACCGAATCGATCGTGCTCGCCAGGAACGACATCCGCGAAACCCGCATGCCGATGAAACGGATCGGCATCCGGGTCGGAGCGCAGACCCGCCAGATCGAACTGGTCGACAACCGTGTCGAGGGGTTCGCCACCGCCGTACAGGATCTGCGACCAGCCTGAGCTTCTCCTAGAACCTGCCGGTTGAGACCGATCCATGACTTCAGACGCCACCCCTCTCTCGGAACGTTGCTGTGCCGGAGAGCTGCCGCGCCGCGGATTCTTTTCGCAGGTGGCCGGGGGAATCCACGGCGCCTCGCTCGCCTGGCTCCTCTCCAGGGATCTGTATGGCGCCGAGGGAGGCCATCGGCCCGTCCCCGCGGCGGACCTCCGACCCCGGTCGCCACATGTGCCGCCACGCGCCACGTCGGTCATTCACCTGTTCATGAACGGCGGTCCCAGCCAGATGGACCTGTTCGATCCCAAGCCGATGCTGGACAAGCTGCATGGGACGCAACACTTCGACGCCATCGCCGGCGAGATCGAAAATATCAAGGATGCCGGGGCGATCATGAAAAGCCCCTTTCAGTTTGCGCAGCATGGCGAATGTGGGATGTGGGTTTCCAACGCCATGCCGCATCTGGCGCAGCGGGTCGACGACATCGCCTTTCTGCGCGGCATGCAGACCACGAACATCACGCACGAGCCAGCGATCTACCTGATCCAGTCGGGAAAGATGGGCCCCGGCCGGCCGGCGCTTGGCTCCTGGGTGGTGTATGGCCTGGGAAGCGAAAACCAAAACCTTCCGGCGTATGTCGTGCTCGACGATCCGCTGGGGCTGCCGATCAATGGCATCGAGAACTGGCAGGCGGGGTTTTTGCCGCAGCAGTTTCAGGGGACGCGCTTTCGTTCCACCGGTTCGCCGGTGCTCAATCTCCGACCCGATGGCAAGCGTCCCGCTCCGATCGTCGAACTGGAGCGCGATCTGTTGGGGCGACTCGATCGGGTACACAAGGGGCGCCGGCCAGGAAATCCGCAACTGGAAGCCCGCATCGCCAGTTATGAACTGGCCGCCCGCATGCAATTGGCGGCGACCGACGCGCTCAATCTGTCGCAGGAAACAGCCGAAACCCAGCAACTGTACGGGATCGGCCAGAAAACGACCGACTCGTACGGCCGCCGCTGCCTGATCGCCCGGCGGCTGGTGGAGCGCGGCGTTCGGTTCGTACAGCTCTACATCAACGCCCAAATCTGGGATAACCACACCGGACTGGCGACCGACCTGAAGAACGCCTGTGACCGGACCGACCTGCCGATCGCAGGACTCCTGGCTGATCTGAAACAACGAGGACTGCTGGGGGAAACGCTGGTGGTCTGGGGAGGAGAATTCGGGCGGCTGCCGATCGCGCAGCTCCCCGCCGACAAGGATGAACGCAAAGCGGGGCGCGACCACAACAAAAACGCCTTCTGCTGCTGGATGGCGGGAGCCGGGGTGAAAGCCGGCACCGCGCATGGCGCCACCGACGAGCTGGGCTTCGCGGCGGTCGAGGGGAAAGTGAGCGTCCCCGACTGGCACGCCACGATCCTCTACCTGATGGGGTTGGAACACGAAGAGCTGTTCGTCGAACAGAACGGCCTGAAAGAACGCCTCACCGGGGTCTCCCCCGCGCGCGTCGTTGAAGAAATCCTGGCGTGACGCTGGCAGCGCGGTGTCGCGATCCTCTCGGAAAGCCAGTTCACTCAGGCTCCAGCGCATCCTTACGATGCGCAGAATTTGATCGCCGTGAGCGCATACAGGTGCGCCACGCGGACCAGATCGTCGATCGAGACCCATTCATTGACCGTGTGGGCGCCCCCGGCGTTGGGGCCGTGGGTGATCGCCGGGACGTTGGCCAGGGCCCAGAACGTGTTACCGTCGTCGCAGAACGGTTTCGGGCCGAACGGAATCGTCTGGCCGGGGCTGACCGTGCCATAGGCGTCCAGAAACGTCGCGACGAACGGGTCGGTCTGATCCAGTCGATACCCATCCCGCACCAGTTGAAACTCGACGTCGATTGTCGTCCGCGTCCGCTGCGCGACTCCGGCAACCAGTTTGCGGAACTCCTCTTCGACAGTGGTCCGATTTTCTCCAGGGAGCCAGCGACGGGTTCCCTCCAGGCGGCACTCCTGCGGGTATTGGTTGAATATCTCGCCGGAGTGAATCTGCCCGATGAACACCGTTTCACATCCCGCCTGCGGGTCAACCTTTGCCGCCATGTGCGTGGCGTATTGCCGCAGCCGGGCGACCAGTTCCGCCCCGGCGTCGATGACGCTCGGCTCATCGAGCGGGCGCATCACTTCGTGGATCGGAGCGCCTGGCCGACCGATTGTGATCTTCCAGGTCGCCAGCCCGCGACCGACGGTGGGGATGCAGGCATTCATATACTCGGGGATCAACACGGCGTCGCCGACGTATCCGTCGCGGATCAACCCTTCGAGTTGCTGGCCATGTCCCCAGGGGGCCTCGTGCAAATCATTGGCGGTGAAGAGCACGGAACCGGCCGTCAGCGCCCCGCTCTCGCGGATCACCCGCAGCGCCTCGACCGCGGCAGCGGTTCCCCCTTTCATGTCACACGAACCGCTCCCGGTGATCTTGTCCCCTTCCACCTGAGGGGGGACAAACGGCAAATGGACCGTGTCGAGATGGCCGTTGAATTGCAGGCGCTTGCCCGGTTTCCCGCTCTCCAGGCGAACGACGACCGCCGGCGCGGAGGGATGTCCCCCGGCGGGGCGTTCCACCTCAAAGCTGTCGCGTGTGAGGATGTTCGCCAGGCAGTCGAGAACTCCACCGGCGTCCCCGGTCCAGCTCTGAACGGCGCACAGATCGACCGCCGTCTGCACGAGGCGATCGCGATGGACCAAAGTACGCAGGCGGAGGGAGAGGTCGCTGGAGGTGGCAGTCATGTGTGTCGGCCAAGAGTTCGATTTCGAGAATACTATGGTATGCTAGCCCTGGGAATTCAATCGAGCCAGGAGCAGTTTCCTCTGTTCCCCCTGTTTCATCGAGAAATTGAAATCGAATCCGACGGTCCGAAGTCGTTCCACAAAGTGCTCTAGGCCATGAACTCACCGGTGCAGCGATCCGATAAAGCCCCGGTCGTCGTCCACTACTTCATTTCAGGGATCGAGTGTTCCATCTCCTCCTCAACCACAAATGTGCGATTCTCGGCCGTGATCCGTGACAAGCAGATACTGCTGGAAAAAGTTCGGGCTCGAAACTTGGCGGAGCCAAAGTACCGGTACAACGAAAACGAAATCTACGATGGACTGGTGAGCGAGTTATTCACAACCAGTTTTCATCAGGCAGACCATTTCGAACTGGTATTTGCCAGCCGTGGCGGGAAAGACCGCTCTGCGGCTCTGAAAAAAGCGCTGGAGAGGGCCGGGGAGATTTATGAACAGAACTTTGGGGTCAAATCGAGTCACACGCTAAACGTCAGGAATAGCAGCCCGATCCAATTCCAAGCCCTTCAAGCCGTCGACTACTTTCTGTGGGCGCTGCAGCGGTTTTACGAAAAGGGCGAAGATCGGTTCTGGACATTCGTCTGGCCGAAAGTTCAGGTGGTGCACGATTTGGACGACACGCGTGAGCACCCCTTTGGAACGATCTACACGCCTCAGCAGCCACTGACGCTCGAAGTCCGCGAAAGAAAATAGCCAGTGGATATAGGGTCTCGTCGGGATGAATCCCGCCGACCACACCGCGTGAAGCGGAGTTTTGTCCACTGGCTACGTTAAAGGGTATGATTTGATCGTCCGGAAGACAAGTGGAATTGCGCCTTTCTCCAGTGGATCCAGTGGATTGTCGTGCAAATCGAATCCATTGACGCCTTTCCGCTGCAGAAATTGGCGACGACGATTGAGCGAGTTGCAGAGACGCACAGCGCGGCGACGAGTCCGAGTCGATCGCCCGATGGATTGCCGCGTTCGATGCCATTCCGGCACTCGAAATGACAGCGGAAGAAGAGGCTGCCTGGCAGGCCGCCCGAAATACCCAGCGCGAGTTCGACTTGGCCACTTTTGACCAGAAATCTACGGCGCTACGCAGGATGTGGGAATGAGGCGTTACTGCGCAGTCTTTTTTGCCCCCAGTTCCACGCACACCAGCTCAGTATCGCTCCGGGCATAAACCCGCGAACCGGCATAGGCGGGATGAGCCCAGATGGGGGAGCGCTCCCGCGGCTCGATGATCCGCGTGCGGGACCGTTCGTGGTAGCCCTGGGGGTTCAATCGAGCCAGGATCAGTTCTCCCAGCTCGTTGAGGATGATCGCCCGATCCTCGTCTTCGAGCCAGACCAGCGTCGCCTGCGGGTTGCGGCCGCGCGGCGTGGTCTGATGCTTGTCATCCCACAACTTTTTCCCGGTCGCCAATTGGAAACAGGTGAGGCCATGACTCTTGTCGAGGGTGTAGACGTGCCCTTTCCGGTAGAGCGGCTGAGCCATGAGTCCGCGCAGAAACCGATTCTCTTCCCAGAGCAGGGTCGCGTCGGAGGGCTTTTTCCCCAGCCGGATCGCCTTGGAACCTTCCCAGTAGCCGGTGACGAACAGGATCTCGTCGTGGTAAATGGGGGTCGCGATGGAAACGCCGTAGTTGACTTTGTAGGGGATGCTCCAATGGATTTGGCCGGTCCGGGGGTTCAGTCCCAGGACATTTTCAGGGGTCCACGAGACCAATAACGGCCCGGAGGGGGAGGCGATGAGAATCGGCGTCGCATAGCCGGCCGGATCCTCGGAGGCCCGCCACACTTCATCCCCCGTATCGCGGTGAAAGGCGATCAGGCAACCTCCCCCGTCGGCGCCGGGATGCGTGATGACCAAATCTTCCCACAGGAGGGGAGAGGCGGCCAGACCCCAGGTCGGAATCGGGGGGTTCGCGCCGTACTCTTTGGGGAAGTTCTTCGTCCAGAGCAAGTCCCCCCGCGCTGCATCCACGCAGCAGACGCGCCCCACCGCCCCCAGCGTGTAAACCTTCTCCCGATCAACGGTCGGAGTCCCCCGCGGCCCGTTGCCGTAGTCCAATTTGCCGTATTGAACTTCGTAGGCGTGCGTCCAGAGCCGCTCCCCCGTGCGGGCATCGAAGCACAGCAGCCGCTCCTGCTCGATTGGCTCGCGGACATGATCCATGACATAGACGCGGTCGGCGACCACTGCGACCCCCCCGTATCCGCCGCCGATGGGGACAGACCAGACCGGGGGCAAACCGGCCTCCGGCCAGCGTTCAGGCAATTTGGGGGCTTTCCAGGTTTCGTCGCCGCGCGGCCCACCCCACCGGGGCCAGTCTTCCGGGAAGGCAGTTTGGGACGGTCCGACAAGCAACCACAGTAGCCAGACGACTGCGAAACCGGTCAATTTCCGGGGCATTTTCCAGGGAATTCCAGAGGATTTGTGGTGGGACAGAGGACGGTCGCCCGAGCGAGGATTGTACCGCCTGACTGTCGGAAATGCACGGTTTTGACTGTTTAGAACTGATCTTGCCCGAATTGCAGAGAGTTGGCACACTACGCCCCCTCTCCTCATGAAGCGGTCCGCCCCTGCGGCGCTCCGCCCCCGCCGATTCCATTTCCCAGCATGATGCATCGTCTGGTTTTGCCATTCGTCCTGGTCGCTTGCGGCCTGGGCTCAGGCTGCGCGATGCATCGGCCGATCGTGGCCACCAACCCGGTGTTTGTGGCGGCCAATCCGGCCAACGAAGACCTGGTCTGGGAACGGACGGTCGACGTCGTTCACGAGTATTTCGACATCGGCCGCGAAAATCGGATCCTCGGTTCCCAACCGGGAGTCATCGAGACCAAATACAAAGTGGGGGCCGGCGTCCTGGAACCTTGGCATCGTGACTCGCATGGGATTGAGAGTCGGATGGAGAGCACGCTGCAGTCGATTCGCCGCCGCGCCAACATCAACGTCACTCCGGCCGAAGGGGGCTACCTGATCTCGGTGGAAGTGTACAAGGAGATCGAGGACTTGCCCGGCGTCGCTAACAATACGGCGGGGGGCGCCACTTTCCAGCAGGGGAATCCCCTGCGACGGGATCTGGATCTGGTCACCGGGCAGTCGGCCCCCTCCGGATGGCTCTTGCAGGGGCGCGACGTGATCCTGGAGCAGGAGATGTCCCGGCGATTGCAACTGGCCTTCTCGCGATGACCGCTACCTCATTACGAGCCGGGGACTGGCTCATTTTCCCGCGAGTGTTGGCAGCGGCCACCACCGGCGCATCGGTCGTTCACATGATTTTATCGGGAAAATGTGCCTGTCCCCCTCCGTGAGCCGGCTGACCACTACCCTTCCAGCGCGTCGAGTCCATCCATCAGGTCGTCCAGCGCGTCGCGCGGCCCCTGTTGGCCCGATTGCCGTTTCGGAACGCCGACGCTCATCCCGACCGCATCCCTCCCGTCGCGGACCAGTTCCGTGTCCCGTTCCAGCACCGCCTCTTCCAGGGCGGAGGGAGCGCCAAACAGTTTCGACAGATCGATCTTCAATCCGCTGACCCCGCCCCCGTCGTCAGCCCCGGCAATTCCCGGGGTCTTGTGCTCGGGAAAGATGATCGCATTTTCGGGACAGACGCGGCTGCATGCCGGACATCCCTTCTTGCAGTTGTCCTGTTGCTCGACCAGAATTCGTTCCGCGCCGTCGAGTCCGTACACGCCGAACAGGCAGAAATCGATGCACTCCATGCAGTTTGTGCAGCGGCTGTAATCGATCACCGGATACCAGCGGCGCTTGACCCCTTCTGCCGAATCCGCGGCGCCGTTGACCGGCACGACCGGCAGCCGCGACGCGCTGGGGGGGTCCTGGCCGTTGCCATTCCCTGCGGCGGCGAGCGGATTCAAATAGCGCTGCAACTGCTCGGGCTGGGGCGTGCCCTTGATCCAGGACATCAGTTCGACTGTCTGAACGCTCCCCTCGCGGGCGATCCGCCGAATCTCGTCAAGGTATGGTTGCGCCTGCGTGTAGGCCCGCAGATCCAGGCAGTAGATCTTGCGCTTGGGAACTTCCCATGCCCCCAGGGCATTGGGGCGCTCCTCGGGGACCGGGGCTTCCTCTGCCTGGTCTTCATCGGATTCGTCGTCGTCTCCCCCTTTCAGAAGGGACACCCCCAACTCTCCTTTGACCAGGTTGCGGTCGAGAATCCAGCGCGCCGCCCTGGGATAGAGCCACGACAGGACGACCATGTTCCCCGGCACCGACTTGAGGAACAGCATCCCGGAATGGTCCGCCGTCAGGTCGTACAGGTTGGGAACGAGCGAAACCTCGATCTCCGGATCGAATAGAAGCGTGGCGGCCAGTTCCTCTTCGAGGTGCCGCTTGGTGGGGTTTTTCCCCTGGGCTTGCGAAATCACGACGGTGAGTTTTTTGGGGGCCTTACTCATTCATTTGTCCCTTGATCATCCGTTGCGTCTTTTCCCACCCGGCTTCGAGCAGCGCGATGTACTGCGGCGGAGTGAGCCACGCCACCGGCGAGTCGAACTGGTACAGCCATCCGGCGCCGTAGTTGTCGGTATTGATCGGCGTCGGATCCGCCAGCAGCGCTTCATTGAACGACACGACCCGCCCTTCCCCCGGAGCGTACAGGCTGGAAACCGCCTTGCTGCTCTCGATTTCGCCGATCTCCTGCTTGGGACGCACCCTCGTGTCCGGGTCGATGCTCCAGCTCAGAAAATAGACATCCTGCAATAGCCGCACAGAATACGCGGTGAATCCGACGCGATAACCCCCCTCCGTCGGCAACAGCCACAGGTGGTTCTCGGCGTACAGGCGGTCACCCGGTATGGGGGCCGCGTAGTTTCCCATCATGAACACCAGATCGTCGGGCATCTCTACCAGTAGAATCAGAATGAGCGGCGGATGCAAGCGGCCAGAGCGTCTCCGCGTGGTCGGTTTCAATCCTTCCCAAATCGTGTACCATAGTGCCAGTTCAATCCAGTTCCTGCCCCCTGGGCACGGGTGGCCGATCCCGTGGGGCGCTCCTGGCGGTAAATAATCATGAAGAACATCATCACGCTGGTTCTGGGGGGTGGCAAGGGAACGCGGCTCTATCCGCTCACCAAATACCGGTCCAAGCCGGCCGTCCCGCTGGCCGCCAAGTACCGGCTGATCGACATTCCGATCTCCAATTGCCTCAATAGCGGACTGAATCGCATCTATGTGCTGACCCAGTTCAACTCCGTCAGCCTCAATCGGCACCTCAATCAGGCGTACAAATTCGACCTGTTCGGCGGAGGGTTCGTCGAAATCCTGGCGGCGCAGCAGACGAACGAGCGGGAAGATTGGTATCAGGGAACGGCCGACGCCGTCCGGCAGAATCTGCGTTCCATTCAGGGGCCGGGGATCGACTACGTGCTGATCCTGTCGGGGGATCAGTTGTACCGGATGAATTTCGCCGACATGATCCGCACCCATGTCGAGAGCAAGGCGCAGGTCACGATCGCCGCGCTCCCGGTCGAGGCGCGCAAAGCCTCCTCTTTCGGCATCATGCGGCTGGACGACACCGGTCGGGTCGCCGGGTTTCTGGAGAAACCGAAAACCTCGGCCGAGCTGGCGCAGTTTCGCACCGATCCCGCCTGGATCGACCGTCGCGGCATCGCCAGCCAGGGACGCGACTGTCTGGCGAGCATGGGCATTTATCTGTTCAATCGCGACACGCTGCTGGAATCGCTGACGAAGACCGACTACCAGGATTTTGGACGCGAGGTGTTTCCGGCTTCGATCCGAACGCGGCACGTGCAGGTCCACTTGTTCGACGGCTACTGGGAAGACATCGGCACGATCGGCGCGTTCTACGAAGCCAATTTGCAATTGGCCTCTCCCAATCCCCCGTTCGAACTGATCTCGCCGAGCGCTCCGATCTATTCCCGCCTGCGGTTTCTCCCCCCCTCGAAATTTCAGGGGGCGAGTGTGACCAACAGCATCATCGCCGACGGGTGCCGGATTGGTGAGGGAACGATCATCGAGAACAGCGTGATTGGAGTCCGTTCGCAGATCGGGAAAAACGTGACCATCCGCAATTCGATCGTCATGGGCTCCGACGTCTTCGAAACCGAACCGGAATTGGCGTCCCACCGCGCCGCCGGGCGACCGCGAATCGGCATCGGCGACGGCACGCGCATCGAAGGGGCGATCATCGATAAGAACTGCCGGATCGGCAGCGACGTGCGGGTCTGCAACGAGAGCGGCATCCAGGAAGCCGACATCGGCGATTGTGCCGCCATTCGCGACGGCATCCTGGTGACCGTGAAAGACGCGATCCTGGAGAACGGCTGGCGGATGCCGACCACTTCGCCGTGATGCCGTCCCCTATTCCTGCTCCAGCAAAGCGCGCGTTTGCGGGTGCTGGGGGGAATCCAGCACCTGGTCCGGAGGACCGCTTTCAACGATCACTCCTCCGGCGACAACATGCACCTCCTGCGCCACTTTGCGGGCGAACCCCATGGCATGCGTCACCACCAGCATGGTTTGTCCGCCGCGCGCCAGGTCGGTCATGACGGCCAACACTTCCGCGGTCATCTGCGGATCGAGGGCGCTGGTCGGTTCGTCAAACAGGATCAGCTCGGGGCGCATCGCCAGGGCGCGGGCGATCGCCACGCGCTGTTGCTGACCGCCGGAGAGTTGCGCGGGGGAGCTGTCGAGCCGATTTCCCAGTCCCACTCGATCGAGCAAAGCCCGACCCCGTTCGACCGCCTGGTCGCGCGAAAGTTGCAACACGTGCAGCGGCGCTTCAATCACGTTCCCCAGCACGGAAAGGTGCGGAAACAGGTGGAACTGCTGAAACACCATCCCCACCACCTGTCGAATCTCTTGCAAGACCTGCTGCCGCGCCTGGGGCGCGAGGTGCGGCGCGAGCCGTCGTCCCCCCACTTCGATTTCCCCCGCTTCAAACGGCTCCAGGCCGTTGATGCAGCGCAGGACCGTGCTCTTGCCCGAACCGGAGGGGCCAATCAGCACGCCGACCCGTCCCACGCGCAATTCCAGCGACACCCCGCGCAGCACCTCCTGCGCACCGTGCCGTTTACAGAGGTTGGAAATTGTGAGCATGTTTTAAGAAATCGATGGATTCACTCCTGTCCGCTGTGGGTGACCAGGATCACAGCGTATCCCAAACCAGGCCGCAGCGCAAGCGAGGAACTCTCCGAACGACCAGGCGGGTATGCACAAAAATCCCGTCGGTAGCCATATTCGCCAGAACGTGGGCCCAGCAGCGATCACCCACATTCTGGCGAATGTGGCTACGTTGGAGAGGATCCCAGCGAATTTGGGCACACCCGACCAGGCCGGGTGTCGGATGGCCGTTGTGTGCCGACGTTTTGAAACGGTGCTAGGCGCGCGGCATGTTTTGCAATCGTACCTCTTACGGGCTTGAGGGAGACCCCTGTCGGGCAAGCCGACCGGGGTCGAATGCAAAGCAGGCCGTGCGCTTCACGGCACTGCCGTCGCGAAAACGGACTTGAGCGGGTTCCAGTGGCGAGGTACAATCGCTGTGGTGGTTCGGTGAGATGGACCAATCGCGACATCCGAAACGCCGCGGCATCCACGGATTCGATCGATCAGCGATCATCGAAGAGCTCACCAACGGACGCGGTGCGAGAGTGAATCATGGCCGGACGAATTCTTGCGATTGGCGACGTGCATGGTTGCCATCGGGCGCTGATGGCCTTGCTGGCGATGATCGTGCCGACTCAGGAAGACAGTCTGGTTTTCGTGGGGGATGTCGTCGATCGAGGCCCTGCCACAAAGCAGGTGCTGGACACACTGGTCACTTTGCACGAGAGTTGCCAGGTCGTTCTGATCATGGGCAATCATGAGCAGATGATGCGCGATGCCTTGTCGGGGCGTGGTCTGTACGGCCCGTGGCTGAACGCCGGGGGACGAGAAACTCTCGCTTCGTACGGCGGAAGCACGAATGTCATTCCCGCATCTCATATCCGCCTGCTCGTTACCGCCGAGCCGTTTTGGGAAACGGCCAACGACATCTTCGTGCATGCCTCGCTGGAATCGAATGTGTCGCTTCGAAATCAGACTTCAGATTTTCTGCGGTGGAAGCATCTGGGAGGGTCTGAGAAACCGCACTGTTCGGGCAAACGGGTGATTTGCGGGCACACGCCTCAGAAGGATGGGATCCCTCTGATACTGGAAGGCTGGGTTTGCATCGATACCTATGCGCATGGCGGAAGGTGGCTGAGCGGCCTCGATGTTCATGCGAACCACGTCTGGCAAGCGTCTGAGGCCGGCGAAACGCGTGACTTTCCGTTGTCGAAATACAGTGGACCGAATGGCCGCGGTGTGGATTCTCCACGATTGAATCGTAATGACGAGGCAGCCAGTCCATGAATACCCCTGAGACCGCCGCAGTTCCGGCCAACAATACCCCGCCGCCACGACGATGGCCCCGGCGCATTCTGCGGTTCTTGATGATTTACGTGTGCGTTCCCTGCGTCTCAGTCCTTCTGATCCTCGTTCTGGCGCAACGCAGACTGATTTACCATCCGAGCGCCACTGCCCCCTTGTCCGTCAAGGACGCCGGACTGGGGGACGGACTCGCGGAAGACGTGCAGCTTGAGACGGCGGATGGCGAGACTCTCCATGGGTGGATGATTCATCCCCATCCGCCGACGGGGGATCCCGCCAACAGACCGCTCGTCATTTACTTTCCTGGAAACGCCGGTCATCGACTGGAGCGACTGGCCGATCTGCGCGAAGTCGCCTCGGCGGGATTCGACGTGCTGGTATTCGATTACCGGGGGTATGCCGACAGCACCGGTAGTCCTTCCCAAGCCTCGCTGGAGCGGGACGCGCGGCAAGTCTGGGACTATGCCTGCACGCTGCGCGCGCCAGGCCGCATTGTCATCTTCGGCGAATCGCTCGGTGGGGCGGTCGCCCTTTCGCTCTGGTCGGACGAACACAGGGCGCTTCCGACTCCGGCCGCCGTGATCCTGAATTCCACGTTCACAGGGATGGCCGACGTGGTCCGCTGGCACTATCCCTGGTTGCCGCTGCATTTTTTCCTCCTCGATCCCTGGCCCAGCGCCGAACGAATTCCGCGGGTCGAGTGTCCGGTGACGATCTTCCACGGAACCGACGACGACCTCGTGCCCGTGTCGCACGGTCGCACTCTGGCCCGACTCGCACGACAGTCCCACTTCGTCGAAATCCCTCACGGGACACACAACAATATTCCGATGGGCCAATTGCGCGCCGCACTGCTGGCGATTCGGGCGGAGATTTTGGGACTTCAATGATCCATCGAAGGGAGAACGAGTCGCCTGATGACTTCCCGAAGGCGCAACTGAATCTCAATGAGAATGAGTAAGTCTGGCTGGCTGCTAATCATCAGTGTGGCTGATCGAATTGCGGAAAAGAAGTAACTGCTCAATAGCTCCACGGTCGGCGCGTACGCCGAGCGCGTCAAGATCTGGAATCGGAGTCATTCAGTTTGCGGAAACGGGGACGTGTCCACGGCCCGCAGTCGTTATCCGGTTTCCGTTGCG
>JBJXGA010000391.1:0-7060 GCA_046152955.1 Planctomycetales bacterium | reverse complement strand
CACCAGCGGCTGCTGCTCCAGCCCGACTGGTCCTGGAACCGGGAGGGGTGCCTGAAGGTAATTCCTCAAGCCAAGCTCGTGTTGCTTCCCAACCCGAATTCTCCTTCGGGAACGCTGTGGTCCGATGACGACATTCTGGCGCTGGTTCCGCCACGGGGACTATTGGTATTGGACGAAGCGTATGGCGACTTCACCGAACATCCCCACCGGGGGGAGCTCCTCCAGCGTCCGGGAGCGGAACGAATCATCATTACCCGTTCGTTCAGCAAGTCGTTCAGTCTGGCGGGGATTCGCATGGGCTTCGCCATCGCCCGTCCGGAATTGATCGAGGGGATGCGCAAGGTCAAAGACAGTTACAACTGCGACACGCTCTCCCTCGCGGCGGCAACCGCCGCGCTCCACGACTGGGGCTGGATGGAGGCCCATGCCGCGCGGATCCGAGCGACGCGCAGTCGCCTGCAGGAGGAACTGCAGCGGCTGGGCTTTTCCGTCCCCCCCAGCCAGGCGAATTTCGTCTGGTCCACGCATGCCTCCCGCAGCCACCAGGAGATCTACGAGGCGCTGAAGGGGCGACGGATTCTGATTCGGTACATGAAGTTCCCCGAAGTCCCCTACGCCCCCGCAGGACTCCTGACCGGACTGCGGATCAGCATCGGGACCGACACGGAAATCGACGCCCTGATCGCGGCACTGCGGGAAATTGTCTGAAGTCGATCGCGTTCCTTTTGGTCGCATGTCCAGTCCTCTTAACACAGGGAGCCGCGAAGCCGCAGTGACTCGTCATTTTAGTTGACAGATCAATTGCTGTCGGTATCCTTGGATTTAGTCGAGTTCGGCCAGCGCGCAGGTCGTTATGTCTCCGAGCCAAAGCAATTTTCGCCGCAAATGGTTAATCCTTGCGGCGCTGCCAGTCCTTTTATTGATGGACACTGCGGTCGCACTCGGCCGCGGATGGCGCACCGATTCCACTCTCGACAAACTCTTGATGGGGCTGTTGTCCCTTTTCGTATTGGCGCTGGCGGCAACTTCAATGACGGCGCGGAGCCGGAGTTTTCTGGAACGAAATTGGGCCAAGTTCCAGCTCTGCGTGGTGTCTCTCGCATGTTCCTGGATTGTCGCGGAAGGTTTGCTGCTGGGACCATTTTCCTCTCAAGTCTACGCTAAGACCCGCACTTCACTCCCGCATCTGCAAAAAGTATTTCATCCCCTTGACAACGTGATGCCGGGCATTGAAGGAGAGTCGCACTACTCCACCAATTCGCTGGGGATCCGCGGGCCGGAAATGCCTTCTCGCCAGAGCGCTTTTCGGATCCTCTGTATCGGCGGCAGCACCACGATTTGCACTTATCTGGACGACGTCGAAACCTGGCCAAATCTGCTTATGGAGCGACTCAACGCCGGTTCTTCAGGAAACAAGAACTGGGTGGGCAATGTCGGTATCAATGGACATTCCAGCGCCCATCATTTGGAACTGGTCAACCACTCCGCCCTGGTCGATCAAATGGACCTGGTCATCGTTCTGGCAGGCATCAATGACTTTACCTACGCTCTCTTGGGCCGCACCCACGCCTTGTCGGATGACCTGGAAGACTCCAGTTTCCAATGGCAGCCAATCTGGCACCATTCCAGAGTCCTCTCGCTGATTCAAACATTTGTCCGGCGGTTTCGCAGTTCCTCCAGGATTTGGGTGGAAGATGGCGCCGGAAAAATGTACGTCGAGCGGCGGCGCCTGAGGCAAGCGGCGGTCCTGGTCGATGAACTCCCCCCGCTGGAGAGCGCGCTGGACGCGTACGAGCAGCGACTGCGAGCGATTGTCGCAGCCGTTGCCGCCAAAAACGTGCGGCTAGTCCTGTTGACCCAGCCGACGATCTGGAGCGAGGATCTGAGAGAAGAGGCGCAAAGTCTCTTATGGTTGGGGAAGCTCTCTGAGGGTCGATACCTGTCACTGCCGCCCCTCATGGCGGGGATCGCGTTGTTCAACGACCGACTGACGAAAGTCGGTCGCGAAACCGGAACGCCAGTCATCGACCTGACCTCGCTCAACGGCCACGAAGAGTTTTTTTACGACGATTGCCATTTCAACGAGGCCGGGGCGCGCGAAGTCGCGCGGCTCGTGGCAGATCACGAGGACGCATTCTCAAAGTAGCTCGGCGCGATCGAACCTGTCCAGAGCCCTGCCTTCTGGCCATCGCTCATTTCGCAACAGCCACGGCAGGCACCCTCAAGCGGATCTCAAAACAGCGTATAGATGAACGGAGCGGCGCCGGTCATGCTGAGAGCCGTCAGCACTCCCAGCAGCGACATCACCAGCAGAATCGGAATCAGCCACCACTTCTTGTTCTCGGAGATGAACAGCCAAAACTCCGTGAAAAGCGACAGTTGTTTTTCCTTGCCGAGCTGTTCGAATTCTCCCGGCGCGCCGGTAGTTGCCGATGCAGTATTTGAGCGACTTTCCTGCAACATCTTCTCCCTTTCGAAATAGTGAACCTCAGCCCTCGTTGCTTATGACTGCCGAAAGTAGCTGGCAGGCCCGTTCGGTTGCGCTTTCGGGCGCCAGTAGGTGGTGGCGTTTCGATCCATTCGCAGTTGCAGACTGTCGCGACGTGTCAGTCGGAACACGCAACTGATGGGTAGGAACACCCCGAAATAGATCAACAGCATCGCCAACTCACCGACGACAATGCCGATCGGAATGGCGGCAATCGTGAACAGCAGGAACACCGGCTTGAGCCCCTGGGGGGCAACGATCGCCAGCCCCGCCAAAACGAGCCCCAGAGCCCCCAGGCCGGCGACGATCGTCCAGTTGCCTCCGCTCCACAGCCAGCCCAGCGCCGGAAGGGCCGCCAGCGCGATGAAACCAAACTGGCGGAGTTGCCGCGTCGTGGGATTCCAGTTGATTTCGACAAGTTTCATGGAACGCTCTCGGAAGAGATCAATCGAGTTGGAACTGCGCCAAGTGCTGCTGTCGCTCCCCTTCGCTCATTTGCCGTCCCTGTTCCTGGCGGTGGACAATTTGTCTCCCAAGCACGAGCACGTCCATGTCGGTCATCATGAAACACCGGTAGGCGTCTTCCGGAGTGCAAACAATTGGTTCGCTGCGGACATTGAAACTGGTGTTGATCAAGACCGGGCAATTGGTCTTTTCATGAAATCGGGTCATCAGGCGGTGCAACAACGGGTTGCGATCGCGGTCCACCGTCTGCACCCGCGCGGAATAGTCGACATGTGTGACGGCGGGAATCGTCGAACGGCGGAAGTTGAGCTTGTCGATGCCAAAGGCCTGCTCATACTCCGGTCCCAATTGCGTGCGATGCTCATCCCGGACCGGGGCCACGAGCAACATGTACGGACTTTCCTGGAACGGCCGCATCTCAAAATAGCGATCCACATACTCGTGCAGCACAATTGGCGCGAAGGGTCGGAACGACTCCCGGAATTTGATTTTCAAATTCATGACCGACTGCATCTTGGAACTGCGCGCATCTCCCAGAATGCTCCGCGCCCCCAGCGCACGAGGTCCAAACTCCATCCGTCCCTGAAACCAGCCGACAACCTTCTCCTGCGCGATCAGATCGGATACCTCATCGCAAAGTTCCTCATCAGAATCACAGGTGGAATACACCGCCCCTTGCCGGTCGAGCGCCTCGATGATCTCCGCCTCGATGAATTGCGGCCCCAGAAACGAGCCTTTCTGCGAGTCTTTTCCGCGAGGATCGCGCGGATTCCCCAGGAGCTGATGCCAGATGAACAGCGCCGTGCCGAGCGCTCCGCCGGCATCCCCCGCGGCAGGCTGAATCCAAAGATTCTCGAATGGTCCCTCCCGCAGGATGCGGCCATTCCCCACGCAATTGAGCGCGACTCCTCCCGCCAGAACCAGGTTTTTCATCCCCGTCTGTTCGTGGACATGCCGCGCCGTGCGGAGCATGATTTCTTCGGTCACCGCCTGGACGGAGGCCGCCAGGTCCATTTCCCGCTGCGTGACTCGCGACTCCGGAGGACGCGGAGGGCCGCCGAACAGCCGATGAAATTTCTCCGACGTCATCGTCAGTCCCTGACAATAATTGAAAAAGCTCATGTCCATGCGGAAGGAGCCGTCCGCCTTCAGATCCAGAACATTCTCCAGCAGCAGGTCTTTGTAAATGGGCCGCCCATAGGGGGCCAGTCCCATCACTTTGTACTCCCCGCTATTGACCCGAAACCCGGTATAATAGGTCATCGCGGAATACAGCAGCCCCAGCGAATGCGGAAACCTCAACTCCTGAGTCAGCGTGAGCTGATTTCCACGTCCGACTCCAAAGCAGGTCGTGGACCATTCTCCCACGCCGTCTAGCGTCAGGACCGCCGCTTCATCGAACGGCGACGGAAAAAACGCACTAGCGGCATGGGAGATATGGTGATCGGTGAAGACAATCCGCCCCTGGTATTCCCCCCGCAATCCGCGGTTCATTTCCCTGGGCAAGTGCAGCTTTTGTTTGATCCACAAAGGGAGCGCCTGCCGGAACGACCGATACCCGGCGGGCGCAAACGCCAAATAGGTTTCCAGCAAGCGCTCGAATTTCGTCAGCGGTTTATCGTAGAAACCCGCATAATCCAGATCGCGGGGGGTCAGCCCGGCTTCGCACAGACAGTAATCCACCGCATGCTGCGGAAAGCGATAGTCATGCTTTTTACGGGTGAACCGCTCTTCCTGCGCGGCGGCGACGATCTCGCCATCAACCACGAGCGCCGCGGCCGAATCATGATAAAACGCCGAGACGCCGAGAATTGCGGTCATGAGCGCCACCCACAATCAACTGCTAGTGGAATCGATTGGAAAATTCGAGAACTCGGATCCCTCCGAATCAGAATCGTCCCCGCCATCGGCGAACTCCGCCCGCCGTGTCCGAATCACTCCCTGCCCCAATGATGGACGTTCTGTCACCAGTCTACGCGCGCGCGGCGGCGCACGCAACGCTCAAAACGCCTGAAATCCCCGCGCATGGGATCGACGAATCCTGATGGGGCTCCCATCCGTCACGACGGCCACGCGGGATCGCGTCGGTTTCCCAACGTCTCTACGACGGTCCGCGGAATTTTGATTGACAGCGTGACGAGAATCGATACTCTCAGTCATTCAGCCAACAGGGGATCCTCCCGGACCAGATCTGGTTCAGGCCAGCAGGGATGGCCGCCGTCCTGTTCACCGACCCCATTCCCGCTGTCCCGCACAATGTGGAGACCGGGCCGGTGACGGCGGATGAAGCACGGAACACATTCATTCCGGATCAGCGGGATTCGTCAATCGCGCTCGACGAATCGGGTCCGGGAGCTCCCCGCCCGCTGGCTGGCATTCCCTCGGAAAGCGTGGAGACGGTGGAAGTCAATTGCAGTCGCGGACTGTCGGGGCGAGGCGCTTTGACCGGTTCCATCACCGACAGGAACGGATCTTGGGAGGGGCCGGACCATTGATTCAATGACGGGCAGCCGGCGATCATCACAACGAAACAGGCCGCCGCCGCCAGGCGCGCAGCCCGGTTGATGCAAAGCCATCGCATGGCAAATGTTCCCTGAACGGGGAGGTGAGGTGGGTTGGAACTTGATGAGAGGGGCGGGAATCTACAAGAATCGCTTTCCCGCGACAAGACCAGTTTTTTCCGGACTGGTTCTTTCCGCACCAGCCGAGCAGCCGGAGGACGAATGCCGCTGACAGCCGCTGCATCGATTCTCCTCAGCCAGCGCTGGCAATGGGGGAGCCGCCAGCCGATCAGTTTCCTGATGGAGCAGGCGGTCCAGAATCCGGATGTCATTTCGCTGGCCGCCGGATTGGTGGATCAGGGGACGCTTCCGGTCTCCCCCACCGCCGCCGCGGCAGCCGCACTGTTCGCCGATGAGGCGCTGGCCCGACAGTCGCTGCAATACGGCACGACCCAGGGGGCCGAACGACTACGCGAGCGGCTGCTGGGGCATTTGGCCACACTGGAGGGCTGCTCCGTGGACGGACTGGGAATCGATTCCGGACAGTTGCTGCTGACGACCGGCTCGCAGCAACTCCTGTCTCTGGTTGGGGAAGTGTTGCTCGATCCGGGGGACATCGTCCTCGTCGCCGCCCCCACCTATTTTGCCTACCTGGGAACGCTCAACGGACTGGGGGTCCGGGCGATTCCGATACCAGCCGACAACCAGGGACTGCAGGTCGATGCCCTGGCCGATCAATTGGAGCAGCTTGCCCAATCGGGGGAGTTGCCGCGCGTGAAGTTGATCTATGTCGTCAGCTACTACGACAACCCCACCGGAATCAGCCTGGGAGTCGATCGCCGCGCGGTAGTTGTCGAACTGGCCCGGCGGTACTCCAGGAAACACCGGATCATGATTCTGGAGGATGCGGCGTACCGGGAGTTACATTACGACGGCCCCCGGCTTCCCAGCCTGTGGAGTTTCGACCCGGAGCATGAGACGGTGATCCTGGCGCAGACATTTTCCAAGAGCTATGCCCCTGGGATTCGCGTGGGCTATGGCGTGGCCCCGCGCGGGCTGGTCCCCCCCTTGTGCGATCGCAAAGGGAACGAGGATTTCGGATCCGCCAATTTCAATCAGCACCTGCTGGCGACGGTGTTTGAACAGGCAGCCTACGAGCCACACGTCGAGCGACTTCGACAAACCTACAAGGCCAAACGCGATGCCATGCTGGCCGCGGCGGAGCGGTATTTTTCGGGAATCCCGGAGGTGAACTGGGTTCGCCCGCAGGGGGGACTGTACGTCTGGATGTCCCTTCCCCAGCGGATCGACACCAATTTTGATGGCGCGCTGTTCCGGCGGGCGACACAGGTGGACCGGGTGATGTATGTCCCCGGCTCGATTTGTTATGCCGGGGAGGATTCAACCCGGCCACGGCACCAGATGCGGCTCAGCTTCGGTACACAGTCGCTGGAAGGGTTGGACGAAGGGATGCGGCGACTGGCCCAGGCGGTGCGGAGCCTGTTATGACGACCCATCAGATGCCGATCGAATCCCGGCCCGTCCGGGGACGGCCGGGATCAGGCAGCGATCGATCAGGCCGGCTTCTCCGCCGGCGCTTCGGTCG
>JBJXGA010000376.1:0-8092 GCA_046152955.1 Planctomycetales bacterium | reverse complement strand
GGCAACTCTCGATCGTGGTGTGCCGCAACCCGATCGTCAACATGAGCGTCCCCCACAAGGCGGAGACCGGGTAATCGTCTCGTCCCTTGCCGCGCCAGGTCCGCAGGTTGTCCAACAGCTTGGCATCTGGGATGACGGCCAGAAAATCGCGGATGGTCTTGAGTGAGGGGCTGTCCTCGAGACAATCCCAGGCGAACAGGGGTTTGCCGACCTGAATGCGCATAGCGTGCTTTCCTCCGTGAAAGATGGGGTGAACTGCGATGGCTGATCTTACATCGCAACTAATCCCCGTTCAAGGGAGGAGGTGGTCTAAGAAAGCGACAATTTTGAAAAGAAAAAAATATCCACGCGGTTTTCTGCGGCGTGTTGGGGTAAGGATCATTTTGCTCCCCACCTAACCCGTGAATCGGATGGACGTTCCTTCCATCGCAACCGGCTCGATGGTGTCGGTCCGAAGATTGACCTGTGTGAAGGCCATCGGATAACCTACGGCAATCAGTACTGCATTTCGGGGTTCCCTTCACTCCTGATGAAGTCGTTGAGCATGCCATCCGGGCCGATTCGCGTGGCGTTCGCGTTGCGCTCCCTGACGTTTGGGGGCGCCGAGCATGACGTGGTGCAAATTGTCACAGCGTCCGATCCTGCGGTGTTGGTATGCACCGGGATCGTCGTGCAGCATTCCTATCCTCTCTGTCCGGAATTGCCGATCGAGCATCCCCGCGTGCCTGTGGTCTATCAGCCTGGGGGGATGTCGGTTCATCCCAAGCACGTGACCGATGTGCCGTTTGCCGAGGGGTTGCACAGGATCACTCAAGTGGCCGACGCGCTGGTCGTCTGGGGAGTCTCGGAACTCGCCGCGGCTCTCCCTGGGGAATATCGGGGAATCGTGGTGGTCACCTCCAAAGCCAGCGGAGCGTTTCAGGAAGAATTCCTGCGGGAGCAGGCGCTCCTGACGCGGCATTACGTGGCCAACTCGGCACGGAGCGTCGAGGCCTTTCCGAGCGTCCTTTGGCAGCGCGTGGCTGTGATTTATCCGGGGATCGACGGAGGACGCCTCATCCCGGCGCGGAGTCGGGATCAGCTCCGGGAGGAATGGGGATGTCAGCCAAAGGATCGGGTGGTCGGTTACCTGGGACGGATCGCCTCCGACAAAGGGATTGAGTCGCTGTTGGAGTCTGTCCGGTTGCTGGACGCGGGCTGGCGCGTCGTGTGTGTGGGGCGGACAGGGGTCTTTTCCGAGTATGAAGCGCGCGTTGCGGAACTCTGCTCCCGCCAGCTTGCCGGAAGGGGGCTGCTGCTCCCCTGGACGCGCGACGTGGGAGGCGTGCTGTCGGCGCTGGACGTGCTGGCCTATCCCTCGTCGGACGAAGGCTTTTCCAACACGCTGGCGGAAGCGTGGCGACTGGGGATACCGACGGTTGCCACGGCGGGAGTGGGGGCGCTGGCGGAGCCCCCCTGGGCCCATTGCGCGATCACGGTCCCCCCGGGCGCGACCCCCCGAGAATTGGCGACCGCGATTTCCGCGGCGTTTGGGAACCGGCGGCTGAAGTGCGCTGCCCGCCAGGCGGTGGATCGGCTGACAGTGGCCAGGGCGATGGAGGAGTGGCAGAACTACCTGGCCCGCGCCGTCGCCGCCCCCCGTCGGCCGCGTGTGATGGTGCTGGTGGCCAACGCCGTGATCGGCGGCATCACGACCTGGTTGCTGACGCTGATGCGAAATGCGCCGGGGCTGGATTGGGTCTGTCTGGGTGTATTGAGCGATACGGAGCACTTGGACGTCTATGACGAAGCGCTGCAGGAGATCGTGGCGCAGGGCTGCGCTGTGTTTGGGATGGGGAGCGAGACAGAAGAGAAAGTCCGCGCAGGAATCGCCGCAGCGATCCGCCAGACGCGGCCAGATGTGATGATTCAAGCCGGAGTTTCCGGATTGGATACCCGGTTTCCCGAGACGGCGATTCCGCTGGTGGCCGTATCACATGGCCCTGGGGAGAGCGCCTGGGCGCGGAATGTCCTGTCCCATTCATCGCGGTGCGCCACGCGGTTTGTGGCGGTCTCCAGGAGCGCCGTCGAGGCGTTTCCCGAACACGTTCGCGAGCAGGTGCAGATCATCCACAACGGCGTGGAGTTCCCCACCGCCGAGTGTCTGAAAGGGGCAACGCGCCGTAACGCGCGCCGCGAGATGGGAATCAGCGACCAGGAGCTGGCGGTCGGATTTGTGGGACGCCTTTCGCCGGAAAAGGATCCTATCAGTTTGGCGCGCGGCATCCAGGCGTTGCCGCCACAGTACCGTGCCGTGTTTATCGGTCCGGATTGCGCTAACCTGCTGCCAGAGATTGCCGCCACAACGTCGCGCTTCGTCCACCTGGCGGGGAGAAGCCCTCAAGCGGCGGCGGAGTTGCTTCCCGGTTTGGACGTCCTGGTTTGCCTGTCGCAGTTTGAGAGCTTCTGCCTGGCAGTCGCGGAAGCGTGGGGGGCTCGTGTGCCGGTCGTCAGCACCCGCGTGGGAATTGTCGCCGAATTGATCGACCGACACGACGTGGCGGTCATCATCCCCTCTGGCCCCTCGCCGCAGGTTTTGGCGGGCGCCATCCGTCAGGCGATCCGCGAGCGGCACAAACGTGTCCACCGTTGCCGCACGCTGGTCCGCCGCCGATTTTCCGCGCAGCGCATGGGGGCTGCGTGGCAGACGTTTTTGTCTGAACTTGTCAATGCCCGAACCTTCACTTCAGGAACCTGATCATGCAACTTCCCAGACATCCGACACTGACACTCCCGCAAACCTCCGGTCCAGCCGCCTTGAAACAGTTGGAGACTGCCGCGGTGGTCGGCGGATCGACACCGTATCCAATCCCCAGCGGAAATCCGCGGACAACCTATCCCCAGACGACGACACAGACCGCGGGGACAACGGTCTCTGCCTCTCCGTATCCGACCAGCCCCACAACCTAGCCGAAGCCGCCGGGAAAACCTGGGCGCTGAGCGTCCGGGGTCAGATGCGTGCCAATTTTGCAGGCCGTGCCGAAGAGTGGACACGGGGCTTTGCCCTTCGTCTGCGCAAACCAGCCAGTGCGCGCCACTGGCTGTCCGACACAAACGATCCCCCACGTTCTCGACTTAGGCAAAACCGGGTAAGCAACGCGGAGACCGAAGTAGAGCTCAAGGCACTTCGGTCATGCGTTCAGCATGGAATTCCCTTTGGCGATGCCCGTTGGACCAAGACCCGCGTCGTTCGAGGGGGACTTCAGGCCGCAATCAGACCAAGAGGCCGACCGAAAAAAGAGTCCTCTGACCCCGTTTCCTCCTCCCCCTCTCGAGACGAATTGAACTCGCTCTTTTCAGTGAGGCGGTTCTCAGCCACAGCAGTATGTCAGAACTCACAATTCCATTCCTTGCTTCAGCATTTTCGCCGGATCTGATGATCTCAGGGCTGGCATCGCGCGTGGCGATCGACATTCGCCGTCAACCGGGCAGCACGGGATGCCCAGCGAGAGCTTGGAGAAACAGGCCGATAACGACGATCGAATACCCGCAGGCGCAGCCAATCACCACCGCCCTGCCACGGTTCAGCCCAGCGACGAGAAACCCTACGCTCGGTATCATTTGTTGGGCGTGAAGTCCCATGAAGTGGGGAACCCTCAAATCTCCCACGGACCGCGACCAGCCGACCACGGGTAGGATTGAATCGCTAGCAGAAACCGACCCCACGAAATGTCCGGGGGCGACCGAAACAACAACCCCGCTCGTGGCCCCGAGGACGAACGTTAAGATCAGGCCGAGCACGACTGCCAGCCGATAGGTCGGGTGGGTATGCGTCGCATCGCTCCGTGCGATACCCCAGGCGAGGATCGACCCCGGTCGCGGCGAGCGTGATCGCGGCGATCGCCATCAGTCCATACAGGATACCAGCCAGGAGCGTCGATGTGTTGAAATGCGAGGCCTCTCCTCGTGACGCCCGCCAGATGATGTAAACCAACTCCAAGGCGGTTGTGGCGATCGAGCCCCAGACAACGAAGCGGCCCGACGCCGACCTGCGGAACGCTTCACTAGTCATCGGCATGAAGAAGCCGAGGGTTGCCAAGAATAGGCCTGTGGATACCAAGAACTTCAGGGGCTTGGTCCAGACGTTGACATCTTCCAGGGTGCGATCATCAAGCATAGCGGCGACAGCGATCGGGATGCCCGTCGCGAAGCACATGCAGGCAGATGCCATCAGTCGCGGCTCACGTCCGGCAAGACTGGTTAAGGTCCGATTGAATTGCCAGCGTTCTGTCATCTGCCCCGGTCGGGTTGCCCCAATTTGCCAGGTGGCCCGAACGATCAGCGAAGCCAGATAACCCATCGGGCCGAAGAGAAAAGTCAGGATCAAAATCGGGATTACCACAAAGTGCGGAATTCCCTCATGCCGTGAATTTCGGGCAATCCAAGCGCCAATCATGAGGTCGAACGCCAGGTAGTGAAGCCATCCTGCGAGGAGCGCCCCCCGGGTCTGAAATAGAGCGTGAACCTCGTCCAGTGAGCTGAACCCTCCTTGACCACGACTCCACCACACGCCGATCAGAGCCGAGTAGGCCACCGAGAGCAGGACCGGCGCCACGACAGTCGAAGCGGACTGAGCCACTCCTCTCCACTGGGGCAAGAAAATGAGGAGCCCCCAACTCGCCACCGCTAACAAGTTGCCAGCCGTGAATAAAATGTCAATCACGATCTCTCACCTATATTGAATGCCGCTTGCCGTGTTGCCGCGAGCAACCTACAATGGAATCTGAACAGTGTCAAGATTTAATTTGGACACTGTGCAGATTTCGAACTGCGCAGAAACCAAACATGAAATCCAAGCCAAAGACGCCCTTGCAGCAGGGCTATCACCACGGCGACCTAAGGCGCTACTTGATCGAGGTGGGTGAACGACTGCTGGAAGAAAAGGGCATCGCGGAGTTCACCTTGCGAGAATGTGCACGGCGGGCAGGCGTTTCCCCGTCGGCGCCGTCTCATCATTTCCGCAACGTGACAGGCTTGTTGACGGCGATTGCGACGGTGAGCTTCGATAGTCTTTCCGAGGCTCAGGAGACTGCGTTAGCCGGGTGTGCAGATATACCGCGGGCTCGCATCCGGGCGATCGGGTGGCACGTTGGCAGATGCGGTGATTCATGTCGCCCCAACTGCCCGGATGCAGTTCTCGGGCGGAACGCTCGACGACGTGCTGCTGTACAACGCCGGCGACGCCACCTGGACCGGAGGAAACGTGGCCGTTGTGAACGGAGCCGCGATTACGAATCGGCTCTCAGGAACATTCGACGACCAGACCGATGGCACGTTCGGAGACAGCGGCCCGATCTGCCCGACATTCACCATTGAGGGGCTGTTCATCAAGTCGGGAGGAAACGGCACAACGTATTTGCAGATGGATCTTTTCAACAGTGGCCGCGTTGAAATCCGAAACGGCATTCTCAACGTCAGCTGTGGGTTTGTTCAAGCTGGTGGCAGCACGGCCGCGACTGGGGGGACGATTACCGGAGACGTTGACATTCACGGAGGATCAGTCGAAGGGAACGTCCCGGCTAACTATACAGTGAGCGATGAGGTGACGGTCCCTCGCCAACTCCACCGGTTCCCGCCACCGGATATACGCAATCATCCACGGGGGTCTTGAACGAACGAATCGGTGGACGCATTGCCGGGACAAAGTACGGCCAGATCGTGGTCAATGGGACTGTCACCCTTGCCGGCGAGTTGCGTATCACGTTGATCAATGGCTTTACTCCCATTCTCGGCGACCAATTTACGATCATCAGCAACGACGAGTCGGATGCGATCGTCAGTACGTTTGCGGAGCTTCCGGAGGGAGCGCCTCTTGTTGCCGGGCAGTTCGAATTCACGATCTCGTATCAGGGAGGGACGAACAACAATGACGTCACGTTGACCGTCACGCGGATTCTCAACCAGCCTCCGGTGGCGCGCGCCGGCGGACCCTACCTGGTGGTCCGCGGTGGCACGGTGCAACTCGATGCGTCGGCCAGCAGCGATCCGAATCAAAGCAGCGCCTCGCTCGCCTACGCCTGGGATTTCGACGGCGACAACCAGTTCGACGATGCGATCGGGATCGCACCGACATTCTCTCCGGCCGGAATCGACGCACTGCAATCGCGCACCGTTGCCGTTCAATTCACCGACGCTGCTTGAGCTCTTCAACTCCGTTGTCAACGGACGGCCTTCCGGGAAGCAGACGGAGACAATTGAAGACCACTTCTGGATCTCGAAGGTCGAGCCGGGGCAGATCTGGCTGGAACCGATCACTGCCCTCCATAAAACCATTGGCCTGGGCCATAGCGACGTTCGCACGACGATGATTTACACCCCTGTTTTGAACCGAGGTGCGCGGGGAGATCGTAGCCCCGCCGACGTTTTGACTTGCCGGCCGATGAGCACTATGCTGAAACAGTCTATCCCCCACAATTTGGCGAGACAGACGCGTAAAAATTGATTGCCAGGCGACTTACGAAACAACGGGCCGGTTCCGGTCGTTCGAAGAGATGCGGGCGTACATCGACGAGACGTACAGCGAGGACGGCGACGGCATTCCGTCGGCGTTCATGCGGGAGGTCGGTCTGTCCGAGTACGAGCCGGGTTGCATCGAGGCCATCCCGTCCGAGTGCGGGTCGGCCGTGCCGCTGAGCGCGTTGCTGGCCGGCGCGTCGTACTCCGATCAGCGGCTGCCGCGGCTGGATCGGTCGCGGCTGGCGGATGCGGCGATCTGCGTGTTCGCCCCCAACCGCGCCGACCATCCCGAGGGCTGCTCGCTGGTGTATGTCGGGACGTTCCCGTATAGCGCGTAGGCGTCGCGCCGAACCAGGCGCTGTAGCAGACGGCGGGGGCAGGTGGGCTTTCTGGAGTTCACAGCTCACTCGGTCCCCGCCGCTGCTGAGCTGGATCGTTCGGCGGCAGGATGGCTTCTCCGAGAAATTCCATGTTGCGAAGAAGAATGATCACAACGGCGGCCATTGCAACGCTGTTGATCGCCAATGCCACATGGATGCAGGCTCAGACCGATTTGCCACCCGGCCATCGGGCAAAGGTGCTCCTGCTCGCCTTCTCTCCCGATGGTCGCATGCTGGCGTCCGGCGTTGACGATCAACTATACAAGGAGAAGGAGAACACGCTGTGGCTCGCGGAATCCATTCTGGTATGGGACGTTCAGGGTTTGCGCAAGTTTCAGACTGGACGCCGAACAAAACGCTGCACCAGACCCGGCGGCATGATCGGTTTCTGGGAGTTCATCGGCCCATGATGCCGCCGGCCGGTGACCTTGGTCGTTCGGCGGCAGGAGGGGGGCTGAGTGGAGCGCACCGTTGAATGGTACATGGCGATCACACTCGTCGTCGTCGGCCTGTCCCATGTGTTGCGACCGGGGGACTGGTCCGAGGCGTACCGGCAACTGCACGCCTGCGGCCACCCGGGGGCGTTTGTGAACGGTGGACTGAACTTGGTCTCCGGCGCGGCCGTCGTCGCCGGGCACGGCTCTTGGTCGTGGCCGGGGGCGGTGCTGACCGGATTGGGGTGGCTGCTGGTGGGCAAGGGGCTGGTCTGCCTCGTCGCGCCCCATAAGGCGCTCCAGTCGATGGCATTGGGTGGCCGTTCTCCGCGAGGGTTTGTCGCAGGCGGGTTTGACATGCTGGCTTTGGGCGGGTGGGCGTTGTACTGTCTCTGGTGCGGGGCATAGATGCCAAACCAATCGCTGCAGCAGACCGGGGCCGCATGTAGGTTTTTCGTGACGTGTAGCGCACTCGGCGGCCTGGGCTGCTGAGCTGTGTCGTTAGCCGCGATCAAGCGTGAGAAGGAGAGGTGATGTCAACACGAACTCGTTGGCAATGGCCTGTGTGCTTGGCGTTGCTTTTGACCGGCTGTGGTGTTCCACAGGCACGTACGATTCACTTGCCAGACGAAGTCGTGTACGAACCTTCGCTGATTGGGTAACCGTTCACGACATTTTGCCAATTTCTGGGCACACCGGGGGCCGCGTGGCAGATGAATGCGACCTTTGAGGTGACAGTTGGGCCGTTAAATTCGGCGTTACGAGCTGTCCGGAAGAAGCGAC
>JBJXGA010000364.1:0-3358 GCA_046152955.1 Planctomycetales bacterium | reverse complement strand
CAGATTCCGGAATGACGCTCTCGCTGTCGACGATTGCCCAGATGCGGTTGTTGGTGAACAGAGCCGAGCCTGTCAGTATTGCACTGACATTGTTGCTTTCGCCGGCCGTCAGGGGACTCGCAACGGTGTCGCTGCCCAGGATGTTGTCCGTCTGTGGCTCAAACGTGTTATTGCCATTGCGATCTTCGAAGAACGTCACCCGGAACGGCGTGGTGATATCCAGCGACCCGAGATTCGTGACACGAGCCGAGATTGGGCCGGCGACGGTCAATCGCTGCCCGTCGAATACGAGCCCCGATTGATCGACATTGGAGATCGTGAGATCGACCACGGGGTCGGTCAGGCCGAGGGAGAAACTCTGCTCGTCGAATCCACCACGACCGTCTTCCACGCGCACCAGAACGGACCAGGGTCCACCAACCGGCTCGGGCGTCCAGGAGATGACTCCTGTCGCGGAATCGATCACCATTCCGGCTGGCGCCAGGTCAAGCCGATACGTGAGCGAATCCTCGTCCGCATCCTGAGCAAGCACCGAATAGCTGAACGTCTCGCCGATGACCGCCACGGCCGGGGGCGATGATGTGATGACCGGTGCGACATTCGCGGCTTCAACCGTGATCTGAAATGCCTGCAGCGCAAAGCCACCGAGGCCATCTTCGACGCGGAGGATCACGTCCTGCGTTCCTAGTTGATCCGCATCAGGCTGCCACGCCACGATTCCCGTGTCCGATGTCACCGCCATTCCGTTTGGCGCGACAGTAAGCGAGAACGACAGTTGGCTTTCAAACCCGGCAGCTGCTGCTGAGACGGGGTAACGGTAAAGCTCTCCGACGGTGGCGTGCGTCGGAGCGGTGCTGCGAATTTCAGGCGAGACGCCGACAAACTCGTTCATAAAGTGGATCGAAGATAGGATTTCCTCGCCCTGTATTGTGATAAGGTGAGATCCGGTGTCGGGAAATGTCTGGACGAAACCTGCCTGATACTCTTCGCGGACGATGTACGAGCCGGGCGTCAGATCTGTGAACTCGTAGTGACCGTACTCGTCCGTCACCGCAAATGGCTCGTCTTGATCTCGCGATCCGTCTTCGTCCTGGTCGAGGTAGATTACGAAGCCCGCGAGTCCCGCACCGATCGAGAGTGGCGGTGTGAATCCGTGGACCACATAGACTTCGGAGATGTTTGCGTGGGTTGAGACCAGCAAATCACCGGTATAAGGATCGAGGAAAGCGCCTTCCGCGCCCCTTAAGCCATGAATGAATTCGATGCCAGTTTCGGGAATTGGATCACCGTTGGCGTCCACGTTGTATGCTGCAACATTTCCAGAAAATGCACCGAAGTTCGCAACCAGTACTGCAGGTGATGAAAATCCGGGAGAGACAATCGGAACGTACTGAATTCCTTCAGGTCCGCCGAAAATTGGCGCATGCTGCGTTGCACCAGTGACATCAAATGTGCCTGAGCCATCTGGTGCGATGTCAATCGTGTACCACAGACCACCCGGCCACGACGCAAGCTTAAGTTGGCCAGCTCCGGGTATTCCCGGCGGCACGAAGGCGAGACCGCCCGGTCCGCCACCACCAACTCCGTAAGGCGCAAGTGAGACGACCTTATTCGTCGTGCTGCTCCCGGGGGCAATTTGACCCAATCCGTTTACCGGCCACTGAGAGAAAAACAAGACACCATCTGGGCCGTAAACGATTCCACCGTCGTTGTAGGCAGCGTCGGAAACGACCCTTGCCGTGTCTGCAAATCCAGTAATATGCCCTCCGGGACCTCGGATTACATCGACGGCATAGAGTTGACCCGACTCTCTGTTCGCACTTCCGCCTATCAGGAGTACATTCGGATCGTCAAATTTAAGTGTCAAGCCGCCATAGGGGTTTGGAACACCGGGCACCGGCCCCAATTTGTAGGCGGAATATAACGATTCGAAATCTGGATGAATGACGACGTCCGCTGGCGTCAAGCCGAGTTCTTCACTACTGTCCCAAGGGAGTCGTTTCGAAAGGAACTTCGTACCTCGAATTGCCCCGCCTGCGGGCTCGATCACCTCAATGATGAATCTTTGTTTCGCTAACCCTCCAGCGCCATCGTCAGCAACAATCTCGAAGGTGAAGAGCCCAACCTCGGTTGGCCACCATGTGACGATTGGCTCGTCCAGTGGCAATCGGGCATCGTGAGGAGAGTCGAGCAGACTCACTGTGGCCGTCTCACCGTCGGCATCCGCAACCTCTATCACATATCTCAAGTTCTCGCCCAGACGCAGGCTGGTGGGAGGCCTGCTAACGATCATCGGAGCGCGATTGCCAGCCGCACGGTCAACCTGGACGACATAGGACTGGCTGGCGGTACCTCCTCGACCGTCGGTTACATCAAAAATGACCTTATGCAGGCCCACTTGCGCGCCGGCGGGCGTCCAGGAGATCACGCCGGTGCTCTCATCGATGGTCATTCCATGCGGAGAATCAACGCCGCGCGGTCCATTCCGACCCAGCTCAAAGTGTTCAAGGACCTGATCAGCACTGAGAGCCGAATCGTAAATGGCGACTTCATCCAGATCGCCATTCCAATGAAAGTCACCGGCTCCGGAACCGATACGCAGTGGCGCTGTCGAGTGAGCGATTGCTTCATTGTAGGGGGCCTCACCTGTCAGAACGCCGTTGACAAACAGTCTGAGATGCCTACCGTCATAGGTGCCCACGACATGCGACCAGGTAT
The DNA here is from genome assembly GCA_046152955.1 of Planctomycetales bacterium. GTDB lineage: Bacteria > Planctomycetota > Planctomycetia > Planctomycetales > Planctomycetaceae > SIAF01. The sequence continues at coordinate 640 of JBJXGA010000364.1, read as the reverse complement.
CAAGCGGAATAATCCCGGAAACCTCGCCACTCGAAGAGTTATTGACAAAGAAGTGAATGTCGTTATTGCCGTAGTAGTAGGCGGCGAGCCCGTATCCGTCGAGCCAGTTCCCGTTGCTGCTCTTCATGACAATCGAACGGAAGGCCGGCGGGCTGGCGGGCCTGACCCAGGCTTCGAGCGTAATTTGTGAGGGCCGCAAGGCCGGACGATCGGCGACCGTAACAAATGGCCCGCCAGCAAATCGTGCGGCCGAATCGGTGTTTTCCGCAAGTGCACCAACGATTCCCAGGGACGGTAAGCCGACATACTGTCCATGCAGATTATTGCCTGACGAATCTGTCGCGACGGCGGAAAGCGTGTCTCCCAGACGCCAATACCCCACAGGGTCGTCGTCAATGACGACCTCTTCATATTCAGTGCGTGAAAATGAATAGGAAAGTGTGTCGCCATCGTGGTCGGTCGCTGCAACAGCGTACTCGTACTCCGTCCCAATGTTCGCCGACACCTTTGGCGTGGATGTGATCACGGGTGGACGATTGGGCGGCGGGGTCATGACGGCCAGTGTGAAGGTTTGTTCCGTGGCACCGCCTCGACCATCCTCCGCACGAACAACAATCGAGTGATTACCTATGTCGCTGGA
>JBJXGA010000359.1:0-11108 GCA_046152955.1 Planctomycetales bacterium | reverse complement strand
CGGGGGTGGGGGGCAACCCCGTCAGGTCGAGCGTGACGCGGCGGATCAGCGTGGCCCGATCGGCCTGAGGCGACGGACGCAGCCCGGACTGTTCCAGCCGCGCCAGGATGAACCGGTCGATGGCGTTCTTGGCCCACCCCCGCTGCGTGACCGGCGGCTCCGGAGGTCGCCGGGGGGGGACGAACGCCCAGTGCTCGCGGTACTGAGCCCCCTCGGCAATCCACCGCTTGAGCAGTTCTTTGTCGGCGTCGCTGAGGGTCTTGTTCGTTTCCGGCGGGGGCATCACTTCCCCCGGATCGGTCGAAAAGATGCGATCCAGCAGCCGGCTCTGCTCCGGTTTGCCTGGGACAATCGCCCGTTTTCCCGACTCCGCCGGTTCCAATGCCTGATCCCGCACATCCAGCCGCAGCCCCGACTGCCGCTCGTTGGCATCCGGCCCGTGGCAGCGAAAACAGAGATTCGACAACAGCGGACGAATCTGCCGGTTGTAGTCGACGGGTGCGGCAGCTCCCGACGGCTCCGCCGCGGAGCACGTCTCCAGCGGTGCGGCGGTCAGCGCGGCGACACCGAAGGGGGCTGCGACACCGAACAAAACCAGCAGCTTGGCACGAACGATCTTCATCGATCCACTCCGAAAACGGCCCGGCGCGACAGATTCCCTCCAACCAGGGCCAGCGGCGCCTGGGGAGACGTTCTCTCCAAGCCATCATTATATCAGGCCGCAGCACGCCCGTTAATGTCCAGGGGTTGGGGACAGCCCGTAGGCGAAGCTGCCAGCGTCGGCGTTCGGCGGCACGCCACGATTGGCGACTTGGTTTGCCCTCCTTTGAGACTGGATTTCCCTGGGCCCCCTTCCGGGGTCTGAAGAAATCCGGGTCTCGAACCGGGGGTAATCGCTGCGCTCAACCCCCGGCTAATTGCTCTGACCCCGCTGGGGTCGTGTCCGCGTTCAGGCCGTCGCGTGCGTCACCAGGTCTGCCATCTGGTGGGCCAACTGGTTGGCCATGTGGTTGGCCATGTGGTGGGCCATGTGGTGGGCCATGTGGTGGGCCATGTGGTGGGTCATGTGGTGGGTCATGTGGTGGGTCATGTGGTGGGCCACCTCCGGAGGGAATGGCCTCAATCGACGCATGTGCTTATGTATTCATCAGTTCCGGAGACCCATTAGAAGGCAAACATGGCACTGGCGCCAAGCCCCCTCATCTCTCACAACAAATGCCACTTCCGGCAATGCGGACAGCGCTCGTACCGTTTCGGTCCCAGGTTCAGCCCCAACAGCGGCCGCGGGTACACCGTCTGGCAGTCGGGGCAAGTCGCCTCGCCGAAGATCATTTTTCCCACCTGCCAATTTCCCGCCGACATGAAGGCCAGGAGCGCGAGCATCCCGATGAAGTAGATCGCGACCCACAGCGACAGGAGCACCTGGTACGTCTCTTTCCCCAACCCTCCCGCATCGATCTTCCCCAAATAGATCGGAAAATTCACCAGATAGTGCAGCACGCAGGCCCCGACAAATCCCCGCCAGCCGCCGACGTACAGCGCCGTCGCCGTGAACACCCCATGCATCAGACAGACCATGAACCGCTCGTTCAGAAATCCGCCAAGCTGATACCAGGGGAGCCCCGCGCTCTGCGGATCCTTGGTGAAGATCACGTGCGCCAGGAACCAGATTTCTCCCAGCCCGAATCCCAATCCCAGCGCCATCGCCAGCCGCACTCGATTCTCATTGGTCGCAAATCGACGAAACAGCGGAATCAACAGGGGCCACAATTTCGCTGGCTCTTCCGTCAGCGGCGCCGAGAACGTCGTCAGAAACCCAAACAAGTCCCCCTCGCCAACTAGTTTCTGAACCCCCTCCTGCAAGGGAACGCGAACGCCATAGTACGCCGCCGCACACATCGGCAACTGCACCAGGATGGCCAGCGCCAGCACCCACCATGTGGAACGCGGCGACCGGTAGAACAGCACTCCGCCCACCAAGGCCAGGCTAAGAACCGAAGTGACCGCGGCGGCGATGAGGATGCCCATGGTTGGGGAGGTGAAAGAAGAGAGTCGATGGTGGAGGGTAGAGAGTAATTGGTGGATGGAGGATGGTGGGGAATTGTGAGTCGGGGCGGCCGATTTGTCGGCCTGTCGGCCTGTCGGCCTGTGGTCCTGTTGGATTCTGCGGTTGTCGGTCGGACATTGTAGTACGAGCGTCGCCCGGCCCTGGGTACCAACCTCTGATCAGTGTCGGCAGTGGACGTGAAATCTCGTTTCAGCAGCGTTCAGGCCAACTATACGTCAGCGAGCAGGTCAGCCCAACTCTCGACTTCCAGCAAACGGGTGGCGAGACTTTCAAATACGGCCGCCTCTGTGATTTCCCCAATCGCCCTGCGGACCTTCGCCGTGGGCTTGCCAAAACGCTTGGTCCCCATCGCTATTAGAATCCGGCGAGCTTCCTCGCGGCCTTCTTCGCGCCCCTCTCTCAGAATCGCCTGATACGTGACTGACTCTCTCATTGATCGAACTCCTTGCAAAAGCTGTTGGGTAAACCCTTTTTCAATTTCTAAGCTTGGCGGCTCGCAACAGGGCATCGGCCCAGGCGGCGTCCTCGGGAGAGAAAGGCGGGATTGGTTCGACACGGTAGTCGATGTCGTCGTATCCGCCGTTTTCGTAGGCGGCTTCGATCAGCCTTTGCAAGTTGAGTTGCGCGTCGGAGTCGCTGGGCCGCAACGGAACCCGGATGGTGGGCAAGGGTTGACGCAGCAAGACACGATACATTTCGATGTACTCGGGGTCAGTAGCCCGGCTGACGGAGACGCGGTAGGTACCGCGACAGGACCGGGGGACGGCATCCCAAGGGGCCAGTAGCACGTACGATCCTTCGCGCAAAAGATCGATCTCCACCAGATTCACGTCCCCTTGTTCCAATTGCCGCTGCTTTTTGCGATATGCCGATCGCCCTTTCGCGTCGATCTTATTGGCTGGGCTGAGAATCTCGATCGTGGTCACTATCCGATTTCCCGATCGCGTGTCGATGATCTGCAATGAGCGTTCGGTCGGCGATTCGAGCATTCGGGGAACTTTGATTGGCTCGGCGACTTCGAGCGTGGCGGTTGCCGCGGAGCTGAAAAGTTGCGATGTCGGCCGCTCAACGATTCGCACGTCGGGAAAATAGCCGTCAGGCTGCGAGTCGTCGTCTGGATCCTGGACGGAGATTCGCTCCTCCACGCGCACCTTCAGGTCGGCGGGAAGTTGAGGTTGAAGCAAATCGCGAGCGTAGGTGATGAGGCTCGTATGCACATCTCCCCAATGCGCTTCGAGATAGGGATCCATTCCGGGAAAGGGACTTTTCATGGCATCATCTCCCATCGGCGTCGGGCGTTGGCGGCACGGTGACCATTGCGTCAGTTTATGGCATCTTGCCAATTCAGTCGAGAGTTGCGATTGGCCGAGTGTGTATCGAAAGCTGGCTGTGCGGAGAATGTCCGTCCTGCCGAATCTTCTTCACCTGCCACTCAAGGTGGCAGGGGTCGAACGTCCTCTAAGCAGCGTCGTTCTAGCCTTGCGAATCTCGCTCACCTGCCGGGCGAGCCGGCAGGGGTCGAATGCATAGCATGCCGTGCGCCCATTGATGGCCTTGATTCGATGGCCTTGATTCGCTTGTGACCTCGCCACGCATCGGGTACGTTGGATGCGTTGTCGCCTGATGACTTCATTTGGGGCCGCACATGTGGAGCATTTCGGGATGGACGTGCCGAATCCAGTTGGCCGAGTCATTTTCGTTCGATATGCGGCTTGGGCTTTGACGGCGCTGTTGGCTGGCTGGACTTGCGCCGGAAAAGGGGGATGCGCTGGTGAAGGGACCGGCGGCGGGGTTCTCGCCGGGGAAGTGGCGGTTGCATCCGCGAGTGTGAAGGCGAATGCCGAACCGGTTTCGGCAAACGATCGTCGGTTCTGGGCTTTTCAAAGTGTCTCGCGTCCGGCGGCGCCTGGTGTCCGCTCTACCGCGCGGGTCCGGTCGCCGATCGATGCCTTTCTCCTGGCCCGGCTGGAAGAGCAGGGGTTGACGTTTTCCGCCGACGCCGATCGACCGACGCTGGCGCGCCGCGTTTGGCTGGACCTGGCGGGGATTCCGCCGGCGACTGACGAGGTCGCCTCGTTCGTGGCGGACGAGGCGGACGATGCCTATGAGCGGCTGGTGGATCGGGCGCTGGCCTCTCCCCGGTTTGGCGAGCGCTGGGGACGGCATTGGCTCGACGTGGCCGGTTATGTGGACACCGTCGGCTTCGACGTCGATCCGGACAACATCATCACCAGTGAAGGGAAGTGGCTGTATCGCGACTACGTGATCAGCGCCTTCAATCAGGACATCCCTTACGACCGCTTTCTGACCGAGCAACTGGCGGGAGATGAGCTGGCGGACTGGCGCACCGCGCCGACGTTCACGCCGGAGATTCGACGCTTGCTCGCCGCCACCGGCTATCTGCGGACAGCCGCCGACTTCACGCACGAGGATGTAGGCAACATCCCGCAGAATCACTTCGCCGTCCTGCATGATACGCTGGAGATTGTCGGCACCAGTGTCCTGGGGTTGACGTTGAATTGCGCCCGCTGCCACGACCACAAGTTCGATCCGATTCCACAGGAGGACTATTACCGACTGATGGCGCTGTTCACACCGGCGTACAACCCTGGCGATTGGAAGATCGTCTTCCCTTACGATCCGAAGATTGAGCAGCGCGGTTTGCCGGACGTGTCGCCGGTGGAACGGCAGGCGATCGAATTGCACAACGAGGAAATCGACCGCCAAATCGCCGAATTGGACCGCCGCGCCGAGGAACTCCGCCGACCGGTCCGCGAGCGGCTGTTTACGGAAAAGCTGGCGACTCTTCCCGAAGCGATTCGGGCCGACAGCCGACAGGCGATCGAACTCCCGGCAGACAAACGGAACGAAATCCAGAAATTCCTTGCGTCGCGGTTTGACGCGACATTGAAGGTGACTCCGGAATCGATCCAGCAAGCGTTCGCCGAGGAGGATCGGCAAGCGATCGCCGAACTCCAGCGGCAAATTGACCAGCTCAAGCCGCAGCGGAAGCGGTATGCCCGCATCCAGGCGTTGTGCGACACCGGCCCTCCCCCTGTCACGCGGCGATTGATCCGCGGGGATCATCTGACTCCTGGGAACGAAGTCTCCCCCGGTTTCCTGCGCGTCCTGTGCGACGACCACACGTCGCCGCTGGCCAGCGCGGCTCCACCGTACTCGGGAACCAGCGGTCGGCGACTGGCGCTGGCTCAGTGGCTGACTGCCCGCGGTTCGCGAGCCGCGGGAGTGACGTCCCGAGTCATGGTCAATCGGGTCTGGAAACAATTGTTCGGCGTGGGACTGGTGGCGACGCCGGAGAACTTTGGCGCGCAGGGCGAGTCCCCCGCCCACCCGGCGCTGCTCGAATGGCTCAGCGCCGATTTCCAGGACCACGGCTGGAGCGTCAAACACCTGATTCGGCAGATTGTTACCTCAACCGCCTACCGCCAGACCGCGTCCCCATCGGTCGCGGTTTCGTCGCCGGCCCTCGTCGCCGATCCGGACAATCGGCTACTGTGGCGGATGCGGCTGAAGCGGCTGGAATCGGAAGTGATTCGCGATTCGGTACTGGCGGTCTGCGGGACGCTCGATTCCACCCCCGGAGGTCCGCCGATCATGCTCGAAGCGCGACCGGATGGAATGGTAGTCATTGCCGAGAAGCACCTGCCGACTCCCACCGCGCGCTGGAGGCGATCGGTCTATCTCATCGCCCGACGGGCGTTTCCCCTGAGCGAGCTGGCAGTCTTTGACCAACCTGTCGTGGCCACAAGCTGCCCGGACCGCGGCCGGTCCGCGGTCCCGCTGCAATCGTTGACGATGCTCAACGGCGCCTTTCTGTGGGAGCAGGCGGAGCGGCTGGCTGAGTCGGTGGAGAAACTGAGCGGTTCCCATCTCGATGCGCAGGTGGCGCACCTCTTCGGGCTGGTCCTGGGTCGGGGAGCGACGGCTGATGAAGCGGCGTCGTGCCGCCGACTGCTGGAGAGCCAGTCGCTGGCGTATCGTGGGGAACAACCAACCGTTGAAGCGGCCAACCACAAGGGGCTGGTTCATTTGTGTCACACACTGCTCAATACGAGCGAGTTTTTGTACGCGCCGTGAGGGATGGTATGAGTGTTGAACGATGGACGACTGGGGTGGGAACGGGCGCTTTGGGGAGCGGTGTGGGGGCGGATGTGTGTGCCAGTGGGAAAGTCGCTTTGGGGAGCGAGTCTAGAAACAGGGGGCTGGCGCTTGAGAACGTGCCGTGCGAGGAGAGCAATTTGCAGACGCATTTGAGTGGCGAGAGTAGAAACAGGGGGCTGACGCCCCCCGCTCGCCGGGGAGCAAACGATCCCGCTGTGCTGGGCGTACCGGTTGCAATGCGACGTGGGTTTCTCCAGCATGCGGCATTGGGGATTGGCTCGGTGGCGTTGGCGCATTTGCTGGCGCGGGATGGGATGCTGGGGGCTGACGCGCCGATTTCGAGTGGATGGGGGCCTTCGCTGGATTTGCGTTCGCGTTCGGGGCACCATCCCGCTCCGGCCCGTTCCATCATTCTGTTGTTTCAGAACGGCGGCCCCAGCCAGATGGACTTGTTCGATCCCAAGCCCGAGCTGGCCAAACGCAACGGGCAACAGCATCCCGAACAGGTGGAAACACTGCAGCCGGGGAACAGCAACCAGTTGATGGCCAGTCCGTTCAAATTTCAGAAGTACGGTCAATGCGGGATGGAGTTCTCCGAACTGCTGCCGCACTTGGGGTCGCTCGCCGACGACCTGTGCCTGGTCCGCTCGATGCATGGCGAGAACAACAACCATCCGCAGGCGCTGCGGATCATGCTCACGGGAAAGTTGTTCCCCGGACGTCCAACGCTGGGAGCCTGGGTGGCGTACGGCCTGGGGACGGAGAATCAAAACCTTCCGGCGTTCGTCGCGCTGCGCGATCCCAAGGGATACAACAGCGGGGGACCGCTCAACTGGGACAGTGGCTGGCTCCCGGCGGTCTATCGCGGCACGGAGTTTCAGTCGCAAGGCGCCCCGGTGCTCAACCTGCAGTCAGCCATCCCTCTGCCGCGAGGCGCGCAACGGGCCGATCTGGAACTGCTGGCCCGGCTCAACGAAGCGCATCGCGAACGGAACCCCTTCGAGTCGGACCTGGAAGCGCGGATCCGGCACTACGAACTGGCGGCGCGGATGCAGCTTTCGGCGGAGGGGGTGCTCGACCTGGCGCAGGAAACCGCCGCGACGAGGGCTCTGTATGGCCTGGACGAACCGACCACCGCCGACTACGGCAAGCGGTGCCTGATGGCGCGCCGCCTGGTCGAGTCGGGCGTTCGATTTGTCCACGTGGAAGCTCCAGCGCGCACGCCGTGGGACAACCACAGCAACCTCAAGCAGGGGATCGAACAGATCGCGTCCAAAGTGGATCGCCCGGCCGCCGCGCTGATCCAGGATCTCAAGCAGCGCGGGCTGTTATCGAGCACAATCGTGCTGTGGGGCGGGGAATTCGGGCGACTGCCAACGTCGCAGAACGGCGACGGCCGCGACCACAATCGCCACGGGTTCGGCCTGGTGCTGGCGGGAGGAGGGTTCAAGGCGGGACACCGGCATGGCGCCACAGACGAATTCGGCTACAAGGCGGTCGAGGGGCGGGTGAGCTGCCCCGACCTCCTGGCAACGCTGCTCCACCAGGTGGGTCTCGATCACGAACGGCTGCATTACATTCATGCCGGACGGGAAGAGACGCTCACCGATCCCGCCGTCACTCGGGCCAGAGTCGTTGACGAACTGCTCGATGCGTGAGGGCCATCAGCCGGGGAGGCCGTAAAGGGTGATACTGCCGAATTTCTGCTTGCACTTAGGGCAGCGGGCCTTGGCCACGCTGGCGTCGCTGGAGCCGCCGATTTTCTCCTTTTTGCGGCTGTCTTCGCTGACGACCAGTTGGCATTTCTCACAGCGGCGGCCCAGCACAGTCAGTTTGATCGCCGGGTCGGCTTTGTAGAAGACCAGCTTGTCCTCAGGCAGAGCCTGCATCACTGTTTCGCTGTAATGGCAGGTAGCTTCCTGCAAATCATCGGTCATGGGGATCGCCGTCCCACCCCCAAAATCGACCAAACCGAAGGCGTCCGCCAACAGTGCCGAAAACTCGCGGAATTGCGAAAGGGTGAACGACAGGTACCCCCGCTCTTTCTCGGCATCGATCGCCGGAACGCGGAGGGCGATTCGACCGTTGCCGAAGACCGGCACGTCGGCGAACAACGACTCTTCGCCGGGAATCGACGGTTGCACGATCTTGAGCTGCTGCAACTGATCGGGAGAGAGGGTGTGTTTTTTGGGAACCGGGAGGTCAGCGACAGGCAAACCGGTCTTGAAGTGGGCCAGCATCGAATCTCGCGCGGCGGCCTTTTTCTTCGGTTCCTGCATGGAACGGAACGGACCGCCACCGGTGAAGAGGACCGCCAAGAGCAGGTGCTCCGCGGATGCGGAGATATCGGTCGCTTCGTATTCTCCTTCCAGGCTTCCGGGGACGAGTTTCAGTTTGGCGGGATTCACGCGATGGAGCCGCACGTCGGTGATCCAGCGCTGGTACGCAGTCGGCGCACTTCCCTCGGCGGCGGGAGCGGCCCCCTCAGGAGTTACTGAAGCCGATCCACCCGCTTCTCCTTGCGCCTGGTTCGTTTCGGCCTGGGGCACGAAAAACATCGACTTGCAGTTCGGGCAACGCCCCGTCCGACCGCGATGCTTGTTGTGCACTTGAATGCGATGACCGTTGGGGCAGAACACCAGGAAGCTGTCCGGCCCCAGAGCCGTCGTGGTGCTGCGGCGCAAGCGGCGCTTGCCCCCTTTCATGCGCGTCTGCGTGTCGCGCTCTTCTTCGAGGGCCGCTTCCAGAAGCACGTCGCCGGCGGTCTGGACGGAGTGCGAAACCTCTGAGCCGAGAACGGGAGGAGCGCCGGCCGGGTCGGCCAGACTGGCGGGAATCGGACCGTCCGCCACCGGAATCGAGACGGCAGGAGAGGCTTCGGCCGCTGCTGCGGCCGCCGGGGGAGTTTCGCTCGGCGTCTCCGGGGCCTGCGGCGCGGCGACGGCATAACCCACGTCCGCCGTCCCATCCCCCATTTCAAAATCGTCGTCCGTCGCATCGGCCACTTTGTCGAGAGCATAGTTTTGCTGATCGACCATCGACTGCATTCCGCGATCGAGGACGTCGACTTCGGGGTGGAGGTCGAAGTCGGCATCATCGGCCACTTCGGCAAAACTGGCGCTGGGCTGTACCGGCTGGGTGACAAAACCGCTGCCAAAGGCGGCTCCCCCGCCGGCCAACCCCCGGTATCCCGCGGGCATTTGGTACCCGCGCATCATCTGCTTGGCCATCATCGTGGCTTCAATGTCGGCACTCATGTACGACCCGCAGTCGCGACACCGCAGCACCCCTTTGGGCATCAGCCCGCCGCACTTGGGACAGGGGATCTCGGTCGGGCTGACAAGGGTCTGCACCTTGCGTTCGCCCGCCTTGTCCTCGACAGGGAGTTCCTTGCCACAGGAACTGCAGACCCGTTCGTCGCCAATGACCGAAGCGTCACACGCCGGGCATGTCTTGATTGAGAGTTCCATTTCCGCGCCGTCACCTGAATAGGAATGCGATTGTTCAAACTGTGGGAATCGGCCGATCCCCGGCACGCATTAATCCACCTCAAACACTTCCACATCAAACACCAGTGTCGCATCGGGAGGAATGACTCCACCCGCTCCGCGCTCTCCGTAGGCCAGGTCGGGGGGGATGATCAACTTCCTGCGGCCGCCGGTCTTCATCCCTGGAAGCCCCTCGCCCCACCCCTTGATGACACCAGTGAGCGGGAAGGTGATGGTCTGTTGCCGATCACGACTGCTGTCAAATTTCTTGCCGCTCACCAGCCGCCCGGTGTAGTGAACCGTCACCCGCGCCCCTCCCGGCACCACCGCTCCATCCCCTTCCTTGAGATCGACGAACTGCAAACCCGAGGGGGTGGTCGTCACCAGGTTCTTCAATTGGATGTTTCGAAAATCGACCCGCGAGCCGTGGCTTTGCAGACCGATGAATCCCAACTCGGGACGATCCGCCAGCGCCAGGTAGTCTCCCTTGGCCTGCGTCTGTTCGTCCAACTGAACCTCGACGATCGTCTGGCCATTGAGTACGACTTTCAGCAGGGGCCCCAGGCAGGTGATGACGTAGGCATTCCATTCGCCGGGCTGCTTGGCAAATCCGCGCTTGGCCGCCGCCTGATAATAGACTCCCCCGTTGTATTGCGCCGCTTCTAGTTCTTTGTACTCTGGCGCGTCGTCGTCCAGGATCTGAATTTCCATCCCGTCGTGCGCCGGATTCCCCTGTTCGGGAAAGCGGAGTCCCACGCCGCTATTGCCGCCGGGGGGAATGCGGTATTCGAGTTTGAGAACAAAGTCGCTGTACGTTTTTTGCGTCCGTAACCAGCCTCCCCCGTCGCCGACGCAACTGAGGAGTTCGCCATCGGCCGTCCAGGCATCGATCTTGCCGTCCTTCACCTCCCAGCCGGTCAAGTCTTTGCCGTTGTAAAGCGGGACAAAACCGTCTTTGGGTGCCGGTTGTGCCGCCAACTCGCCCGGCAAGAATGTCACACAGGCAAAACAGGCGGCCAGGATGGCAGTGGAGGCCAAACGCGTCACAGGGAGTCTCCCGAGAGAAAAGGCAGGGGCAACCGAACCTTCATCCTACCACAGGATCGGGCCAATTCCAGCCGCAACTCCCCCGGCAATCAGCTTTTTTTTCCCAAGTCGGCCCAAGGTAACGGCCCCAGGGGGCGCCGCAGACACAATTTGCCGCGGCTGCCGGACTGTTTGGTCGGTTTGCACGCTCTCGGCCTGCCCAAAAGACTGCCCGAGATTGAGGTGAATCGATTCGGGAATTGTTCGGTTGGCCGACTGAAAATTCGAACGCTGGCGAAACGCCAGCTCCCCACCGGCCCTGTGCCGGTGGAAGCCAGGCCGCGCCTGGTGGGTCATGCGGTGGGGCGAGTTGCCAGCACCACGTAGAATACCTAACCGAAGCG
>JBJXGA010000357.1:0-3474 GCA_046152955.1 Planctomycetales bacterium | reverse complement strand
GGTCTGACAGTCCCTTTCCGCAGGAACTGACCACACCGCGGACACCGTCCGATAGTTGTTCAGCAGATTGCAAAGGAGCGTATTGTGAGTGAGGCTTTGTATAGCCCCAGCCTGTCTCGTTGGCGATTCGGACGATCAGCTCTCGCACGTCGTCCGGAGTCCGCGGTCTGCCAGGCTTCCGTGTGGACTTTTTCTCCCTCGCCTTCGGCCCTCGTTCCCTGTTCACCCACCCCAGAAACGTCGCCGGCTTGACGATCGAGATGAGCTCCCAAATGGCCTTCCCCAAACCCCGGCCCGCCTTCACCAGCTGCCTTCGCTCCTCCGGTTTGATTGTGATCCTCGCTGGCAGTTTGCTCCGGAGGATCTGGTTCTCTGTCTTTAGGTATTGAACCTGTCGGGCGAGCTCCTGACGGGTCGCGTAAGCCAACAACTGCAGCAGTGGATGGAAAATCCGGCGCATCGCTGTATCGTGCAAAGGGACCGTAAATTGGGGGAGAGACAGATATTTGTACAGCGCAGGAAGGATACACAGAAGTTTCGGTATGGGGTTCGGGGTCCGAACAGGGTTCGAACTCCCTCAGACTGGTTGACAGCGCGCGACATCTCTTTGTCTCTTTGCCAGTAAACCGCTGGGTTCCCCGTTCCAACAAGTATCAAATGCGAACCTACTGGTTTACTCAAAGAGAGAAGCGCGATGTCTCTTTGTCGCGCTTTGAGTAAACCGCTAGGTTCCAGTTTCGCACCTGTTGGGTTCGCTCAGAGGGACACCGAACATGGGTCGAACTCGCGAAGCCCTTGCCCACCAGAGAGTTCCAAAGAGACATCTCTTTGGAAAAGTTCGTAGAGGGTTATGTTCGGGGAGGCCCAGTCGCTGGCCCGACGCTCCGCGGCTTTCGGTCAATCCCCGGCTTCTGCCGCCAACTTGGCCCTGCCGCACACCGCTCTGACTGCACGCACCTCCCCGGCGTCGTCCGATCACTGGGGCGCCCGCCGAGCCGAGCGCTCCAACGCAACCGCCTCCTCTTGTTGACTCTTGCAGCGACCCGTAATTCGCGGTTGCTCTTGATGCGAGCTGACTTGCAGGTGAGAATCTGGCCAGCGTCGCCAGACCTGCTCCCGCTTCGAAACAGGGAATGAGGCGAATGTCCCGACAAATACAATCGTTGCGAGCGACGATTACTCGGCGAGCCGCTCTGCAGGCAGGCTCGATTGGCTTGATCGGTTTGCCGCAGCTTTACGCCTGGGGAGGCGACGGCAGGTCGTCGCCTGTTGTTCCCGACAGATCCGTCATTTTTCTGTTCCTGACGGGCGGCCTCTCACATCAGGACACTTTTGACATGAAGCCGCTGGCGCCGGACACGGTGCGCAGCGAATTTCGACCGATTGAGACGCGGACGCCCGGCCTGCAGATTTGCGAGCATCTGCCATTGCTCGCCGAACAAAGTGACCGGTATGCCCTGGTTCGCTCTGTGTCGACAAACAGCAGCGGACACGAGGAAGCTTGTCACATGCTGTTGTCGGGACGCCTGGATTCCTCTCCCGGTTTCAACGTCAAGAATGTGCCGAGTCCGCTGGAGTGGCCATCGATGGCAGCGCAGGTCATGCATGCGACGCGAGGTCGCAACAATCTGCCGTCCGCCGCGGTGCTGCCGCAACCAAGTATCAACGAAGCGGGGGAAGTTCGCCCCGGCCAGAACGCCGGACGACTCGGACCTCAGCACGACGCCTGGCGACTGAATATCGCGGCCCCCTGTCCACTTGGGAATGGAGCCTGTCCGCACTGCTTTCGATTCAACAACGCGCCATTTCACCATGCCTCTCCTACGATCTTCGAGACGCCGCGGTTGACTCTGCCTGAAGGCGGATCCTGGCGATTTCAGGGCCGGCTGGGCCTGTTGTCGCACTTGGAAGAGCAGCAACGATCGCTGGAAGCTGCGGCGAGCGTCAACAACCTCGATCGGCACCGCCAGCAGGCGATTTCGCTGCTGGCCAATCCGAAGGTCCGCAATGCGTTCAATGTCGAGCAGGCAGACGAACGGACACTGGCGCGTTACGGCAAGAACAAGTTCGGCCTGTCGATGCTGATGAGTTACCGGCTGGTCGAAGCCGGGGTCAACCTGGTGCAGGTGAATGTCGGGAAAAACTCATCGTGGGACACGCATTTCGGCAATTTCGTCAATTTGCGGGACAACCTGCTGCCGTACCTAGACCGAGCAGTTTCCGCTCTGCTGGAAGACTTGTTTGTCAGCGGATTGAGCCAGAAAACACTGTTGATCATGGCGGGCGAGTTTGGTCGAACTCCCAAAATCAACCAGAACGCCGGACGCGATCATTGGGGGCCGACGAACACAGTTTTATTCGCAGGAGCTGGAATTCGTGGTGGAAACATTCTGGGGGTCACTGACAAGCTGGCGGCCTATCCGGTCGGCGAACGCTGGACGCCAGAGAACCTGGCCGCCACGATTTACGACACACTCGGCATTCCACGCCACGCTGCCTGGCATGATACGGATGGCCGAACATATGAGCTGTACCGGGCGTCGCCGATCGGAGGGATGAGCTGAATCCGTCGGTGAGCGACTGCTTCGAGATCGCTGGGCGCGGACCAGACATCGCGGTTCCTCCGCTCCGACCGGTACGAAGATTCGGGGGTAAGATCAACGACCAAACGCCCACACGTTGCGAACCGTGGGGCGTTAGGCGCCAACCCTTCTGGTCAAATCACTTTCCCGTCGCCTCAAACTTCCCCCTCTCCGCCCCTTGCGTCGATTCAGAACTCTTAGGACGATCGTACCCAAAGTCACAAATGATCTTCAGGAGGTTGAAAATGATGCGGCTCCGACTTCTCTTCGTAATTCTCCTGTTTCAGTTAGTCACCGCCGCTGCAAATGTTCCGCTGATGGCTCAACCGGCGTCTCCAAAGCCCCCCAGGGAGATGACAGTTGTAGAACTGGTTCGAGCGGTCGAGAACAGTATCGTACGCGTGGACATCGTCGGCGTGGCAACCGTTTTTGACCAAACGGCCAAAACCCTCGTTGAAAAACAATTCGACGCGACGATGGGAACAGGGTTCGTGATCCGGACTCAGCCGAAAGGTGTGGACGATCTCGACGTGTATATCGTCACGAACTCCCACGTTGTGCAGGATGCGCGCACTTCCAACGGAAAACTCGCTCTGTTTGTCCGGACTGCGATTGGAAAACGTCAGAAGGCGGAGTTGGTCGGGGTTGACGAGTTATCTGATCTGGCCGTTTTGAGAATTCGAGTTTCGAGTGCAGCCAAGTCCTCGTTGCCCGCTCTGGAGTGGAATTCCAAGCGGGTTCAAGTGGGAGAGGAAGTGGTCGCTGTGGGATTTGGCCAGGTTCTGCGAGGTCCCCCTTCAGTCACCAAAGGGATCGTCAGCGCGACGGATCGTTTTCTTACGGACGTCGGTCGACTGAACGGTCGTTTCGCCGGCTTGATTCAGACCGATGC
>JBJXGA010000320.1:0-35422 GCA_046152955.1 Planctomycetales bacterium | reverse complement strand
CATTGTGCCGATTTTTTCTTGAAATTCGAATTTTCACGTGACAAATTGTGCCGATCTGGTTATAACTCATATCGCGTAAGATTGATCTATCCGCTTCCGGAGGCGTTATCGCTTTCGCGGCGGCTACGGAGTTTTGGTAGCACTCATCTGGTCGTGCCCGTATTTCCAAGGAGAAGACAATGAAGCGATTCGCGGTGTGTGTGGCGGCGGTGTGTGGCTTGGCTCTGGCGACCGCGTATGCGGCCGACGAAGTGAAGCTGGACGGAATCAAGTGCATTGTGGCGGGGGACAAGGCGGCCAAGGCCGACAAGAGCGCCGACCACAAGGGTGGCAAGATCTACTTCTGCTGCGACGGCTGCCCCAAGGCGTACGACAAGGACAAAGCGAAGTTCGCCACTAAGGCGAATCATCAGCTCGTCGCCACCAGTCAGGCCAAGCAGGCCAAGTGCCCGCTGTCCGGCGGCGATCTGAACAAGGACACGGAAATCTCCGTGAACGGCGCGAAGGTCCAGTTCTGCTGCAACATGTGCAAGGGCAAAGTCGAAAAGGCCAAGGGTGACGAACAACTCGAAATGGTCTTCAGCGACAAGGCCTTTGAAAAGGGCGGTTTCAAGGTCGAGAAGAAGAAGTAATCCAGGTCGGACCCGACCAGTTGCATTGATGACGGTTTGAATTGATGACAGGGGTGCTCCCGCAGGAGCGCCCCTGTTTTTGTTTGGCCCGACCACTCCCATGACCTCTGCGGCGACACCCAGCGAAATTCCCCTGACTGCCGACGCGATCGCTGCCGGTCAGGCGGTTTACTCGCCGCGACTGCTCGCCTGGTATGACCTGTTGGTCCTTTCTCTCTCCTGCCGTTTCGCCTGGAGATGCCCAGCGCGGCAGATGCTGGCGATGTACAATGAGAATGTTTCGGACAACCACCTCGAAGGGGGAGTGGGGACTGGATATTTCCTCGACCGCTGCCGGTTTCCGACTCCCCAGCCACGCTTGGCGCTGGTGGACCTCAACCCGCATTGTCTGGCCACGACCTCCCGTCGGCTGGCGCGGTTTCATCCGGCCTGCTATCAGCGGAATCTGCTGGAACCATTGAGCCTGCCGGTGAGCCACTTCGACTCCGCCGGAATCAACTTTGTGCTGCACTGCCTGCCGAGAACGCTTCGCGACAAAGGGGTGATTTTTGATCACCTGTCGCAGGTCGTCCGACCGGGGGGGGTGATTTTCGGGGCCACGATCTTGAGTGTGGGGGTTCCCGTGAGTTTTCTGGCGCAGCGACTGATGCGGCACTACAACCGCCGGCGCATTTTTTCGAACGAGTCCGATTCGCTGGAAGGATTGCAGGAAGTTCTCCAGGCGCGGTTCGATGACTGGCACATTCGCACCTCCGGGTCCGTGGCGCTGTTTCGCGCCCGGGTTCGCTCGGCCCCTGTGTGCCGCTCATGAATTCGCCATCACGCGCCGGTTTCGAGGGAGAATATCCGTTTGAGTCGCGGTATTTCGATACCGACGGCGGGAGACTGCATTACCTTGACGAGGGGGCCGGGGAAATCCTGTTGTGCGTGCATGGCAATCCGACCTGGAGTTTTGCCTGGCGACACATCGTCAGAGACCTGGCGAAAGACTATCGGGTGATCGCCGTCGATCACCTGGGCTGCGGCTTTTCTGACAAGCCCCAGAATTACGAATATCGCCTCGCACGGCACATCGCCAACCTGTCGCGTTTCATCGTCGGACTGGATTTGCGCCAGATCACACTGTTGGCCCACGACTGGGGAGGGGCGATCGGACTGGGGGCAGCCGTCGCGCAGCCCGAGCGGTTCACCCGCTACGTCCTGTTCAATACCGCCGCGTTTCGGTCACAGCGCCTGCCGTGGCGCATCGCCGTTTGCCGCTGGCCCGTGGTGGGCCCCTTGGCAGTCCGCGGCCTGAATCTGTTCGCCCGCATGGCGCTATGGATGGCGGTGTGTCGCCATGAGCGGATGACCCCTGCCGTCCGTGCGGGATACCTGGCCCCCTATGGCAGTTGGCACGACCGCGTCGCAATCCTGCGGTTTGTCCAGGATATCCCTTTGACGGAACGACACCCCAGCTATGAAACACTGGTGGCGCTGGAGCACGGACTGTCGCGGCTACGCGCGGCCCCCAAGCTGTTTATCTGGGGAGAAAGAGACTGGTGCTTCACCCCGGCGTTTCTCGAAGAATTTCTAAGGCGCTTTCCAGAGGCGGAATCGCTCCGACTGGGCGATGCGGGGCACTATGTGTTTGAGGACGCACGCGACGAGATCGCAGGCCGCCTCCGGCAGTTCCTGACGGAACATCCGTTGTCTCAGGACGAGTGACTCTGCGAGGCCGACTTCCGCTGAGCGAGATCAGGAGAGGGCTGATGACTCGTGGTCGCGATCAAGTAGAGTCCGGACGGCACTCCACTCTGGCGATCTGAGTGCAGGCAGATTTCTCCGCTGGACGCGCCACCGCCCCGGGGAGTTTCGCCAGCGCTGGTCGAGCCAGGTGAGTTTGTTATGATAGGAGTTCCTGGCGCGGAGTCGCGTCGCGAGAGGCGTTCCGGGCGATTGTGCCCGGAGTCACGGACACTTTCCTGGTGGTATCCTGCGAGTCTCAAATGAAAAACTCGACGGTCGTGATCTGGGTCGTGTTGAGTGTGGGGCTGGCCTCTGTCACAGTCTGTGGCTGCGGGCTGGGGGTGGCTCTTTGGTACCGGGCCGCCGTTCCTCGATCTGACGGGTCTCGTCGGGATGGGAGCTATAATGATCGATTCAATGAGAGGTTCAACGAGAGATCCAATGTAAGAAACGTTCCGAGTCCTTTTAGCCAGCCGCTTGCGCTGCGCAGCGAAGACTACGCTTTGGCCCGGCAGAGCTTCCAGACGCACCTCGTGCGGTTTGGTCCATCGCCGCAACCGGTGACCGAAGGGATCCGTTACCCGGCGGGAGTGCAGGAAATCAAGTACCAGTCGGCAGGGATGGAGTTGACGGCGCATGTGGATGGCCCGCCACCGGACGGAGGCAAGCGACCGGCCGTGTTGTTTTTGCACAGCGGATTCGCGTTCGGAGGAGACGATCTGGAGGTGCCTCAACCCTATCGCGACGCAGGCTTTGTCGTGATGGCCCCGGTCTTGCGGGGGGAGAATGGCCAGTCCGGAGCCTTCACGTTCCACTACGATGAAGTGCAGGACGCCCTGGGCGCGCTGGAGACGCTCAGCCAACTCCACTATGTCGACTCCGAGCGAATCTGCATCTGCGGGCATGGCGCGGGGGGCACTCTGGCAATGCTGACGGCGATGACCACCAATCGCTTTCGCGCGGTGGCCGCATTGTCTGGAACGTGCGATTTATCCCGAAATCATCGCTATCTTCCCTTTGACACGACTGACATTCGCGAGTTTGAAATGCGTTCGCCAGTGGCTTACGCCACGAGCTTCAAATGTCCCGCTCGGATCTATTTCGGCAGTCAGGAAGTCTTTGCATTGTTGGCGGCGCAAACCACGGCCGATCGGGCCAGGCAAGCCGGCTTGGATGTCGAGATCTTGACTGTGCCCGGCGACCAAACGAGGAACGTTGTTCCCGACGCCATTCAAAAGAGCGTCGAGTTTTTCCGGTCGAAAACGGGGGCCGCGCCCGGCAATGCCGAGTCGCCGCAGGCGGAGCCCTAGGCCGAGTCGCCTGCCAGCTCATAGCGTGTGACGCGGCGAGTGGTTTGTCCCAGACGCTGCATCAGGAACAACGAAAAGCGGAAATGAATTTCCGCACTCCAAAGTCTACCAAACGCCGACGGCGACCCATTCCTCTTCTTCTTCGACCAGGGCGGGTTCCAGGGGGAAGTCCGGGGTCTCGACCGAGCCGGGGGTCGCGAATTGCGGAGGGGCTGGTTCCGGTTCGCTCCCGGGCAGGACGTATTTGGGGAGCAGCCGATTGATCCGCATCTCGATGTTCGTGAGTTGTGGCCCCTCGTCACGACTGACGAACGTAAAGGCAAAGCCCTTTTCGCCCGAGAGGCGTCCCGTCCGTCCGATGCGATGCACGTAGTCGTCGCAGTACTCGGGGACATCGTAATTGATGATGTGCGAAATACCGCTCACGTCGATTCCGCGCCCCACCACGTCGGTGGCGATCAGCAATCGGGTTGTGCCGTCGCGAAACTGCTGCATGGCTCGATCGCGCGCCGACTGCTGCAGGTCACCATGAATCACCGACACGTCCGGAAGTCGCCGCGACAGCTTGCGGTGCAGCGAGTCGACCCCGCGTTTGGTGCGGCAAA
Source organism: Planctomycetales bacterium (assembly GCA_046152955.1). Classification (GTDB taxonomy): domain Bacteria; phylum Planctomycetota; class Planctomycetia; order Planctomycetales; family Planctomycetaceae; genus SIAF01. The sequence continues at coordinate 31,147 of JBJXGA010000320.1, read as the reverse complement.
AGACGATCGCCTGGCGCGGACGCTCGTGATACAGGAGCATCGCCAGGGTGGAGAGTTTACGGTCCTGTTCGACCGAAACGTAATACTGCTCGACGGTGTCCACCACCACGTCGTTGGCGGAAACATCAATGCGGACCGGGCTGCGCATGTAGCGCTGCGCCAGCCGTTCGACCGGACCGGGGAGCGTGGCGGAGAGCAGCAGCGTTTGCCGCTCGGTCGGAACCCGCCGCAGAATTTTCTCGATGTCGGGCCGAAAACCGATGTCCAGCATCCGATCGGCTTCATCCAGGACGACGACCCGCACGTTTTCGAACGAGAGCAGTTTGCGGCTCATCAGATCGAGGACGCGGCCGGGGGTGCCGATCACGATTTGCGAGCCCTGTTTGAGGGCGTCGATCTGGCGGCGAATCTGTTTGCCCCCAACGCAGCAGACGGTTTTGACCGGGCGCGTGTAAGACAAACGCCGGCATTCGGCCGCCACCTGCTCGCTGAGCTCGCGAGTGGGAGTCAACACCAGCGCCTGGACGAGAGGTTGGTCGGCATCGATCCGCTCCAGAATCGGGAGCACAAAGGCACAGGTCTTTCCCGTGCCGGTGCGCGCCTGACCGATGCAGTCCTGCCCGGTGACCGCGACCGGAATGAATGCTGACTGGATGGGGCTGGGAGTTTGGTACTGAACGTTTTCGAGGGCGGCGAGAGAGGCGGGGGCGAGCCCCAGGCTTTCGAACCCGGTGACGGGTTCATGTTCCACGTGATGCAAGTAAAGAATCTCCTGACTGACAACTTGGGCGCCGGCCATGATGTCCGGCTTCATGCGATCCACCACTGGATCAGAATCAACCTTCAGATTGATGTATGTTCAAAAGTATATGGAAGTCGCTGATTTTTGTCAATCCCCGGACGATTCCGGCGAATGACCTGGGTGGCCAGGTCGAACACGGCCGCGGTTCCAGTCGAGGCGTCCGACGCATGGACCGGAGCGAATCGCGAGATTTCAGTCCTGAGTCCTGAGTCCTGAAGAACGAGGTACAGACGTGGCAACTGCCGCTTGAACCGTTACAATGTGCGCATCCCGATCCATCGCACTCTCTGACCCAGTGCCAGCCATGATTCGAAGACTTGGAGCCATTCGTGTGCCAGCTCGGCGTTGGGAGAGAAGCATTCCGTCTGGGATGCGGTGGGGCGGCCTGATCGCGCTGTGGATGGTCTGCCTGACGGCTCTGGTTGGCACGCGTGGCGCGCTGGCCGCCGGCAACGAAACGACGCGCGGTGCCCACGATCTGCGCTTGACGGTCGACTCGCGCTGGACCGGCGGGGTGCATGGAGGTTACTACCCGATTCGCATCCGGGTTACGAATTTGATCCAGCCGCGCGAGCTGGAGTTTCGCTTCGTCGGTGTGGCCGCGGACGACGGGTCGAATCTCCCGACGGTGGTTCGCCGGACGATCGTCGATCAGGGGGCGACGCAGGAGCTCACGCTGTCGATTCCCATGGCGTCGACCGCGACGCAGGGGGAACTGCGGCTGTTCGAGAACGGCCGACGACTGGAGCAACTGACGCAAACCGTGACGCTTCCGGAGGTGAGTTTTGCCTCCACCGATCGGCCGTCGCTCTTGGTGATCCATCCCTCCGCCGGTTCGATCGACTGCACTAAATACGAAGAAGCGGTCCGGTCTTTGACGGGGGGGGCATCGTCCAACAACAACTCGTTTTACATCGGCGGCCGCCTGGTGAGCGGCGTTCGCAGCAATGAATACCAGGTCGTTTCGCCGACGATGCTCCCTGAGTCCTGGGTCGATTATTCCGCGGTGGATGTCATCGCCGTGCCCCTCTCGACATTGACCAGGTTGTCCGCGCCGGTTTCGGAAGCGCTGGTGCGCTGGACTGAAGCGGGGGGAACGCTCCTGGTGACCGAGGTCGGCGGTCCGGCGGAACAATCGCAGGAATTGGCGCGGGTATTGCAATTGGACCGGCGCGCCGCGTCACCCCCGGTCTGGAAGCCTGCGGACCCCGCCTTGCAGCATCCCGTTTCGATCGTGCAGGATCCGAATGGAACCGGGAACTTTGTGGTCTCGACCCAGGGAACTGCGGCTCAAGCGCAGGGGGCCGTCAACCCGGCCGAGGCCCTGGGACTGGCCAATAAGACGCTCTGGGGTGCGGTTCCCACTGCGTTTAGCCAGACCCCATTGATGGCCGGGCGCGTCTTCGCCTTTCCCGAAAATCCGTTTCCAGGGGCGCCGATCGATTGGGCCTGGTGGATGAGTTCGGCGCAATGGTCGAGTCGGGTCAATTGGACGGCGCGGCACGGCATCTCCAGTCGCCAGCGGCATCCCGATTACTTCAGCTTCCTGATTCCAGGGGTCGGGGCGGTTCCGGTGATGTCGTTCGTCTTCCTGATCACCGTCTTTTCCATTCTGATCGGACCGGTCAACTATTTTGTGGTATGGCGCCGTCGGCAGCTCTACCTGCTGGTGGTTACGATTCCGGCGATCGCCTTTCTCACAAGCTGTACGCTGTTTGGCTATGCCATGATCGCCGATGGCTTCTCGGTCCAGTCTCGTTTGAGGACCATGACACTGCTCGATCAGCGTGCCGAGCGGGCCGTGTCGTTCAGCCGGATTTCGATGTATGCCGGAATGGCTCCCTCGTCCGGCTTGCGATTCTCGCCGGAGACGGCTGTGTTTCCGATCTGGTCTGAAGACACCGCGCTGGAGTCGGGAACGACCGAATGGGGAACCACGCAACATCTTGCCAGCGGTTGGCTGCGATCGCGGACCCCTGCCCAGTTCGAGACGGTGGCGTGCCGAAATGAAACGCGCGGCGTCCGGTTCAAAACGAACGCCGCGGGAGACATCATGGAAGCGGTCAATGACTTCCCCTGGGAGATCGAGGCCCTGGTGGTTCGGGGCGCGGAGCCCCAAAAATTTTTCGCCGCACAACACTTAAAACCAGGCGAGGCCACGCCGCTGCATCCGGCCACCGACGACGACCGCAAGCTGCTGGCCGAACCTCTGGCGACATACAAACTGGAAGCGCCTGCCGGCATTGAGTCCAACACGCTGGACGATCCCTTCAATCAACGGTCACGGCGCGCCATGTCCAGGGGATGGTACGGTGGAATGAACCTGGGGCCCTCGCTCACGTTTTCGCAGAGCGTTCTGGAGCAGGGATTGTATCGCCTGACACGCCCCACAAACGAACCGGACAGCATGGGCCTGGCCCCCCGTTCGTACTTGGCGACGTTTTCGGAGAATCCGGGAATCGAGCTGGGAGTCGATTCCACAATCCCCAAGGCCGGGGTCCACGCGCTCCTGGGTTTCTACTGAGACGTTTCAGATCCTGACTGGCAACAACTCGCAGCCGTTTCATCCCGCACCCCGTGACGATCTCCGCTCCGATGTCCGCAGCGACCCACAGCGCCACCGCATCGACCGCTCCCCTCTCCGGCGAACGACCGACCGATACGCCCCCGGTCTTCGAGTTTCGGAATTTGCACCGTTTTTTCGGCCGATTGAAGGCGGTGAACAACGTCTCCTTCAAGGCCTATCCGGGGCAGGTTGTCGGTTTCATCGGCCCCAACGGAGCCGGCAAGACCACCGCCATGCGGATTCTGGCGACGCTCGACCTCCCCACCGCGGGCGACGCCTTTGTCGAAGAGTATTCGGTTGTGGACGATCCGGACAAAGTCCGCCGCATTCTGGGATTCATGCCCGACTCCTTCGGACGCTATCCCAATGTCAACGTCGTCGAGTATCTCGACTTTTACGCGCGGGCCTATGGCTTTCGTGGAGCCGCGCGGCGGGACGCGGTCGACCGCGTGTTGACGTTTACCGAAATGCACCGCCTGGCCGACAAGCCGATCGACACGCTTTCCAAAGGACTCTCGCAGCGACTGGGGCTGGGCCGAACGCTGATCCACGACCCGCGCGTCCTGATCCTCGATGAACCGGCGGCCGGACTCGACCCGCGCGCCCGCGTCGAACTCCGCGAATTGATCCACCTGCTGGCGATCGAATTGAAAAAGACGATTCTGATCAGCTCGCACATTCTGACCGAACTGTCCGAAATCTGCGATTCCGCAGCGATCATCGAAGCCGGAAAGATTCTGGCGTGCGGGACGGTCCAGGAGATCATGGACGCCCTGAAGGGACGGCGCGGCCGAGGAGCGGCGACGCTCGGATTGCGGGTGCTGCGCAACGCTGAACTGCTGGAACAAAAACTGCAGGAGCAACCGCTGGTGGCCTCCGTCAGCACCGTCGGCCAAACGATTACGTTTCAATTCACGGGAGACGACCCGCAACGCGCCTCCCTGCTGAAACACCTCATCGACCAAGGGGCCGAAGTGATCGAATTCTCTGGCAAAACCGACAACCTGGAAGACGCATTCATGGCGATCACGGAAGGCATTATGCAGTGAGCTAGGGACCAGGGGCTAGGGACTAGGGGCTAGGGACTAGGGGCTAGCTGCTAGGGGCTAGCTGCTAGTTTTTAGCCCCTGGCACCTATCTCCATCCACCATTCACCATTCACTAACCCCTAACTCCTAACCCCTAACCCCTAACCCCTAACTCCTAACTCCCCCACATGGCCACTGCTGATCCTGCTGCCGAACGTCCGCGGCCTGTGCTTTCGTTTCTGGAGCGCGCCAGCGACTGGCTCAATCCGATTCTCATCAAGGAAACGCGACAGTCGCTCAAGAGCCGCCAGTTTGTGGCCACGTTCTTTTTGATGTTGATTGCCTCCTGGATGATCTCGCTCTTCGGCATGCTGTTTTCCGGCGCCGGAGTCGAGTATCGGGCGACGGGGGGCTGGTTCTTTATGGCGTACTATGTTGTGCTGGCGGTGGCGATATTTCTGGTCGTCCCGTTCGGCGCGTTTCGCAGCATGCTCGGCGAACGGGACATGCAAACCTGGGAAGTCCTCAGCATCAGCACGCTCAAACCACGTCAGATCGTGTGGGGCAAACTGACCAGTGCGATCGTCCAGATGTTCATTTATTACTCGGCGATCACTCCCTTCATGGCTTTCGCCAACCTCCTGAAGGGAATCGATGTGCCGACGATCGCGCTGATTCTGGTCTGCTCGATGCTTTGGTCCGTGGCACTGTCCATATTGTCGCTTTCGGTGAGCACTTTCGGCAACCAGAAATTCACGCAGGCATTTTTGACCCTTGCGGTGCTGGGGGGGCTCGTGGCGGCAATGTCCATGGGAATTGCGATGGCCGTACAAGTTCCCATGATTCTCGCCGTGGCGTTTGACGAACCGGGTTTCTGGTGGGCTGTTGGCATTTGGGTGACCACCTTGACCGCCTATTGCATCCTGTCTCTGCAGATTGCCGTGTCGCAACTCACGTTTGATTCCGACAATCGCAGTTCGGGAATTCGGTTGGCGGCGGCGGGCATCTTCTGGCTGGGAATGGCCTGGATGGGAGCCATGGCCGCGTTCGGCGGGGTGCTGGGGCTGCCGGCCATCACCGGCTCGGCGCTCGACTCGATGCTGGAGGTATTTGCCGTCATGTCGGGACTGCATTGGTTTGCGATCGGGCTGTTTGCCGTCACCGAGACTGAAATTCTCTCGCGCCGCGTGCGACGAAATATCCAGCGACTGGGAGCCTTTCGCGTCTTGGCCGCGCCGTTTCTCCCTGGCGGCAGTCGCGGCCTGGTGTACATCATCGGGCATCTTTCGGCACTGGCGCTGCTGGTGTTTGGGCTCGCGGCGATGTTGGGTTCCTCGGATGCCGGGCCGGTGAATGCGGCGATCGCCGTCTGGTGCTACATTGTGATCTATTTGGGATTCGGAGCGGCGCTGGGACGCGTCGCCCGGATGCTGTCGGGAGACTTTCGCCCCGCGCATGCTCGGGTATTGACCATCCTGCTGTTGGCGGCCGGCGTGATCGCGCCACATGTCCTGGCGTATTTCCTTAATCGCATGCCCCAATCGACCAATCCGGCGTTTTTTGTCACAGACCCGATCTCGACCAGCATCGATCTGGGAAATTCCCGCTCCGACATGGGGCTGACGTTGATTCTCCTGGGAGGACTGGCGCTGATCAGCATCGTGGCCAACCTGCGGGCCATGATCGTCGGGATCATCGACGTGTCGCGTCCCTATATCCCTCCCGCCCCTGCCCTGACCAGAGAGATGATGGTCGCGGCGCCGCCGCCAGAGTCGGAGGCAGTCACCGCCCCCCGATTTTGATCCGGCCCTCACCCCCCATCACGGACAAGCCGCATGAAAATCATCGACATCCTCACCTTCCCGGTCAATTTGGCCGGGAACCACGTGTTTGTCAAAGTGCTGACCGACGAACACCTGTACGGTATCGGAGAAGCGTACCGTGTCGGGCCCGACCATGCCGTCGATCAAGTGGTCCACTACTTTAAGGACTGGCTCATCGGCCAGGATCCGACCCGCATCGAGCACTTGTACCGCATCATGTACAACGGCTCGCGATTTCCCGGCGGATCGATGGTCAACGCGGCGATCAGCGGGATCGAAATCGCGCTATGGGATCTCAAGGGAAAAGCCTACGGCGTGCCGGTCTATCAACTTTTGGGGGGACGCTGCCGCGATCGCGTCCGGGTATATCGCGGGGCCGGCGGAGGCCGCACTCCCAAAGAGATCGAAGATGGCCTGCGGGATGTGATTCATCACCAGAAGTTCACCGCCATCAAGACCAGTCCGCAGCCCTACCAATTTCAGAAAATGCCCTGGGGACAGGCGCTGCGGGAATCGCGGATGCGGATGGAGACGATTCGGCGCTACGTTGGCGAGGACGTGGACATCGCCCTCGATCCCCACGCGCAGATCTTCGAGCCGATCCGCGCCCAGGAACTGGCGGAAGTGGTCAAGCCCTTTCGCCCCATGTTCTATGAAGAACCGCTCCGTCCGGAGAACATTGCCGCCATGGGTCGGCTCCGGCAAAAAATCGACATCCCGCTGGCGACCGGGGAGATGCTGGTGACCAAGTACCAGTTCCGCGATCTGATCGCGGCCAACGCCGCCGACATTTTGCAACCGGACCTCCTGTTGTGCGGAGGATTGTTGGAAGGGAAGAAGATCGCCGCCATGGCCGAGGCCGAATACCTGACGGTCGCCCCGCACAATCCGATGGGACCGGTCTCGACGGCGGTCGCAGCGCACTTCGCCGTCAGCACACCCAATTTCCTGATCCTGGAATACGTCCCCGACAATGAAGGCCCCTCCCGCGAATTGATTCTGGAGCCGTTCAAGTACGCCGACGGCTGGCTGGAGGTTCCCGACAAACCGGGTTTGGGAATCGAACTCAACGAAAAGGCGTTTATGGGAAATCGCGGGCTCGACCGCAAGTACCGCCGCGAACTGATGTTCGACGCCGATGGCAACATCGGCTTTCAGTGATCGGGGACGAGCCCCATCCACCTCGAATGGACGCGACTATGAGCACACACCACCTTTCGCGGCGCGGATTTCTGGGTTGCGCTGGCGCGGCCGCCGCCGGGCTGGCGGCGTTTGGTTCCGCGACTGCGGCCGCCGAACCATCCCGTGACATCATCGATTGTCACGCCCATATCTACGCCGATGACGACCGGACGTACGCCCCGATCGAAAAGCCGTATCGTCCTCCGGCTGGCAAAGGGACGATCGCCCATTTGCGAAAAGAGCTTCAGGCCGCGGGTGTTCGCTCGGCGGCGGCCATTCACACCTTCACATATTATGGATGGGACAACCGCTTCACCGCCGACGCCTGCCGCGACGGTCGGGATGTGATGACGGGAGTTGTGCTGCTCAATCCCGACGATCCGCAAAGTCCGGCGACTCTCGAACGGTACGTGCGCGAATACAATATTCGGGGGTTGCGATTCATCAATCACCAGAAAACGGGGCGACTCGACGAACCGGGCAACAACGCCCTGTTGGCCACTTGCGAACGACTGGGGATCACGGCCTGCGCCCTGACCAACCGGGACAGCCGACCGCAAATCGAGACCTTGGCCGCGCGCTATCCCAAATTGTCGCTGGTGGTTGATCACGCCCTGAATCTGGTGGCGGGGAAGGACTACCAGGCGATCCTGGAGGACATGCTGGCGCTGGCGGCGCTCCCCAATGTGAATGCCAAGTTGTCGCACGTCGTCACCGGCAGCGCCGAAGAATATCCCTTTCGCGACATGCACGACTCGTGCCACCAGATCATCCAGGCGTTTGGTCCCCAGCGGTGCGTCTGGGGAAGCGATTTTCCCTGCGAGTTGTGGTGCCCGAAGGCAACCTATGCACAGCACCTGCGCGTCTTCACCCACGAATTGGGGTTGGATGAGGAAACTCGCCGGAAGATTCTCTGCGAAACCCCGCGGCGACTTGGGTTTGCGACCCGTTGAATCCGCGCGGAGCGTGTCGGCTGAATTGGAAACAGCAGGAGAGCAGGCTGAATTTTGAGATCGGGCTTGGCAAGTCGCGCGGCGATTTGAAATAATCAGAAATCCAAGCGGGATTGTCGTAAATCTCCTTCCAGTCCGGGCGCTACCCAATGTCTGATTCCCAGGAACACCGAGCTGGCGGCAAGAGCACGGCAGTGGTTCTGTGGACCATCGGTTCCCTATTCCTGGCCTATTTCGGGCCCTTCGCATTGATCTTCGTCGATGAACTGGTTCTGAAAACCCGCTATGTTGATGGGTTCGTGAGGGGCATCTCCCCCACGGCGCACGAAAACGTGGGAGTCGTACTGCGAACGATTTACGCCCCGCTGTTGTGGATTATGACTCGCATGGGGGTTACCCCATAGCCTGCGGCCAAGTACATTCCCCGATCCCGGACCACTCCTGATCACACCGTTTCCCGAGTCCCGACTCCATGCATTCCCCGCTCCCCCGTCTGACCCCCTGCGGCAGAACCCGTCGTGAATTCCTCTGGGAAACAGGGATGGGGTTCACTGGAACGGCCTTGACGGCGATGCTTGCCGCGGATGGTTTCTTCGATCGTCCTGCCGCCGCGGCCGATGCCGTTAACCCGCTGGCTCCCCGGCAGCCCCATTTCACCGGCAAGGCCAAGGCCGTGATCTTTCTGTTCATGTACGGCGGCGTGAGCCAGGTTGACACCTGGGATCCGAAGCCGGAACTGACACGCCGTTCCGGCCAGCCGATTCCCAATCTGGACGCCGATCCGCTGTTCAAAACCCGCAATCCTGGAACGCTGCTGGGAAGCACGCGCGCCTTCACGCCAGCCGGCGCCAGCGGTATTCCGGTGTGTGACATGTATCCCCATCTGGCGGGGGTGGTCGATCATCTGGCCGTCATCCGCTCGATGTACGCCGACAGCTTTGCGCATGGCTCGGGCCTCTTGCAGATGAACACCGGCTACCTGCGGCAGGGGTTCCCCAGCGTCGGCTCCTGGGCGACGTACGGCCTGGGAACGCTCAATCAAAATCTGCCCGGTTACGTCGTCATGCTCGACCATCGGGGCGGACCGATCGGCGGCCCTCCTAACTGGGGGAGCGGTTTCATGCCGGCCACGTTTCAGGGGACGCAGTTCCGAACGACCGGCGCGCCGATCATCGATCTGGCTCCGCCAGAAGGAACCTCCACCGCGCGGAGGCGCGACCAGCTTGATCTGTTGGGAGAGCTCAATCGCCAGCACCTCGACCGCAAGCCGGGAGAATCGGAACTGGCTGCCCGGATCGGCACGTATGAACTGGCGTTCCGCATGCAGAGCGAGGCCCCCGCGGCCGTCGATCTGGCGCAGGAGAGTCAGGCGACGCAACAGCTCTACGGGCTGGACGATCCCGTCACTGAGAAATTCGGCCGCCGCCTGCTGATGGCCCGTCGGCTGGTCGAGCGTGGCGTCCGCTTCATCCAGGTTTATTCGGGAGGGGGGCACAACGATCAGAACTGGGATGCGCACGGCGACGTCGACAAAAATCACGAGCTGCACTGCCGGGAGACCGACAAGCCCATGGCCGGCTTGATCCTGGATCTTGCAGCGCGGGGCCTGCTCGACGAAACGCTCATCGTCTGGACGGGAGAATTCGGCAGAACTCCCACCGCGCAGAACGGCAAAGGGCGGGACCACAGTCCGCGGGGCTTTTCCGCCTGGTTGGCGGGCGGGGGAGTCAAAGGGGGGCAAACGATCGGCGCGACCGACGACTTTGGATTCGCCGCCGTGGAAGACAAAGTTCATGTCCACGATTTTCACGCCACGATCCTGCATCTCTTGGGGATCGAGCACAAGCACCTGACCTACTTCCACTCGGGACGCGACTACCGGCTGACCGACGTGGAAGGGCGCGTGGTGGAGCAGGTGGTGGGTTGAGCGGAGGCGTGGCGCGACAGGTGCTTCGGCCAGCACGTCGTGGTCCTTGTCCCGGAATCGCCTATTTCGCTAACCGGCTGGTCCGACCGCGACGAGCGGAACTCGTTTTCAGGAACGCCAACCCTGGTTGCAAGGCCGTAATCCAGGCCGCGGTGATCTCCTCTTCCTGCGAGTTGATTTGCCGACACAGTGGGTCGTGGCGCTTCACCGTCTCGATGACGGCCTCGAGGAACCAGTCGTACATCCGTTCGTTCACGCGATAGAGCGCATGGGTCTCTGCAACGCGCGACAAAACATGGAGTTTTGGAGAAGCGGGTTCGTCGGCATAGCTGACCAAAAGGTCGAGCGCCTCGCGCAACAGCCAATGTTGTCGCTGCGATTCGACGGCGTCCAGTTCTTGCCGCTGGAAGATTCCCTGCACCGCCCTGTTGGTCAAGAGGTGTTGATAGAAGTCCCTGAAAAAGTTGTGTTGCAGGCGGCAGCGGCGCAGACTGTCGTGGACCGTCGCGAGCGCTTGGCCAAGTAGGGTTTCCTTTTTGCGCTCCAAACCCAGGTCGTCGTCGTTCGCCAACGTGCGCACGTCGCTCAAGAGATCCGAGAAGGACTCGTAGCGCTCTCCTGGATTTTCCGCCAACATCCGTTTCAGGATGTCCCAGAATCGGGCGGGGCAGTTTGTTCGCCCAAACTCTTCGGGAGCAGAGAGTTGGCTGAACTTGAGCTTGGTCTGTTTGAGGCTCTCGTAGCTGGCGGGATCGACGATTCGCTCGCCAATCAGCATCTCATAGGCGATCATCCCCAGCGAATACTGGTCCGCCTTGTCCAATTCCTCCGGAGTCCGAAAGAACCGTTCGGGGGCGTCATAGCTCGCCCGGCGCAGGTCCGCTTCTGAGCTGTCTCGACCCAGCGATCCGGAGTCCCCCTCCTGGGCAAAATTGAGCGGGGTGATCATCGCATTCCCGTCATCGTCGTATAGGATGCTCGAAGGCCGCAACCGATGGTGATTCGCGCGGTACCGGTGCGAGTAGTTGAGCGCTTCGCCGACTTCGCTCAGGAGTCGGCGAATCTTTCGCAACGGCTGCGCGCCGGTCCGGTCGATCAGTTCCTCCAGCGTGACGCCGCGCACGTACCCCATCACCAGAATCGGCAGGTGGTCGATCAGGAATCCGGCATGTACGGGGATGATGCTGGAATGGTTGAGGAGCGAGACCGCCTGCATTTTTCTGTAAAAGCGGCGCGCCACGACGTCGGCTTCATACGCAGGAAGATTCGGGACCTTGATCGCCACGTCGCGTCCCATATTGCGATCCCGTGCGACGAATAGCGTCTCGAAGTCATCGGAATGGATGCACTCACCGAGCTCAAAGTTCTCGTGCAGACGGTCTCGCAGCATCCGCTGTGTGGCGCGGATCCCGCGGACTTCCGGAGCTTCCTCCTCTGGCTCCGAGCAGGTCGCTCCGGGCGCTGTCGCAGCGGCCGGCGGACGCTCGGCCGTTTCCTGTTGGCACAGCCCCTTCAGTTTTTCGTACTCGGCTTCGGCTGCCTGTGACAAATCGATGTATTTGAAACCCCGCAACATCCGTGGAATCTGCGCGTCCTCCAGCGTGTCGAGACAGACCGGGACGAAACGCCGCTCCCGATTGATCGGATCCCGAAACAGCGCCGCCTGCGTTTCCAGCGTCACCCAGTCGGAATCGAACGACGCCTTGGACATCGCCAATACCAGAATCCGCGACTGTTCCAGCCCCTCGTCGATCGCCTTGCCGATCAACTGCCCAGGGATGATCGACCATTCGTCAAACCAGACACGCAGGCCCATCTGATGCAGTTTTTCGGCGACCTGCCGCGCCTTGGCCTTGTCGCGGCTGCTGTGGCTCAGGAAGACGTCGTAGGTAAAGCGTGCGGAAGGCATGGAGCGTTCTCAACTCTCACGGCCAGTCGGATGGGTTGCGAATTCATTATGCTCCCCGGCACCAGGCGCGAACAAGCGGTCCAGGTTAGGATTTTGCAGCATCCTACAAGATTATGCCAAACTACGTTGCTTCGATTGCTCGCCGTCAATCAGCCCCTGTTGCCCCTACTACCGGCCAGCTTACGCTGGGCCGTTCGCCTGATGATCGCGGTCGCTCAGTCCCTGTTGCCCCACTACCGGCCAGCTTACGCTGGGGCGTTCGCCTGATGATCGCGGTCGCTCCGCCCCTGTTGCTCGAACTGGATTGGGTCTGGTAGAATTCATCGGATGGAGTTTGTGCAACGCGCGATGGGGAGACTTGGATGGCGACGATTCCGGCAGCACCAGTCGGGCCGATCTTCGAAACGGGAACACGCATGGCCCGAGAGGAGTTCCATCGTCTGTACGAGCTCGAGCCGGAAGAAATCAAGGCGGAACTTGTCGGAGGAACCGTGTACGTGGCCTCACCCCTTCGTCGGCGGCATGGAATCGTTCACCTCAACCTGGGGGCGGTGTTCGCCGCCTACATGGGGGGAACCCAAGGCGTTGAAGCGGGCGACAACGCGACGGTACTTCTTGGCCCCGACGCGGAGCCGCAGCCCGATCTCTATCTTCGAATTCTCCCAGAGTCGGGAGGTCGGTCCGGTACGACCGACGGGGATTACGTGGACGGGCCACCCGAGTTCCTCGCCGAAATTTCGGTCAGCACCCAGGATCTGGATTTGCAGTCGAAGCAGGATCTGGATTTGCAGTCGAAGTTGGAAGACTTCATCAAGTATGGCGTTCTCGAGTACCTGGTCGTCTGCCCGGTTGAACGCGAGCTGCACTGGTTCGATTTGTCGCAGAGACAACCGTTGCATCCCGACGCGGATGGCATTTATCGCATCCGCACGTTCCCTGGGATGTGGATTGATGGAGCGGCCCTGCTGGACGGAGATTATCCCCGACTGATGGCGGCGCTCCAGGCCGGCCTGGCTTCGGCGGAACATGCCGAATTCGTGCGCCGTCTGGCCGCGCAGTTGGATCGACGGCAACCGCAATAGGCGGTTGCGATCTCCCCATGGTCCGTCGTCGCTGAAAATCCCTTGACACCTTGCCGCCGGGCGTTATACTTTGCATAACAAAGTTTGCATCTGGGACGTGCCGTTTTCGGCCGTCGCTCTCTCCGGAATTCACACCCATGGAACTCCAAGACGCGCTTCTGCAGGTTTCTGAAATCCGACAGCAACTGGCTCGTTCGGAGACATTTCGCGGCTACCGAGCGCTGCCGGCGGCGCTTTCGGCGGTGGTGGCCCTGGTCGCCGCGGTTGTGCAGCCGACGGTGGTCGGGGATCCGAGCGCCGATCCGGGAGGCTATCTGGCGTTGTGGGTGACGGCGGCGTTTTTGAGCCTGGCGATTTGCGCCAGCGAGATGATCGTGCGGTGCGTGAGCAGCGCTTCGCCGCTGCGAACGCGCCAAACGCTGCTGGCGGTGGAACAGTTCTTGCCGTGCGTGTTCGTCGGTGGCGGAGTCACCGTGGCGCTGAGTTTGTCCGCGACTGAGTCGGCTTGGATGCTTCCAGGGCTGTGGGGGGTGTTCTTCAGCCTGGGGTTGTTCGCATCGGCGCGGTTGCTCCCCAAGGCGATCCTGGGAGCGGCGCTGTACTACCTGGTCTGTGGACTGGGAGCGCTCATCTGGGCGCGGGACGCGCATGCCTTGTCCCCCTGGGCGATGGCGGTAACGTTTGGCGGAGGTCAGTTGCTGACCTCGGGCATCCTGTACCTGACTCTCGAGCGTTCCGAAGCGCGATCCCTATTGGAGGAGACGCTCCATGACCAATAACTCGCGCGCACCGGCCGGCGCCGGGCGCTTTGCCTACGATGGGCTCGATCGGGTGATGCACGAAAAAGCCCGCCTGGGGATCCTGACGTCGCTGGTCACGCATGCCGACGGGATGTTGTTCACCGACCTGAAAGAACAGTGTGCTCTGACCGACGGGAACTTGAACCGGCATCTCAAGGTGTTGCAGGAGGCCGGGTTCATCGAAGTCTGGAAAGGGATGCATCGCAAGCGGCCTCAGACTTTGTGCCGGATCACTCGCCAGGGGCGCGACCGGTTTCTGGAATACCTCAGCGCGCTGGAGCAGGTGATCGCCGACGCGGCAGAAGGGGTTCGCGCGGCGCCGAACCCGGCCGCCGAGCAGATGCTCAAGGGCTGGTCTCCCGCCTGAGGAGAATGGGGACGGGGGATCGAGGGAGTCGTCAAGGCGGAGATGAGAGTCTTGAGATTTGAGATTTCTTATCCGGGGTGACTGGCCCGGCTCAACGACTGCGAGTCAATCAAATCCACTCGCATCCATCCACTTTGCGTTACAGAGTCATGCGGTCTGCGGTTTGTGGCAGGGGGGGCTGCGGCTGATGTGCGATGGCGGTTGCGACGGGCGGCCAATACGGCCGTCGTTTTTAGCATCGGCCAGGCTTGCGCGGCTCAGGGGGGGTGAGCAATCCCGATCGATCTTCGCGGTCCGGTGCCGCGACGGGGATGTTTTTTTCAGGAGATCTTCTGATGAAAGTTCTAATGGCCGAGTCACTCGGTTTCTGTTTTGGGGTGCGCGAGGCGCTGGCGATGGCCCAGCAGACGGGCGACCCAGAGTCGGTCACGATTCACGGCGAACTGGTTCACAATCCTCTGGTGCTGCACCGCCTGGAGATGCTGGGCTTTCACATGGCTTCCGAACCGGAGCGGCAACAACTCCCCGCGACCCCGCGGGTGATGATCACGGCGCACGGAGTCAGCGACCGGGAACGCCAGCGCCTGCAAGGGGCGGGGCTGCGCCTAATCGACACGACCTGTCCGCTGGTGCGTCGCGCACATCGCGCTGCACAGAATCTGGCGGCCGAGGGGAGGCACATTCTGGTGATTGGCCGCGCCGGACATGTCGAGGTGCAGGGGATCGTGGAGGATTTGCCGAGCGTTGAAGTGGTGGAAAGCGCGGCAAAGGTCCGCCCCAGTCCGCATTCCCGGCTGGGGATCATTTGCCAGACCACGACGGCCCCGGCGCTGGTTGAGGAAATCGTGAGCGCGATTCGTGCAGCGAACCCGCAGGCGGACATCGCCTTTGTCGATACGGTCTGTCAACCGACGCGTGATCGACAGGAGGCAGTGCGACGTTTGCTTCCGGCGGTGGATGGCATGGTGGTTGTTGGCGGACGCAATTCCAACAACACGAAAGAGCTGGTGGCGCTCTGCCAGGCAGCCTCCAAACCAGCCTGGCACGTGCAGTCGGCGGGCGACTTGCAGCCGGAATGGTTTCGCGACTGCCGCGTGATCGGGTTGACCGCCGGTACGTCAACTCTGGACGAAACGATTGAAGCGGTACGGCAGTCGCTGCTCTGTTTGGAGGGATGCGACGGAGCCTGACCGCGGGGAGACTTTCTGAAAAAAATCTCACTGGCAAATCGCGCGCGAGGTTGTCATACTCACGCCGTTGTCGTCCTGGTCTCCAGATCGTTTCGCCATTTTCAGGAGTCGAACGCATGACCCACAGTGCCTGTCCCGAATGCGACTTGGCGGACCATTCGCTCAATCGACGGGGATTTGTCAAAGCGGTGGGAGGTGCTGCGGCGGTCGCCGCGGGAGCAGGATTGGTTCTGCCGAAGGACGGGTTCGGCGCTCCGGCCGAGAAGCGCGCGTCGTCGGAATCGCTGGTCAAGCAACTGCACGATTCACTGACCCCGGTGCAGCGCCAGGAACTCTGTTTTCCCTGGGACTACTCCGATGATCGGGGCGTGTTGCGGACGCATGTCTCGAACAATTGGAACATCACCGAGCCGGAGAAATTCAACGTCGGGGGAGAGTTTTTCACCGTCGACCAGCGGGATTTGATCAAGCAGATTTTCCTGGGGCTGTACAATCCGGACTGGCACGAACGGATCCTGAAGCAGCTCAAAGACGACGCGGGGGGATACGGGAAATCGCAGACGATCGCCTTGTTCGGCACCCCCGGCAGCGGCCAGTTCGAATTCGTCATGACCGGCCGCCATTTGACGATTCGTTGCGATGGGGATACGACGGAGCACGTGGCGTTCGGCGGACCGATTTTTTATGGGCACGCGGCGTCGGGCTTCAACGAACAGGCAGGCCATCCCGGCAACGTCTTTTGGCATCAGGCGCAAAAGGCGAACAAGCTGTACCAGATGCTTGATGGCAAACAGCGCGCCTTGGCGCTGGTAGCGATCGCACCACCGGAAGCCAAGGTGGAATTTCGCGGGAAGTCGGCCGAGATCGCCGGATTGCCCCTTGCCGAATTGTCGGCTGATCAAAAAGGGCACGCCCGCGAGGTGTTGCAAGCGCTGCTTGATCCCTACCGTGAAGGGGATCGGACCGAGGCGGCCCGACTTCTGGAGAAGCAGGGGGGCTTGGACGCCTGTCGGCTCGCGTTTTATCGCCAAGCTAAGGACGGTTCATCGCTCGACTTGGGTGACGACGGGGAATGGGATGTCTGGCGGCTGGAAGGGCCGTCGTTCGTCTGGCATTTCCGCGGCGTCCCGCACGTTCACGTCTGGGTCAACGTGTCCGACGACTCCGCGCTCCCTTTGAACGCGAAGGGCTGATCGCCCCTTGTGGTTCCCCCCTGGGCCGTCTGGCCGCGGGTCCGTTGTTTCTTCGTTCATTTCTTTTTTCACGTTGGCACATCGAAGGGCCTTTCAATTTGCGCCGCGGATGCTGCCTGATCGTCATAGAACCAAGGAGTCTGCTCTGAATACCGAATTTGAACGGACGCAGGGGCCACGAATTCGTGAGGCACACATGCAAGGACGCTCCGGCGGATCACGCATCTCGATCAACCAGATGACGACATACCGCGGCACGTTCGCCGAGGATGTCGAACAATATCAAGCGGCGGGGGTCGGCGGGATCGCCGTTTGGCACCGCAAGCTTTGGGAGTTTGGTGAAGAGCGCGGCGCCGATCTGGTGCTCGACAGCAAACTGGCGGTGACCAGTCTGTGGTGCGCCGGCGGATTCACTGGCTACGACGGCCAGTCATTTCAGGAATCGCTCGACGAGGCCCTGGCGGCGCTGCGTTTGGCGAGCGAATTGCGGGCTGAAAACCTGATCGTGGTCACGGGGCATCGCGCCGGGCACACGACGAATCATGCGCAGGAGCTGGTGTGCGACGCACTGTTTGAACTGGGGGAAGCTGCCAACGACCTGGACCTGCAAGTCGCACTGCATCCCATGACCGACGCCGACTCGTTGTTGACATCGCTCCCGGCGGCGCTCAAGTTGCTGCGGCGCTGCGGGCACCGGCGGGTGGGACTGGCCTGCGATCTGGCCGAGTGGAAGCGCGCCGCGCCCCTCAACTGTTCCGCCGCGGCACTGGCCCCCTGGGTCAAAGTGGCGCTAATTACCACCCCCGTGGGATTGGCGGTGGGAGACGGGTCCGTTCCCTGTTCCGATGCCGCCAGCGAGGCGGTACAGGAGTTCGAGGCTGCCGGTTACCAGGGGTGGTACGAGCTGCAGTTGCAGGGATCTGTGTACTGGAGCCTGGAGTCCAACCGGCTGCTGGAAGACTGTGATCGCGGATTGCGGAGGCTGTGTCCGGTTCCCGCTCCCGCTGTGGCGCCGGTTCCCGTGGAATCGGATTCGTCCGCGGCGTCTCAGGGTTCCGCCATTTCATCGGCCGCGCGGCTGCTGAGCGCTCGCGAACAATATCCGTGAGGCGAGGCGCCATGCCGCACGATTTTGTCTCGATCGACGAACTAGCCCAGCAACTTGGGCGCGATCGGCGCGAAATAGAAAGGCTGGTGCAGCGCGGCCGCATTCCGGGGCATCGTGTCGATGGCCACTGGCGGTTTCACCCCGCCGAAATTCGGCATTGGCTCGAGCAAGAACTGCGCGATTACACCTTGGATGAACTCGTGGCACTGGAAGAGGCGCAGCAGTCCCCTGAGTTTCGAACCGAGTCTCCCTTGAGTGAGCTGCTGAAACCGGAGTTGGTGCAGGTTCCGCTGGAGGCGCGCACTCGCCGCTCCGTTCTGGAGTCGCTCGTGGAGGTCGCCGGGCGTACGTGGCAAGTCTGGGAGCCGGCGGCCGTGCTCGAAGCAGTCCTGGAGCGCGAAGCCGTGCTCTCGACGGGGTTCGAGAACGGCGTCGCCATACCGCACCCGCGGAATCCACTCCCGCAAGCCCTGGGGGAGTCGCTCGTCGCTTATGGTCGCACGCTGTCGGGGATTCCCTTCGGCGCGCCGCGGCGGGCGCTCTCGGATCTTTTTTTTCTGGTGTTGTGCCGCGATTCCCGGACGCATCTGTCAGTTTTGGCTCGGCTGGGACGGCTGCTCCAGGCGCCGGGCTTTGTCGAGCGGCTGCGCGAATCGGACGATAGCCCGACGACCTATCTGGCGATCTGCGAGGCCGATCAGAAGTTGAGCTCCCCCTGACAAAGGATGCATGCCGGTGGATGAATCGGGAGTCAACCAGGAGACAAAAGCGCCGCAGTCCTCGGGCGCCAGCCCCGCCGCGGAGGGCTGCCCCCCGCCGTTGCAGTGGCAAGAGGTTCTGGCGCAGTTCCAAGCCCGGGCCGATGCCTGGTATCTGGATCGTCCGGGTTACCGACTCTCCGGCCGCTCGCTGGGGACTGGCTCTCCGCTGTACCTGCTAGGGGGGTTTGGTGGAACGCATGAACTGTACGCGCTCCTGGCCTGGTTGCTTCAGGATCAGTTTCGATGCGTCGTGTGGGACTATCCGGGGATGACCCCGCAAACCAGGGGGGGGGCGGTTTGTACGCTCCAGGATTTGTCGCGCGACGTAGCCGCCGTTGCGGAAACCGCGGGGGACGCGGCGATCGATGTCTACGCCCCCTCATTTGGCTCGCTCGTGGCACTGCAAACTCTCCGGGAATTTCCGGGGCTGATTCGCCGAGCGATTTTGCAGGAAGGTTTCGCCCATCGTCCGCTCTCCCGATTCGAACGCTGGTTGAGCCGCGCCTGCCGATTTTATCCGGGCTCACTGGCGCGCTTTCCGGGGAGCCGCACTGTTCGGGAACACAATCACCGCCGGTGGTTTCCACCGTTCGATGAGACCCGCTGGCAATTTACGGAGATGATCGCCGGACGGGTGCCAGTCGCGGCGCTCGCCTGGCAGGGGAGCCTGATTCGCGACGCCGACCTGCGGGGGCATTTGCCCCACATCCAGCAGCCGGTGTTGCTGCTGGCCACGGAAGGCGAGGGAGCCGCCGCGCAGGCCTGCCGGCGCGAACTGCAAGAGCGGCTCGCGAATGCAACGACCGAATCGCTGGTCGGTGCCGGCCAGTACCCCTATCTGACCCACCCTCATCGGGTGGCGAAAATTGTCAGGGAGTTCCTTCAAGCGGACCAAAACCAGGACAGCTCATGCCGATCCTCGCCTCAGGGGCGTTCCTAAGTCACCCCTCATCGCGGACGGCATCAGATGCGGGACCTGCCATCCAGCGGAAAATGTTCTTCACGGATTGTGACGCGCCGCAGTGCCGCACGGTCGATCGTGACTCCCAGTCCCGGTTGGAGTAGCGCGGGGGCGTAGCCCCCATACCCGAACGTCAGGTCTTCCACCGTCAATCGCTCTCGCACCAGAAAGCGGTCGAAGCTCCCTTCCAGGTAACGGATGTCCCCCACGGACGAGGCGAAATGTCGCCCGGCGGCAGAGAGAATGCCGGTTTCCCCCACCTGGCAACCAAGCTGATATCCCAATCCGGCGCGGTGCGCCAGGGCCGCCAGTTCGAGGGCGCGGATCAGTCCTCCGCATTTCGACAGCCGAATGTTGAAGAGATCGCACGTTCCGTGCTCGATGGCCCGCCGCGCATCGGGCAGGCTGCACAGCGATTCATCGAGCATCAGAGGGATCCCCAGCCGCTCCCGAATTCGGGCCAGCCCCGCCACGTGAGCATGCGGCGTCGGTTGCTCCAGGGCGGTGATTCCGAACGGGCGTAGCCGTTCGACGCGCGATTCCAATTCGTCAATCGACCACGCCTCGTTGGCATCGATGCGAATGTCGAAGCGTTCCCCAACGATACGACGCAACAGGGAGACCGACGCCACGTCGTCAAATCCCGGAACGCCGACTTTCACTTTTCCCTGCGCCAGTCCAAACAACCGCAGCTTCCAGGCGCTGATTCGATCGCGCCACGGTCCGGTGGGGGTCAGCGCCCCGGAGTAGCGAACCTGTGGCCGGGTGTTTCTGATTCCCAGCGTCTCGGGAACGAGCGCCGTGAGAGTGGAGAGGGGTTGGCCGGTCGCGCGGCACGCCGCGTCGAGCAGGCTGAGTTCAACGGCGCAGCGGACGACATTGCCGAAGCAGTCCCGCTTTCCCTCGGGAATCGGTCCCGGTTCGATGCGGCGGGCAACCTCGATTGCGTCGGCCAGTCCCGCCAGCCTGGTTCCCAGGACGGCCCCCCAAGCCGTCTGCCGGAGATGCGTGAAGGTGGTGTCGATTGTTTCTCCGGTGACATACGGCCGAGGCAGCCCTTCTCCCCAGCCCAGCGTTCCATCGTCCAGCCGCAGGCACGCAATCAAAGAATCGGTGTCGTCGCGCGCATGCGAGGCATGGCGGATCGTCCGCTTGAGCGGGATCCGCACGTGGTAGGCGATGAGCTCAACGGGACGCATGGCAGATGGTGCGAAGAGAATCACGCTCGCCGTCGAGCGCCGTCGTCCGGAATTCTACTTCAAGAACGGCGGGACGGCAGGACGCCCCGCGCCTGGGGGCGAGTTCAGTGAGAGGCATCTTCCGGCGGCGCGAATCCGCGCCGCATGGTGTTCTCGGTGATGTTGACCGGGATCAGGAATTGCAACAGGTAGTCCGGTCCCCCCGCTTTAGAGCCAATTCCGGAAAGCTTGAACCCGCCGAACGGGTGGCGTTCGACCAGGGCGCCGGTGATTCCGCGATTGAGATACAGGTTGCCGACTTGAAATTCCCGGCGCGCCCGCCGGAGGTTGTTGGGACTGCGCGAAAAAACGCCGCCGGTGAGGGCATACGGCGTGCCGTTGGCGATGGCCAGCGCTTCGTCAAAATCGCGCGCCTTGATAACCGCCAGGACGGGGCCAAAGATCTCTTCCTGGGCGATCCGCGCCTCGGGGGGCACGTCGATGAACACATGCGGCGCGACGAACGAGCCGGTCTTGGCCAGATCCCCCAGGTCGCCGGCCACCGCCAGCGTCGCTTCTTCCTTGCCGTATTCGATGTACCGCTGGATCCGCGACTGCGCTTCGTCGTCGATCACCGGCCCGACAAACGTCCCCGGGTTCTCCGCCGGTCCGATCGCCAGACTGCGGGTCGCCCCCACGAGTCGCCGGACGAATTCGTCATAGGCAGTGGCCACCACGATCGCTCGCGAACAGGCCGAACATTTCTGCCCGGCGTAGCCAAACGCGCTTTGCACCACACCCAGCACTGCTTCGTCGAGGTTGGCGTCATCGTCTACGATGATGGCGTTCTTCCCCCCCATCTCCGCGATGACCCGCGGCACAGTATGGCGCGGCGTGTCGCTCCGCGACGCTTGCTCATTGATTCCCAGTCCGACCGCTTGCGAACCGGTGAAGGCGATCAGATTGACGTCAGGATGCGCGACCAGCGCCGAACCAACCTCTTCGCCGACGCCCGGGAGGTAGTTGACGACTCCGTCCGCCAGTCCCACGCTTTCGATGATTTCCATCAATTTGGCCGCGACGACGGGAGATTGCTCGGCCGGTTTCATCACGACCGTGTTGCCGGTGACCACCGCGGCCACCGTCATCCCCGTCAGAATCGCCAGCGGGAAATTCCAGGGGGCGATGACCACCGCCACCCCGCGAGGACGATAGAAGTAGCTGTTTTCCTCCCCTGGAACGTCGCACTGGCGGGGGGGCGCCAGCCGCCGCATTTCCTGGGCGTAATACAGACAGAAGTCAACCGCTTCGGCCACTTCGGCGTCCGCCTCGGCCCACGGCTTGCCGCATTCCACCACCTGCCAGGCGGCCAATTCAAACCGCCGCTCGCGGATCTTAGCGCCGATCAGTTCCACGTATTCCGCCCGGTATTGTGGATCGGTGCGGGACCACTCGCCGAACGCAGAGCGGGCCGCGGCGACCGCTTCCCCCGCCTGGGCCGCGGAGGCGCGCGCCACCGTCCCCACCACTTGCCGCTTGTGCGATGGATTTCGGGACACGATCGTCTGGCGCGTATCGACCCGTTTGCCGCCGATGATCAACGGGTACTCCCCTTCCAGCTCATCCGCCACGGCTTCCAGCGCCTCCTGCATCGCCTGTCGGGCTTCCTCGAGGCTGAAGTCGCTGTGCGGTTCATTGTGAAATCGGCCATCGGGGGATTCGTCAGCAGGGGGGGGGGACGTCGCCGCGCGCGAATTGGGTTTCATCAGTAGCTCCTCAGCCGAAACGTGCTCGGCAAAACTGGCTCGGAGAAAGGAATCATTTGACGTGTTCTCCAACAGGCGCCGCACCAGATAGGCCATTCCCGGAATCAATTCGCCAAAGGGGGTATAGATCCGCACGCGGTGTCCCTGTTCGGCAAAGAGCTGGGCCTGCTCGCCCCCCATGCCATACAGCATTTGAATTTCGAACGCCCCCCCTGGAACTCCCAGGTGCTTGGCCCAGGCGAGGGCGTGCGCCAGACTGCGTAGATTGTGGCTGCCGAACGCTGGACGGAGCCACTGGTGATTCTCCAACAGAAACCGCGACTGCCGTTCGTAGTTGTCGTCCGACTGCCACTTCCGCTGGTACACCGGAATGGGCCAGTTTTTAGCGCGGGCGCTGATCGTCTCGTAGTCCCAATAGGCCCCCTTCACGAGTCTAACCCAGACCGGCGTGCCGCGGGCCCGCGACCACTCGGCCAGACGCGCCAAATCGTTACCCGCGGAGGGGAGATACGTCTGAATCACGATCCCCACGTCGGCGAAATCGCGAAATTCCTTTTCCAGCAGGACTTCCTGGAAGATGGCCAGCGTCAGGTCCTTGAAGGCGTGGTGCTCCATGTCCACATTGACAAACGCTTCCTGTTCCTGCGCCAGCCGCAGCAGGGGCCGCAGCAGCGATTTCACCCCAGCGCCGCTCCCCACCGGATCCTGGGGGTTGAACCGGCTGTACAGCGCCGAGAGCTTCAGCGACAGATTGACGCGCGGAATCGCCCCGCGGTCATCACAATCGGTCTGGAAATTCTCCGGCCAGTCATTGACCTTGGGGGCCAGCCCCGTGAGCAGCTTCAGATAGGACTGCTGATAGGCATCGGCCTCCTCCTCGCTGATGATCGCTTCTCCCAGCAGGTCGAGCGTAAACGCCAACCCCTGCTTGCGAAGCTTCGCCACCGTCTGCAGGACTTCGTCCACTTCCGTCCCGGCGATAAAACGCCGCGCCATCCGCAGGGCGTTGCGGCGAGCCGTCATTGCCAGGGCGCGCCCCAGAACCGAATCGGGATGCGACACCTCCAGCGCCAACCGCACGGCCCTGGGGAGATGGACAGAGACTTCCTCAAAATACTCCTGCAGATGCCGGGCGATCGCCTCGCGCGACCGCAGGGTCGGGAGAACGTCGATGAAACGAAACATCTGCACCTTGACCGATTCATCCGCCATGGCCCAGGCCAGAATCCGATCGTCCCACCAGCGGCGTTCGAAAACTGAGGGATTCGAACGCTTCAGGTGGGTCCAGAGGTGCCGGCCGATCGCCAGCGTCTGCGCTTCAACGGCGTCAGCCAAGGGATCGGAATCGGGAATGTCGGTCACGCGCGCCTTCCTGTCACGTCGTGTAATCAGCGTTCAGACGCACGTATTCCGCCGTCAGGTCGCACGTCCAGAAACGCAACGACTCGCGCCCCAGAGTGAATTCCAGTTCGATATGGACCTGCCGCAACCCTTTGATGCTGGCCGAAACCGCAGCGGCGTCAAATTCCACGGGAGTTCCCGCGCGATACAACGGAATCCCGTTGAGCCGCAGCGAAATATCGCGCTCCTCCAACTGAACCCCCGCATAGCCCACGGCGGAGACGATCCTTCCCCAGTTGGGATCGCCTCCGGTGATGGCGGTTTTCACCAGCGGGGATTCAGCCACCGCCTTCGCGATCCGATACGCTTCGTCATGAGTCCGCAATCCAGCGACGTCGATCGTGATCAGGTGGTCCGCCCCTTCGGCGTCCTGAATGATCGCCTGGGCCAGTTCGGCCGCCACCTCATCCAGCAGCCCCTGCACCTGCTCAAGCTCCGCCGGGGAGGCCGGAGGGGGTCCCGCCTCGCCGTTGGCCAGGAGGAGCACGGTGTCGCTGGTGCTCATGTGCCCTTCGACGCTGATGCAATTGAAGCTGCGATTGACCGCGTGCCGTAGGAGGGTGTCCGCCTGCATGGGAGTCAGCGCCGCGTCGGTCAGGATGACTGACAGCATCGTCGCCATGTTGGGAGCGATCATCGCCGCCCCTTTGGCGACGCCGCTGACGCGAATCTCCCCTCCCGGCAGAGGCGCGCTGCGCGTCGAGAGCTTGGGAAAGGTGTCGGTCGTCATGATTCCTTGCGCGGCAGTGCGGAGCGCCGACGGGCCGTCGTTCAATGCTCGGGTCACCGCCTGCAGGCCCGGCTCCAACCGATCGCGCGGCAGAAACCGTCCGATCACCCCGGTCGAGCACACCAGGACGTCCTCGTCCGGACAGTCGAGCGCTCGGGCGATTTGCCCGGTCATCCACCGCGCGTCGTCCAGTCCGCGATCCCCGGTGCAGGCGTTGGAATTCCCGGAATTGACCACCACGGCCCGCGACGTGGCGCGCGGCACCCGGGCCCGCGAGACTTTGACCGGAGCGCCATGCACCAGGTTGGTGGTGAAGACGCCGGCCGCGGTGGCGGGCTTCCGCGAGACAAACATTGACAAATCCAGGAGTGCGGGATCCTTCTTGATCCCGCAATGGACTCCCGCCGCCAAAAAGCCCCTGGGAAGGGGAACCAGCACTTCTTCCGCCATGACATGCAACCCGGACCAGTTTTCAAACCTCTGCGAAAGGGGATTGTAGTGAATCGGATAGGCGGTGTGTATGGGGTGGATTCGAAGGAATCGCCCCGATTCCTCCCCAAGGGGTCGCATTCCGAGTAATATGGGATGCATGAATCACCTTCTGGACACCCTTTCCAGCCTTTCCACGACGATCATCGCCGTCGCGGGCGCGGTTCACCTGGTACTGTTTGTGCTGTTGTGGCTCTGGTATCGCCACGATCTGCACCGGATCGCCGCCGCGCTGGACGATTTCACTCGCGGGATCAAACACCGCAGTCTGCTCGATCGGAGCGCGCACCTTTCGGATCAGATTGAGGCCTTTCTGGCGGACGTAAACGAAACGCTCGATGACCCGGCCCGGGCCCCCGACCGGGCGATCGTGCTGGGGCGGATCAACGTTCTTGACGAGAAACGCAAGTATCTGCAATCGATGGGCTTTGAAATCTCGTACAACGTTTGTCGCTCGATGATCGAAGCCTACCCGCTGGGGGGCATCCTGGGGACGATTCTGGCGATCGGCCTGGTGGTTCAGCAGGGGGAAGCGGCCACCCCCGGCATGATCGTCGAGCGATTTGGCCAGGCGATCTGGTCCACCTGCGCGGGACTGGTGGCGGCGGTGGTCCTGATGTTCTTCAACAGTCTGGTGGAAACGTCGTTTCTGCGGTTGTCCGAGAACCGTCAACACGTGGAGCGGGCGGTCGGGCGGGTCAAGCGGGCACTGGCCCTGGACGCGGGAGGTCGATCATGAAACGCTCCTGGCGGCGATTGACGTTTCAACTCGTCTCGCTCTTCGACCTGTTGATTATCATTGTCTTTGCTCAGTATTTCGACCTGCAGGGGCGGACCAATGAGCAACTGGCCGAAGCGGCGCAGCAGCGCGAACCGGGCGCGGCCGAGCTCCAGCAGGAGATTGATCGCCTGCTTCAGGAGCAGGAGTCGCTGCGCACCGATGCCACGCAAAAGCAATCGCAGTTGCGAGACGACCTGCAGCGGGCGCATGCCGATCTGCAGCGGCTGGGAGACTTGGTGGCGGAACTGTTCGATGTCCCTGCCGAGCCGCTGGAAAGTCTGCTCCGCGCCCGATCCGGCCCGGAGGTTGAGCGGATTCGCAAATCGCTCAAGGAGTTGGCCTCCAATCGCACCTCCGCTGCCGTCCGCCAAATTCTCACGCTGGATGAATTGGAAAAACGCTGCGACTTGTGGCAAATCCACATTCGGGACGACGGCGTGGTGGTCTTCACGTTTGAAGAACATACGGGACGCTTTCGGGCAGACACCCCGGCCCGCTTCGCCAACGAATTGTTCAAACAGTACAAAAGCCTCCCGCAGCCCAAGAGTCTGGTGCTGATGCTGCTTTCCTGGGGAGACGCCGAGTTGAGACTGCGAACCGCCGCGATCGAAGGGATGGAGACGGCGGCAGAGCGTCTGCGGTCCGACACCGATCGTCGCAGCCGTTTCGAATCGGCCATCCTGGGGTTCATTCCTTCCCGCGATTGATTGCTCTGCGCGTGTGCCCCCGCGACGGGGGAGAATGCCGAGGCTTCCGATGAAAACCCGCAATCTGATTGGCGCCGGCCTTCTGGTCGCTTTCGTCGCCGGAAGCTACCTGGGGGGACTGTTTCCCAAACTGGGGGGCGGCCCAGGAATCGGATTCGGAGGGGGAGAGTCAGGCGCGTCGTCCTCCTCTCAGGTTGATGAGGCTCCAGACGAAGGTTCCGACTCTCCACGCGAATCCGCCGACAATGATCCGCGCGTCTTGCATGTGCGGATCGATGGCAAGGCGTATGCCATCGTGACGGCCAAAGGAGCGCGGGACTCGTCGCTGGAACAACTTGTGTCGCAGGTAGACCGGCATCCCGGCGACGACCAGGGAATCCGCGTCCGCGTCTCCCGCCGCCCCAACTCCAAACCGTCCGCCGAAATCAAACTCCGCGACGCGCTGGTCGAAGCCGGCGTCGCTGAAGAAGAGATCGACTGGCAAGAGGGCCCGCGCCCGTAGCTGGGTTTCCGAGGAATCCGCCTACCGTAGCTGGATTTCTCAGAAATCCAGAATCGCTGGACTTGAACGCCAGAGCGCCCCCCCGCACCACGCCGAGCGCAAGCGGTTCGCACATCGCCAGCCTCCGATTGGCCCATTGGTAAGTTGGAGCGTGATGGAACCGTGACAGTCTCAGCCCTCGACAGATGGTGCGCCCGCGGCAAGACGCCTCTCCCGACACCGCCTGTGGACGCAGCCCGCGTCAAAGATGGTCAGCGACGCCAAAGATGGTCTCAAAGATGGTCAATTGACCATCTTTGAGCGGGCGGCGTAACCTGTTGATCAATGAGTATTTATGGAACGGCCGCTGCCAAAGATGGTCAAGCGTTCTCGAACGATGACATTTCCCTCGATTCTCTCCCATTTCCTTCCCCGAGCCGCTCTGGGTCACAGGAACCGTGAGTCAATGCGCCTACACCTCCTCGAATCCGTAATCCGTGAATTTCAGCGTCCGGCAGTTTTCGGTCACGTCGCGGACTAGCTTTTCGGACGCCCCTTCCGGCAGGTCGGCGCGGATTTCCAGCGTGATCTCGACATTCGCACCGACGATTGTCGAAAGGTGCTGCACGACTTCCTCGGCGATGCGGCTTGCGTCGCGTCCCAATCGCACCGGGTCGACGGTGACGGAACCGTGAAAGCGGCGTAATTCGGGCGGAGCGGGCGGTGGGGTGGCCGTGCCGGTGCCGTCGGATGGCGCGCTGCCGGCCATTCCGGTTGAACGGTCCACAGCTCCCGGTGTACCGGTCGTCTGTTGCACTCCGGTGCGAGCCTGTGCTGCCTGCTGCTGGTCGGCGTCCATTTGTGCTTTGGCCACATCGGGTTTCACCAGCAGGCTGTGACCGTCAACCAGCACGCGAACCGATGGGCCGACCTTCAGTCCTTTGTACCGCTGCCTGGTTTCGTCCCACCCTTCGGCATACCCGAACGTCTCGGTTTGCCACATCAGCGAGCCGAGTCCTTCGCGGATGGCGTCGATCAGAACCGATTCCTCCTTCAGGCGCGGCAGATACAGGTACTTCGCCAAGTCATCCGAAAGCTGCCTCACGCCCACGTGATCGCCGCGCCAGAGCGGCACGCGGTCCAACTCCAATCGCAGCAATGATCCGGCCCAGACCTTCTTCAGGCAGTCCACCTGATGCAGCTTCTTGGACGCACGGGCTGCCAACGAATCGGTGCCGGTGAGCTTATATTCCGTCCATTCGAGCTCCCCGCGCGGATCCGGTTGCCCAGGGACGAGCAGCCACAGATAGGTCTCGGGAATTCGTCCCTCGACCGTTTCTTCCGCCCCCTTCTTCTTCGTCTCGGCCTGGGCCTTCTGGAAATTGTCGAGATTGAGCGACGGCGCATCCCCCGAAGCATCTTGAAGGATTGACGTCCATGCCAGAAACTGCCGGACCGCCTGCTCCAGTTCCTTCAGGCGGCTGCGATCGGGGGCCAGGAAGACCAACGTGTTCTTGAATTCCCGAGGGCTGCCGCCGCGGGAGGCAAGGATCTCCGCGGCCCCTTCCCGTGCATCGCTCTGCTGGTCCTTGGCGGAATGAGCGTTGGCTGGCCCGAGGATCACCAGCCGCGTTTCCTTTTCGTCAGGGATGTCGCTGGCCGCAGCGCACACGTGGACCTTGGCGAAATCGCCCCGCGAACGGGCCTCGTCACGAAGTCGCCGTTTGATCTCTTCCTCAACGAGATCGTCGTGAAGTTGCTCGGCCCGGTCGTCAGCCAGACGTGCCACGGTCGGCTGCGTCGAATACCAGTAGCGCTTGCCATCGACGTACAGGTACGTCGCTCGATCGGTCAGCCGGCGCAGCGCGTCGCCGAACGTCGCGACAGTTTCACCCGGCTGAACGCACCCGAGCTTCACCTGGCGGTCCTCGATCCCGCGGTTGGCCGCGCGCTGTGTCGGGGCCGAACCCATATAGATCGTCCGGGCGACCCGGCGACACGCAGAGTAACGTCCGAGGTTCGGGGTCTCGCGGTCGATGGTCATCGGCAGCGAATTCACGCCATCCACGTCCTTTTCCAACACGGGGGGCCAGTTGTCGTCGAGGTATCGCGTCAGCTCGAACTGCACCTGTAAGTCGTCAATCGGAATGTTCGCTGGCAGGATCAGCAAATTGCCGTCGTTGCGTTCCCACAAGCTGTGGATCACCGACGCCATCAACCGCAAGACGCCGCGCGTGCGTTGGAATTTGTCGAGCGTCGACCAGTCGTTGTAGAGCCGGTCGAATAGCTCCGGGTGAATGGGATAAGCGATCTTGATGCGGCGCTCGTAGTCGGCCTCGCGGCACTCGGCGGGAAACTCGGCGTGCTGCGTGCCATACATCTCCGAAAACGCTCGCGCCACCGCGTCGCGGGCTTTGAAATTGTCACCGGTCAGGGGCTGGAACAATCGTCGCCGGACGATCTCGAACCCTTCGTCCGGGCTGGCGGGCCGCCAGGATGACTCGACGCGCCCCACGGCGTTCTTCAGCCGAGCCAGCGCCTCGCGCCCGCGCTCGCCGCCGACCTCAATATCGGTTACGCCGCGGTCGACCCGCTGATGGGGGCTTTCGGAAGCCGGGATGCTGACAACGAGCAACGTCTGCTTCGCCGCTTTCACGGCCTCGGTCAGTGCCTGGGCGAAGGTGAATTGCGTCTCGAACGTGCCCGCCGGCAGGTCTTTGTCGCCGTGCAACTGGCGGGCGTAGGCCACCCATTCGTCCACTAGGATCAGGCAGGGAGCATATTTATTGAATAACTTGGTGAGCGCATCGCCCGGATTGGTCGCATTCTTGTCGTCCTCGGCGACCATCTTGTACCCCTCTTTGCCCCCGAGCTGCCAGGCGATCTCTCCCCACATCGTTCGGACAACGGTTCCGTCCGGCTTTTTGTGCTCCCGGCCGGGCGAAACCTGCGTGCCCACGAAAACCGCCCGCCGGACTCCTTTGACGATCGTCAGTCCCGTCTCGGGAGTTACCAGGTCTTCGATCCCCGGCAATTCCCCCGCAGCCTGCCCCGAGAACAGGTGATAGAGCGCCAGCATCGAGTGTGTCTTGCCGCCGCCGAAGTTGGTCTGCAGCTCGACGACCGGATCGCCGCCGGTCCCGGCCAATCGCTCCAGGCTGCGCATCAGCAGGCGTTTGATCCCTTCGGTGATGAACGTGCGGCGGTAGTACTCAGTCGGGTGCTTGTATTCGTCCGAACCCTGCTTGTTGTAGACCTGCCACAGATCAGCCGCGAATTCGGCCTGCTGATATCGCCCCGAGGCCACGTCCGGGTGCGGAGTGATGACTTCCCGCCACGGTTGCAGCCCCCCCTGTGGCTTCCCTTCGGTCGGCTGGAATGACGCTTCCGCATTTCGGTCCGTCGCTGCTCTTCGAAAAACGTACGCAGTAGATCCATGCGTAGTTGCTCGACCTCGGCCGATTCGGCCGCCGCCGAAACGGCCGCGAGCAACCGGGCAATGCTGTCGAGCGCCCGTTGGGCGTCGTTACTCGTAAAGTTGTGCTGATGCGCCCAGCGATTGCGGACGTCTCGCAGCTCGCTGGTCAGGCTCCGTTCGGCGGCACCGAGTGTCCGACCACAGACCGCATTCCATTGGTCGAACATGATCGTTAGGATCGCATGGGCGTCCCATTGAATCACTCCTTTGGTCTTCCCGGCGCCCCGCCCCTCGCGAAAACTCTGCTGCGCGGCGTCCATCCACTGCTCGCCATGCACGGCTTTCAGCTCGCGTTCGACGAACGGTTGTAAGCCCGCCGTCAACAGGTCCAGCCCCTTGCCGACACGGTCGCGGTTGGTCATGGCCATAGTCGGTCTTTATGCTAGAGTTGCGGCGGGGAGGGCGGTCGCGGTTGGATCGCCCATGTATCATAGAGGCCCAGGATTGCACTGAATGCGGGACTGTCCATTGCAGTCACGGTCTT
>JBJXGA010000328.1:0-5625 GCA_046152955.1 Planctomycetales bacterium | reverse complement strand
GGTCTGGGCACTGCAATTTACGGGTGGCGACCGGCTGCGGAGGGGAGGCATATCGTCACGAAATGGCTCACACTGCTGTTTTTTCCAATCGTGCCGATCCGGTCATACCTGGTCGATTTCTCGACTGACGGACGGTCGGTTTTCAGCCACTTCCTCGGACACATTGGGATCATCCACAATGCCGTCGAGGGAGTGGCGGCTCCGACTCTCTGCTGGGGTCAGGTGCTGAACACTCTGCTGTATGTCTACCTGCCATGGACGATCGCGCTGATTGTTGGGCCGCGCGCTCCCGATTTTGTCGGGGAGACGATCGCCGGATTGATTATCGCGTCTTGGTTCTTTGCGGGATACAAGATGCGCCATCGGAGACGTCGTTGTGAGAAAGGTCGGGACGTGGGAAGGATTTCTGCGGCGTTGATACTTTTTTTGTTCAGCGCTGCTGCAACGGTTCAAGGCGGAGAGAAAAAGCCGCCGGGGCCGAGCCGCCTGGAATTCAGCGAGGCCATTCGCGACCTCAAGGAAGGGATGCCAGCGTCGAAGGTGCGGCGAGTGCTCGGGCCGCCAGACGATATTCGCACGCGGAATGACCCGGGAGGCATCTCGAGCGCCGGGACGAAGGAGATCTGGCGTTACGGAACGTCCGGGCATTTAAAGACGGCGACGCTCGGGCAGGTGTATCTCGATCACGAGGATCGAGTGCAATGCCTGTTCGGGGAAGGGAAGCCGCCGCCGCAAGGGATGTTCGAAGAGCGGGAGCTGCGTGGACTGCTGGAGGCGCTCGGGGAGGTTCCGTCGTACAACCAGATTGAGAAATACAATCCGAGGAAAGTGATCCGGGCAGTCAATCTTCTCCAGCCGCTGGGGAAGGAGAAGGCGCTGGTGGCGATTGATGAGTTTCTCCGTGTGACGTCCTCCTGGCACGACGAATCGCGAGAAGGGATGTTCCTCGTCCTGCGAACTTTGTTCGAAGTTCCCGATGATCCCGGCTACATGCCGACAATGAACGTTGGTGCTCCACATCCTGTCATGCCGAAAGATCCCAAACTCCTGCCGCGATTCCCGATCGCTCTGGAGGGAGATATCCCGTTCCTGCTGGTCGAGGGCTACTCACTTTTCGGGGAAGGTGAACATCCGGAACAGCACGTCGAATATTTTCGCCAGCATGGAAAACTGCGGGCCAAACCGCTGCAACCGGCCGGCAATCCGTTCGCCGAGCTCGATAAGTTTTCCAAATCGCCCCGCTGGATTTTCAAGCAGGAAGGTGAGACTGATGACACGCGCGCAAGGCACTTCCTTGGGCAGCAGGTCTTGCGACTGACCGAGTCGGTGTACCACGTTGAGCCGGATGATTACGGGGACCTGTTGCCATGGGATGAAAAGGAATTGACAGCGCAGTGGAAGAAGATCACGGACGACCTGACGAAAATTAAGTTCCGCTGGGACTCCCGGCAGCAGAAGTACCTGTTTGCAGACGGGACATCGCTCGTCGAGCCCATCCCGAAGTCTTACCGGCGGGAAATCTGGAACCCAAACATTCCGAATCTCAACGTCGAAGTGACGATCGAACGCGAGGGGCGGCGACGCGTCTACCTGCTGGTTAACGAAAATTTTCGGCGCGAAATATCCGCACCGGCCTGCGCCGTCAAAATTTACAATGTCAAAGCAAAAGACAAGCCGGTTCTGGAAGCGGACTGCGGAGGCAAACACGATGGAAAGTCGGGATCGAGTTCCTCCGGAAAAACATGCACCGTACTCGAAGGGGAAGAACTGCAGGTGGAATTGATTGTGAAAGGAAAGTCGCAGGTGAGTCCCGTGTACCGGCCGTGAGCCAGTGAACGGGCATCACCGCTTGTTAAGTTCCCGGGCTCATCACGATGAACAGAACTCTGACCATCATTGCCAGTGTGATCCCTTTCATCGGATGGTATGCCACGTTGAAGTTTTGTTGAGGACATCCGCTCACCGGGCTTGGTCCAGGCCTGATCTGCTTCTCGACGCCGTTTGCCATCGCGGCGCTGGTCTGGCAGTATCGACAGGACGTTGGGGCGACTCAGTATGGGACGCTGTTCCTGCTGATCGTGACAAGCTTACAGGGGCTGTTTGTGCTGGGGGTGATGTGCATCGGAATCTATTTCGATGGGGTGCAGTTTCTGCTGGATGTGTTCGGGATCAAGTAGATGAAGCGAGAAACTCCGGCGCGGGAGTAGGGGCAGTAGCATTCGGGTGCGGAATGCGCGGTTCGAACCTGAAGTCTTACGACTTCAGCTACAGTGGTTGGAGCGGGTCCGGCAGGTTAAAACCTGCCCTACTTGCAAAGGGGCATTCTGTTGCTACTTCGCCAGACTGCAGACGGCGGATTGCAGGTCGGTAGCGATTTGGAGGGCAGCGGATTTGCCCGGGGTCAGGTGGGCGAAGGTGATGGGCTGGCCGATGCGGAGGGTGACTCGGCGGGGGCGGGGGAGCCAGGCGCCCTTAGGCCAGGCGGAGCCGGCACCGTCGAGGTAGCAGGGAACGACGGGGATGTCGGTGCCGGCGACGAGCAGGCCGAGGCCGGGTTTGAATTCGCCGACTTCGCCGGTGGTCGAGCGGGTCCCTTCGGGGAAAATGACGAGGACGTTGCCGGGTGACTCGAGCAGCAGGCGACAGGTGCTCAGGCTTTGCCGTGGACTGCAGTTTCGTTCAAAGGGAAGCGCGTTGATGATGATGGCGCTGAAGGCGGCTTTGGGGAGGGTCGAGAAGAAATAGTCGCGGGCGGCGGCGGGGAAGGCGCGGTGCAGGGTCTTCAGAGGGAGGGCGGCCAGGAGGCAGAGGGCGTCGAGGTGGCTGGTGTGGTTGGCGACCATCACGAAGGATCCCGTGGTGGGGAGGGCTTGTTGGTTTTCGACCCGCAGGCGGTGATAGGCACGGAGCCAGCCGCGACAGGCAAGAGCGGCGGCGCAGCGGAGACCGTAGACCAGCATGTCGGGTTCGCGCGGAAACTGACGCAGTCGTTCGGTGAACGTCTGGTTGAGGTCTTGGGCGGGGTCGTAGTGCCACGAATCCATGTGGTTGGTGGTTAGTGGTTGGTGAGGGGCGGAGGAAGAGTGGATGTGGTTAGGCGGAGGTTGGTGCGCGGATGATGGTCAGCGTCTCCTCGCTGGCGCTTCGGGTTGGTATTCCAGTGGGGTCGGAGTTGAAGAGGAGGCTCGGGGAAAGAGCGAGATAAGCTTACAAGTCGTGGAGCCAGCGGACGAAGTGGAAGAAGATCGGGGCGACGTAGATCAGGCTGTCGATACGGTCGAGGAGGCCGCCGTGACCGGGGATCAGTGCGCCCATGTCTTTGATGCCGACGTCACGTTTGATGACGCTGATGGCGAGGTCTCCCAGTTGGCCGCCGATGCCGACGATCAGGCCGATGATGACAAGTTGCCAGCCGGTGAAGTGCGGGAAGGTGAACCAGAGCAGCCAGGGGAGGAGCAGGGAGACAGCGAGTGCTCCGAGCGAACCTTCCCAGGTTTTCTTGGGGCTGATGTTGCTGCGGAGTGGATGGCGTCCGAAGAGCTTGCCGCACGTGAAGGCGGCGACGTCATTCAATTCGACGGCAAACAGGAGGTAGAGCAGATAGCTGTAGGCGTGCTGGGCGTTCGCGAGATAAGCCAGGTGGCCGAACATCCAGCCGAAGTAGACGAAGGCGACGATGGCGAGGGCAATCTTCTGCAACTGGCCCTGCGACTGGTTTCGCAGGATCGGCATCAGGAGGATGGCGGCGACAATGTATACGGGACAGGCGATGAAGAGGCCGTACCAGCCTTTGGTCTCGGGGTGGAACGGGTCATGCATCAACGACACCACTCCCACGGTGATGATGCCGAGGTAGACAACGCCAGTCATGAGCCAGTCCTGGTAGAGACCGGTCGCGCGGGCGAATTCTTTCGTCGCGAAAATCGAGAGAACAGTCAGGCCGATAATCGTCGCTTCTCGCCCGAGGAAGATGGCGCCGATGATCACCGGAACCATGATCAGCCAACCGCGATACGACTGCCAGGCGTGATCGACGTTTTTTCGCAGGCCCCATTTGAGAATGGCAATAGCGAGGCCGGCAACCGAGAGCAGACCGATGGCGGTGATGGCATAGAACCGAAAGACGGTGCTCGCCAGCGCTGCGGAGGGGGACATCGGTCAGACTCCCGTCTCTGGGGGCGTGGGCAAGGGCGCAGTCGGCGGCAGGACCGCAGGCGCAGGTGACGGCGGGTTGTCTCGCGCGGCGGTTCGAGGAGGCGCGGCCTGAATGGCGCGGATGATTCGAAACAGTCGGAGCACGATCGTCTGGAAACTCCCCACAAACACCACCACCAGCGTCCAGTCCAAGAGGGTGAATCCGGACGTCGCCTGCTCATAGCCGCTGCCGAACCAGATCTGGACGAGCATGGCCCACGAGCCGATATGCAATGTCACCATTCGCCACGGCTTGGACATCAGGCCGCTGAATTCGCGCTGGACGCCGAGGGCCTGACCGAGCGTCCCGACATAGGCAACGATGAGAGCACAAATCGCCCCCCAGTAGCCGTAGAACGGATTGCACAAGCCGCTATGGGCGACGCCAACAAAGATGAGGACGTCGGAGACTCGGTCGGGGAGTTCGTTGACGATCTCTCCGGTGCGGCTCGCCTTGCCCCCTTTCAGAGCGACCATGCCGTCGAGCATGTTGAACCACAGCCGGAGATAGCAGAAA
The DNA here is from genome assembly GCA_046152955.1 of Planctomycetales bacterium. Lineage (GTDB taxonomy): Bacteria > Planctomycetota > Planctomycetia > Planctomycetales > Planctomycetaceae > SIAF01. Next base: position 914 of record JBJXGA010000328.1, on the reverse strand, counting down.
CCGGCAGCGGGAATCAGCAGAGCGGGGACACGGCCCGAGTAATGAAAACAGGTCGCCGCCAGAGCCGCGGCGACGACGGAACAGTACGAGACGGTGTTGGGATGGACGTCGTGCTGAACGCACCAATCGACGGTCGCTCCCGCTGGCCGGCGAAAGATGTCCGCAATGGGACGCCGCCAGGTGGGCTGGTAGATCTCCGCTGCCATGATCAGCAACCTTTCCCCTGGAGCTGCGCGGGACATTCGCCGAGGAAAGATCTTACTCGGCGAGTCGGGGTTGCGAAACGGATGAGGGATGACGTGGTGAATGGAGAAAACGGAAGTCGGAACATCTGCCAAGATAAAGATGGAGCGGGTACGGCAGGTTAAAACTGCCCCTACAGGACTCAGATTGGAGTAGACAGCCCGGGTTTGCGAAGGCGCCGTTGCCATTCGGATTCGAGGCGAGGGTCGCGTTTGACGAGGAACGGGTAGCTGAACAGGCCAGCCATCCAGAGCCATTCCAGGCCGATGTAAGCGGGGAGCAGATGCATGAGGCTGTTGTAACCGACGCGCCAGTGGACCAGGATGGTGGCACAGAAGGCCAGGGTTCCGGCGGACATCAGGCCCCACCAGAGCCAGGCCTGGCCGCGTTGAAATCCCCACAGGGCGGCGAAGAAAGTGACGGCACCGCAGGAGATCAGCATGCCACCAAAGGTGGCTCGATCGTGGGCGATGAGCGGAATCAGTTGGGGATGAGCGTTGGTCAGCTCGGAGACGGTGGTCCGCATGAACTCCAGGTCTTCGTGGACGAAGACGCTGGTCATGCCGACGATCGAGATGACGGTACCGGCGACGATCAACACCGAGCCCTCGATGACGAACAGCAGCTGGCCCCATTGGTTGGCACGCCAGCGGCCGTCGTTCCAGAGATCG
>JBJXGA010000326.1:0-4701 GCA_046152955.1 Planctomycetales bacterium | reverse complement strand
ACGAGTCGCCGGTCGAGTCGCCGGTCGAGTCGCCGGTCGAGTCGCCGGTCGAGTCGCCGGTCGAGTCGCCGGTCGAGTCGCCGGTCGAGTCGCCGGTCGAGTCGCCGGTCGAGTCGCCGGTCGAGTTCCAGGAGGAACTCGACCAGTTTGCAATCAGGCTTCCCGACGACCAGTTGCGAGCGATCCTCGCCCGCCGCCTCGAGGGCCAAACGCTCGAACACGTTGCCGAAGAGTTGCAACTTTCTCGCAGCACGGTGATCCGGCGCATCGAAGTCCTTCGGCGACTCTGGAATCTGCGTCGGGATGGCCCGCCCCCCTGGGCGTAATGGAGACGTGATGCTCGATTCTTCCGTCGGGGAAGGCCCGATCGATTTGACCGTGTTGTTACCGGCGTTCAATGAAGCGCAGGCCCTGGCACAGGTCATTGCGGACGTTCGGACGGCGCTTGGCGAGCGGGAATTGCCTTGGGAAATCCTCGTCATTGATGACGGGTCTTCGGATGCGACGGCGTCCATTGCCACCCAGGCCGGAGTGCGCGTCATTCGGCGAACCGAGCGCGGCGGTTATGGGGCGACAGTGAAGCGCGGACTGGTGGAGTCGCGCGGCCAATGGGTCGCGCTGCTTGATGCCGACGGCAGCTATCCGCCTGCGCAGCTCCCCCCACTCCTGGCGCACATTCCCGAATACGAACAAGTCAACGGCGCCCGCCAATCGGAGCGGGGAACTCAGCCGTGGCTTCGTGCGCTGGCCAAGGGAGCGATCCGCCGGTTGGCGCAATGGATCAGTGGACGGACGATTCCCGATCTCAATACGGGAATGAAGGTGCTGAACCGCGAGATCGCGATGCAATACCTGTGGGTGATCCCCCAGGGATTCTCGTGTTCGACGTCGCTGACGCTGGCCTATTTATGCAATGGGCACGCGGTGAAGTATGTGCCGATTGAATACCGCCCGCGCCTGGGGCATTCGAAATTTCACCCTTTCTACGATACGGCGCAGTATTGCCTCACGATTCTCAGGATCATGACCTATTTCCGGCCGCTCCGGGTGTTTCTGCCCCTGTCGCTGGCGTTGGGAGGGGCCGCACTTGTCAAGGGGCTGTACGACGTGTGGCGCTTCGACTCGGGGTTGTCTGACTCCGACGTCATTTTGGCAACCGGTGCGGTGTTGGTCTTCGCACTGGGACTTTTGGCCGACTTGATTGTGACACGAGGTGGGGGGAGTCGCGGGTAGCTGTTATCGGGGGGCGTCGCTGCGCTCAGCCCCCGGCTAATTGCTCGAAACCCTCCGGGTTGTTTTTCTTCGGTCCTATTTCAACCGACACGATGTGCTTCGGATCGCGCGCTGTAGAGCTAAGTCCTCCCCGGTGCCCCACCCCGGACTCAGCGCTTCCCCTTTTTCACTGCCGCCGGCGGCTTCTTCGGGGCCGGTTCGGCCAGCAGTTGTTCAATCTTTTTGCGGAGCAGCGCTTCCCCTTTGTTCTTTTTCCAATTCAGTTCGCCATCCCAGCGGTAGCGGACAATCCCCTGCTTGTCGATCAGGTAGGTGCAGGGCCACCACTGATTCCCCCACGCCTTCCAGATCGCCGCGTCGTTGTCGATGACGATGGGATACTTCAGCTCCTTCTCTTCGGCGCTCTTCCGGACGGCGTCTATGTCCTTCTCGCCTTCTGTCTCGGGAGTGTGGACTCCGATGACGGTCAAACCACGCTTGGCATATTTGTCGTGCCAACCCTTGTACCAAGGGTAATTGCGGACGCAGTTGATTCAGCCGTGAGTCCAGAAATGCAGCACGACCACCTTGCCGCGCAGTTCCGACAGTTTGAGCGGCTCGGAGTTGATCCACTCCTCTTCGGGACGTTCGACCAGTTCCGGAGGCTCGGCTTTCAATTCCACCGCGGTCTGCGCCCAAGCGGCCGTGGCAGGAGTCAGGAGCGCCAGCAAAATGATCCAGGAGCGGATGGGCATGGAGTGGTTCCTCAGTCCCGCAGGAGGGGGGGATGTGTGATCGACCATAACATGTGCATTGGCAGCGCGCCCAGAGCGCCTGCCACACTGCTTGGATGCCGCGCCTAATCGTGGGTGACAACAAAATTCATCCGATTGTTATGGGCATCGGGTTTCTTCGGCGGAATACCGCATCACCCCCGCCACGATCGTCGCTACAACCTCAATTCGATGTTCCTGGGCCCGGTGCTGAAACAGGAACAAATCCGCGCGATCTCCGGCCATCAATCGCTGTTCCGGAAAACCCAGGGCCCGCGCGGGATTGCGGCTGGCCATGTCAATCGCGTCGCGCAGGCTCGCCGCGCCGCAGCGCACGGCGTGGGCCACGCACATTTCCGTCGTACTCCAGGAACCCGCCAGAAGTTGCCCCTGCCCCGCGACGACGATCCTCCCTCCTGGAAGGATCTCCACCCGTCCCAACTCGTTCTCGTAGACCCCTGGCGGACACCCCGCCCAACCCGAGGCATCGCACGTCAGGATGCTGTTCCCCACCGACTTGGCCCGGATGATCGAACGCACCACGCTGTCGGGCAAGTGCTGTCCGTCGGCGATCACGCTCGCCGTCAGTCGCGATTCTCCCAGTTGCTCCCAGATGTAATTGGGATGCCGCGGCAGGACGCCATGCGATCCGTTTCCCAGGTGCGTGCTGAGCGTGGCCCCGGCAGAAACCGCGTCGGCAATCTGGGCGCTGGTCGCCGCCGTATGGCCGATGGCGATCCGCACGCCGGACGCGACGGCCCGCGCAATGAACTCCGCCGCCCCTGGGCTCTCGGGCGCGATCGTCACCAGCCGAATACGGTTGCCGGAGATCGCTTGCAGCTCGCTGAATTCGTCCCAATTTGCCGGGCGGATGTGCTCCCGCGGATGGGCGCCGCGCGGACCATCTTCGCCAGAGAGATACGGCCCTTCCAGATGGCAACCGGCGACCATCGCGTCGATCCCCGGATTCTCCTCGCACGCCCCGCGGATCGCCCGAAAACCCGCCGCCAGCGTCTCGAACGAACTGGTGATCAGCGTCGGGCAGAGCCGCGTCACGCCATGTTCCAAATAGGCCGCGATCGTGGTCGCTGCCTGGGACGCGGTCAGCGATCGATCGGCAAACGAGACCCCGCCGTACCCGTTGACTTGCAGATCGAATAGGCCGGGGGCCGCCAGTGGCCAGGCCCTCTCGTGGGATTCGGGCCAGGCGGGAATGATCGAGGCAATTCGCCCTCCAGCCAGCGCGATCTCAATCGGCTCCCCCGTTTCATACCGGCGGCAGCGCATAACCTGGCGATCGCCGCTGCGCGGGACGCCTGAATCCTGAGCGGATGACCTCCCTTGCTGAGAGCCGCCCGCTCTGTTTCCCACCGCTGCGTCCCGCCTGGCCATCGCCACCTCCTTGATCCCTTCCCCTCGACCCCATAAAATCGTGCGTCAGACCGATCCGTCGCGGATGACTCGGACGGACGCGGCGGGGAGCTATCATACACCCCGCCCCTCTCGCTCGTCGAACGAGCAGCCACTCCTGGGATGATTCACCTTGGCGGTTGAACAACGCGACTTCGACGAGTTTCTGGACAAGTTCCGCAAACACCGCGATCTGATGACTGAAGAACTGCACAAGGTCATCATTGGGCAGGATACGGTCATAGAACAAATCCTGGCCGCCATTTTCACTGGCGGGCATTGCCTGTTGGTGGGGGTTCCCGGCCTGGCCAAAACGCTGCTGGTGAGCACCATCGCCCGGATTCTGGACGTGAAGTTCAAGCGGATTCAATTCACCCCCGACCTGATGCCGTCGGACATCACCGGCACGACGGTTCTGGATGAGACCGAGGGGGGACAGCGGAGCTTTCGCTTCGTCGAAGGGCCGGTGTTCACCAACATCCTCCTGGCTGACGAGATCAACCGCACCCCTCCCAAGACGCAGGCGGCGCTCCTGCAATCGATGCAGGAGCATGAAGTGACCATTGGGCAGACGACCTATCCGCTCCCCGACCCCTTCTTCGTCATCGCCACGCAAAATCCCATTGAACAGGAGGGAACCTATCCCCTTCCCGAGGCGCAGCTCGATCGCTTCATGTTCAACATCAAGGTCGATTATCCGTCGCTGCACGAGGAAGAACACATTCTCAGCGCGACCAGCTCTATGGAGAAGCCGGAAACCCGAAAAGTCCTTTCGGCCAAGGCGATCCAATACCTGCAAAAGCAGATCAACCTGGTCCAGGCGGCCCCCCTCACGATCAATTACGTGGCCCGGCTGGTGCGGGCCACCCGCCCGGTCGATCATTCCGCCCCCAAATTCGTCAAGGAACTGGTCGATTGGGGGGCCGGACCCAGGGCGGGGCAGTACCTGATCGCCGGGGGCAAGGCGATGGCCGCCATGGATGGCCGCCCCAGTGTCTCGATCAACGACATCCGCAAAGTGGCCATTCCCGTCCTGCGGCACAGGGTTTCCACGAATTTTCAGGCTCAGGCCGAAGGGCTCAAAACCGAGGACATCATCGAGCGGCTGATCGCCGAAGTCCCGGAACCGGTCGTGCCCAAGTACGAGTGACCCGGAAAGTGCGAGTGAGCCGGAGTTTTTCCTGAATTCCATTAAGAATCGGCCCCCTGGGGCGTCTGATAGGGTGCGTGACAGCTCGCGGAACAGGAATCAATGAATAACGGGCACGCCGGCAATGCCGACTGGGTGCGGGGAATTCTCCTGGAA
>JBJXGA010000318.1:0-18340 GCA_046152955.1 Planctomycetales bacterium | reverse complement strand
GCCAGCGTGCGATTGTCCGGAGAGAACGTCAGCGCCGTGATTGTCGCAGCTTCGGCGGCGAAGGCGACGATTTCTTTCGAATCGCCAATGCTCCATATTCGTACGCTCCGCGAAGTCAAACCGAATGCGACGTATTCCCCATCTCGCGAAAATTGCGGATTTCCGAAACCCTGTTCCTTAGGTATCTCGATTTGTATTCTCCCTGTCGCTCGATCCATGATCCGATGATGGGCATCTTCGGACATGCTCTTCAATCGCATCGGTAGTCTCGGGATCCAGTATTCTGAGTCATCCAGAACCATCGAAGGAAGCCGCTCTCTCGAGCGGATATTCAGGGCAACCTCATACGCGTGCCTTCTGTCAGTCGTCGCTTCCGTGACTTGCAGCTTGCCGGAAGTCGATGCAAAACGGAGTTCGATCGGAATTCGCGAATCATCCAACAGGCGGCGCGCCTCGACCGGTTCTTGCATGTCCCAGCAGCGTAAGTCGCCATTGGCGTCGCCCGTGATCACCGACCTGCCGTCGGGAGTATATCGAGCGCACAATACTCTTTCGTCGTGGCACAACGTTGCGACGAGGAAGGGCCGATCGAACTGCTCGGGCAGGAATTCCCAGACTTCTACCCGCGACTGGAACGCGACAAGAAGTCGGCCATCAGCGGAGAAACTAAGCGACGAGATCCAGCCAGCGCGGTCAACGGCTGTCTCCGCTGGAACCCCTTGATCCGTGGGAAACCGGACAATCTTGAATCGCCCCCACGAGTCCGCCGCCAAGATCGGCATGACGGGCGAATATGCGATATCGTGGTCTACGCCGATATCGACGTCGCGATAGATCGCCTGTTGCGTCGAAAGATCAAAGAACCGAAGTCGTCCTCCGCATGCCAGCACGAGTGTTGCGCCGTCAGGAGCAAACGCCCCTCCTCGAACCAGCGGTAACCCATCAAACACCCCTTGGGATTCCCAGGTCGACGTGTCGAGCACCGTCAACCGGCAGACATCCGGTCGCAGGGGGTCATCCGTTTTGTCGGGCGACAGCTCGCAGACGAAGAGCGTTTTGCCGTCTGGCGCGAAGTCGGCGCCGACCACGGCCCAGGGCAAATTGATCTCCCGCAGGATGGTCCACGTCGCCGTATCCCACAGCAGCGCAGCGCCACTTTGGCCGGTCGTCACAAGAACTTTGCCGTTCGGAGAGAACCGGGGTCGGCCAATCGCCGGTGCATGCTCGCGCAGCATGGCGACCTGCTCCCGGGTCCGGTAATCCCAGACGCGAATGCCGTCGGAGCCCCCCGTGGCCACCAGCGTTCCGTCGGGCGAGACGCTGATTTGAGAGACCGCCGAGTCATGTTTTCCAAAACTCCCCGGCAACGTATGCGTCACCCGCCATAGGTAATGCCACTCGACTCCACGAAGATCCTCTTCTCCGTCCTGGGGCAGGCATTGTACCAGGTAGTCCCGCGCCCTCGCGTAATGGGATTCGTCGAATTCCTGCGCTGCCAGCGCGATGTTGAGGACATATTGGTTGAGGCGCATCGATCCTTCGCCGGCCCGTGCGATCACTTCCTGTTCTTCGCGCAGTTTTCGCTCAAATTTCGCCTGATTGCGTTCGCTGATGATCAAGACCGCACTGGCGGAGAAACCGGCGACCGCCAGGACGCAGACGGCAACCGCCGACGCCACCCAGGTCGCATGCCGACGGCACCAGCGAACCGAGCGCTCGGCCAGCCCCGGCCGGCGTGCGGCAATCGGCCGATCGGCGAGGAATCGTCGCAAGTCGTCGGCCAGCGCCCCTGCGGTCGCATAGCGCTGCGGGGGCTCTTTCTGAAGTGCTTTGAGAACGATCGTTTCCAGATCCAGCGGCAGCGACGGGTTGACTTGGCGCAGCGGCTTTGGACTCTCTTCGAGGACGGCCCGCAGCAGCCTTTTCTGGTCGGCCACGGGGAAAGCCGGTTCCAGCGTGAGCAGCTCATACAGCGTCACTCCCAGCGAATAGACGTCGGTTCGCTGGTCGACGAGTCCCTTCTCTCCAGCGGCCTGCTCGGGGCTCATGTAGCGCAAAGTGCCGACGACCCCGCCCGTCATCGTGAGGCCGGCATCGGCCTCCAACTGCGCCAGGCCAAAATCGGTGACCCAGGCTCTTCCATCGCCGTCGAGCATCAGATTGGCCGGCTTGATGTCGCGATGCACGACGCCGACACTGTGGGCATACTCGAGCGCGTCGGCGATCTGCGCCCCCCACCGGGCGACTGTGCGACACCATTCTCGCGAGCGATGGCCGCCGAGCGTCGTCATATTCGCGACAGGCATCGTACCGAGGCCATCCGACACAGAGGGACTGGCTGCCTCGACAGGAGAAGCGCCAGACTCGCTGGCCGAATTAGCAAACACCCCGGTTCGGTCGTCGCATGCATCGAGCGAAGATCGTCTCAACGGCCGTCGCGGGTTCGCAGCCGCAGGTCGGGTCCGGCGCAGCGACGCGACAACTTCAGAGAGGGTCTGTCCTGAAATGAGCTGCATGGCGTAAAAATGGATTCCGCGATCGCTGCCCACCGCATAGACTGGAACGATGTTCTGGTGATGCAGGCTGGCGGCTGCTTTTGCTTCATTCGTGAATCGCTGCAATTGCCGCGGGTCAAGCATACCGGCGAACGGGAGCACCTTGAGGGCCACTCTCCGCGAAAGAGAGATCTGCTCGGCCTCGTAGACAACCCCCATTCCGCCGCGTCCGATTTCACGAACGACAAGAAAATCACCGAGTGTACCGAAAGAAATCGGGGCGCGAGAAAACGCCGATTGAACAGGAGAACCCGGAGCAACGCCGCTCTGTCCCGTCACGGCGAGCAAGTTGATTGCAGGCAGAAGCTGCCGAATTCGCTCTGCCTGATCGGGATGTTCCACCAGTAACGCCTCGACTTCCGCCTGCCGGCCTTGAGCCAAGTGATCGGCGACGCGCGCGACAAGCTCGGCAAGCAGGGCGTTCTCTGCCGTCGATGACGAACGGGATGGTGACAACTCGGGCATGGGATTCTTGGCGATTCGATGAGATGCCTATTATCACGACGATTCATCAAGCAGGGGGCGGATTCGCTCCAGGGCGCGCAAGTGCCGCATCTTGACTGCTGATTCGGAAACTCTCAGCACGGCGGCCGTTTCGGCCGTCGAGAGCTGTTCGAGGTGCCGAAGGATGAGAACCTCGCGTTCGTGCGACAAGAGACTCTCCAGAGCCTCGTGAACACGTCGGCGCCGCTCTTCGCGAATCGCCAGAGCCAGCGGATCGCAATTTGAATTTCCGAGCAGGCGTTCGACAAGCTGCCAGGCGGAGTGGTCGGACGTGGTCGCCGTCATGAGGCGCAGGGTCGTGTTGCACTAACGACGTGCGCAACGCCTGTGGGGATGGCGCGCCGGTTTGCGCTAACACCAGGTCGAGTCGGCGTTTCGGGAAACCCGCCGCGAATTCGTGGAATCTCCGTATCGGTTCAGATCGAGGCACGTTTTCGCGGGCCAGGCCAGTCCCATTGAAGAGGGGGCGCCGGTTCGATACAGTCATTCCCATCTCCTGTGCAATGCCTGGGTGACCTCGGGCGCTTGAGAGACGGCCTCGAATCGGGATTGAGGTCGGGCGCTGTTTGCGCCGAACGTCGCCCATCAATGGAGGAGGGATTCGAATGCCAACAGACACTTGGGGGCGGCGTGCACCAATTCCCGGGACGCATCAGCGGCGCGGCAAGGGATTCACTCTCATCGAGTTGCTGGTGGTGATCGCCATCATCGGCATTCTGCTGGCTCTATTGCTTCCTGCCGTGCAGCAGGCGCGCGAGGCGGCCCGGCGGTCCCAGTGCAAAAACAACCTCAAGCAGATCGGCCTGGCGCTCCACAACTACCTGGGGACGTACAAGGCCTTTCCGCCGATTTCGGTTCTCCCGGCCGGAAGGACATTTGAGCCGTGGTCGGCCCATGCCCGGCTCCTTCCGTACATCGAGCAGACCTCGCTGGCGAATCTGGTGGACTGGGGAGCCAGTCCCGAATTCACCGGCAGCCCGATCGTCACCGCCACGCGCGTGGCGATTTATATGTGCCCAACGGAAATCAACGACCGCCGACGGCCGACGGCCAACCTGGTCCACTATCCGCTCAATTACTCGTTCAATGAGGGGACGTGGTTCATTTTTGATCCCGTCACCGGGAAGGGCGGCGATGGAGCGTTCTACCCCAATCGCGCCATGCGGGACGCCGACTTCGGTGACGGCATGAGCAATACGCTGTGCGCCTCAGAAAATCTGGCCTTCGCCCCCAATCTGTGGGACACCAGCAATCCGGCCGCTCTGGGAGTGCTTCCTCCAGCCACCCCTGCCGATTTGTCAGCCTATTTCGGAGGAACGTTTGATTCCAACGGCCATACGGAATGGGTGGAGGGAGATGTTCATGAGACGGGTTTCACCACGACGTTTGGCCCCAATGCAACGGTCCCCTACACGCTGGGGGGAGTGCAATACGACATCGATTTGACCTCCATGCGCGACGGAGAATCGACGACGATCCCGACCTACGCGGCAGTCACTTCGCGGAGCTACCACGTGGGAATCGTCAATTCCCTGATGGTCGACGGCTCGGTCCGCAGCTTCTCCAACAGCATCGATCTGCGGGTGTGGCGCGGATTGGGGACGCGGTTCGGCAGCGAGGTGCTCGGTGACTACTGATGGAATCGACGGCATGCCTCTGAAACCCCTTCGAACTTGCGGCGCCACGCACCGAGCAATGCCGGGCACCCGCGCATCGGTCGTCTGCGATTCGCCAATCCCCAGGCCGGTGGTATCCGAGGATGGGCCGAATCGGCGCGGAGGCAACGCGCGGGTGATGGTGATCGTCGTCGCGGCCGCACTGGTCGGCAGCGCTTGGTACTTCTGGCCGCGGAACAAGGGCGTGGCGCCCGCGGAGGAGGCGGGACGGCCGGTGGTAGATGCCTTTCTGTCTGACGTTCGTGAGGATCGCGTCGATGTCGCCTGGGACTCAGCCAGCGCCGAATTCAAATCCGACCTGGGACGAGAAGCGTTCCACGCTTCCGTCCTCAGGCATCCGATCCTCAAAGCACCGTTGCAGTTCGCCAGTTACCGGCCCAATGTCACTCATGGTATCACCCGCGGGGAGTACACGTTTCGCGGGGAGGAAGTGCCGCAAACCGTCAAAATCATGGTGGCGCGCGAACAAGAACAGTGGAAGGTCGAGCGGCTGATCGTGGAGTGATTCAGGCCAGAGCGGACTGCACTTCAACCGGCCGTCCTCAATCCTCACCCGGCAAGACTCTCCTGAACAATCCGCTCGCACCAGAGCGCGGCGCGGAACAGCCCCCCTTCGTCGTGCGAGCGTGCGACGATCTGGATCCCCAGCGGCAGACCTTCGGTGCTTTGTCCGATCGGAAAGGACACCGTCGGCAAACCGGTAAAACTCCACGGCGAATTGAACGACGGATCCCCGGTGGTCGTGGGATCAGGCGCCGGACCAATCGTGGCCGGGCACACCAGCACGTCGGCGGACGCGAAGCTGTCGACGATCTCACGCCCCAATTGCGACTGATGCGCTCTGGCCGCGGCATATGCCGCCGGCGCGACTTGCGCGGCCTCGTGAATCAACCCGGTCATTCCCGGCAAGTAGTCGCCGGGATGGGCGGCAAACCGCTCGCCATGAACCTGGTACAGTTCATAGAGCATGATCGTCCGGTGCGACCGCAGGAGGTCGGCAAACGAAGCCGGGAGAGTCGCTTCGCACACCGCCGCCCCCTGGGCAGCCAGGAGTCGAACCGTTCGGTCCAGCGCGTCGCGCGCCGCAGGAAGCGCGCGTTCATCAAACAGACCATGCAATCGTCCCACACGGGGAGGAGCGGCTGGTTGCCTCGGAAGCGGGGCGCTACCGGCGAGAGTCTCCAGGAGGATCGCCAGGTCGCCGACGCAGCGGGCGATCGGCCCGGGATGGTCGAGGCTCTTGGCGACCGGGTAGACTCCCTGGACGGGAATCGTTCCATACGTTGGTTTACAACCCGCCACGCCGCAGAATGAGGCAGGCCGAGTGATCGACCCGCCGGTTTGCGAACCGATCGCCCCCAGACACATTCCGGTCGCCACCGCGGCGGCCGATCCGCTGGAGGAGCCTCCAGGAGTTCTCTGAAGATTCCAGGGGTTCCGGGTGGGAGGAGGATCAAAACAGGCGAATTGCGTGGTGACCGTCTTTCCCAGGATCACGGCCCCTGCCTGGCGCAAGCGGCTGACGAGCGGGGCATCGGTTGCGACGACCTGCTGGCTGAGCAGCGCCGATCCGGCCCCGGTCGGAAATCCGGCCAGGTCAATCAGATCCTTGATCCCCAGCGGAATCCCGTGCAGCGGACCGCGATCGCGCCCCGCCGCCAATTCCGCATCGCGCTCTTCGGCTTGCCGTCTGGCCCCCGGCCGATCGACGCTGACCCACGCCTGGACCTCCCCTTCCCAACGTTCGATTTTTTGGAGGCACGATTCCAGCAGTGACGCAGCAGTTGCTTGACCGGCCCTCTGCGCGGCGGCGGCCCCCTGGATCGTTTCCAGGGGAGCGGGAACCAGCGAGAGTGGAGGGAGGCTCATCGGCGCAGCGCTTCCAGGCGGCCGGCGGTTTGGGGGTAGAGTTGCCGGTGCCGCTGCTCGAAGTCTTTGGCAAAGGCCTGCACCGAAACGCTGTATTCGTCGCGGCCGAACAGGGGCATCGCCAAGAGCGACTGCCGCGCCGTTTCGCCCCGAAACAGGATGTCGTACATGGCCAGGACTTTGGCGGTCCGCGTGACCCCGTGCTGGCAGTGGACCACCAGGGGGTAATTGTCCGGGTCGCTCAAAAGGTCCACGATTTTCTGCACTTCCGGATTTCCTGCATCGATCGTGTTGGGAAACGGGATTTCAAACAGCCGCGCCCCGGCTCCACGAACCGACTTCCTCTGATCCACACACCGCTGCTCCCCCAGTTCGCCCGGCTCGCACAGGTTGAGGACCGCGCGAATCTGGTACTTCTCGATCTGCTCGGAAAAAACGTCCGCCTCCAGCCAGGCGCAACGATAGACCATCCCCCGATCGTGTTCGGCCCAGTGTTTGTAGCGCTTGTGCTGTCGATAGGCATAGCCGGCGGCGATCACGGCGATCAGCAGCAGCGCGGTTCCAATCCCTGCGGACTTGCGTTTGAACATCCTTGTTCCCATCTGCTTTTGAAAATGGTTTGCGGCCCACTCCAGTGAGCAACCAGCCGGCGCTCAATCTCACCGCCGCATCGGACGATGTGGTCGATGCCTCAATCAGCAGCGATGCGTCGCCAATCGTAGCGTGTTTTGCCGTCGCGATCGAGCAAGAGGAGCTGGCGATCGTCCAAATTGAGCAACGTGTATTCCGCGCGGTTACCGTACAGTTTCAGAACGAGTTGGGCTTTGGACTTAGGCTCCCCTCCCGTCGTTGTCATCACGATCCGTCCCTCGTGGAGCGACCATTCGACGTCAAACGTCAAGCGGTCGGCGAACAATCGCTTCCCCAACCCTGAGGGTTCGACGACCATCACCGCGGTACCGTCGTCGCGGACGGTCAGCCGCCGATGTCCCTGATAATCGTCTTCCCAGTCTCCCACAACCATCCGCCGATGCCGTTCGTCAGGGTCGGCCGGTTCCCCGACTCTGTCGTCCTGGTCCAGCGATGCCCCGGCCGGAACTTCGTGGACCGCCAGTTGAATCGTCCCGGCATTCTTCCCTGTGTCCGGAGCGCCGGACGCGGCCGCATCGCGCCGCGAATTCTCGCGTGAAGCGGCTGAGGTTCTTGTGTCCCGCGACCGTTCATCGGTTCCCAGGAACCAGACCCCCAGAGTGACTAGCCCGGCGGCGAGCGGCCAGGCCAGTGCCCCCAGTCGCCGATTGGGTACACGCCTCCGCGGTGCGGAAAGGTGGACGGTGGTTTCCATAGTGCAGACCTGCCCCAGTTTGCCTCCGGATTCCTCCGCCAGGGGCGGATGACCACTCCCGAAGTTCATTCGAAAAGGATAGCGAATCCGGGAATTCGCCAGAAGATCAGTTTTGCCCGGCGGAAATGAGAAAAAGCACCCAAAATCCAGGCGGTTTCTCGGCGATCACCAATCCCCCCGCCAAGACCCGGTCGTCGAAACGCGCGTGCCGCCGGCCTGTCGAAATGATCATACCGGATCGTACAGGTGTTGGAAGATTCGCCCGGAATTCGGCCCGGCCGAACCTCCAGAGTGGCATGGAACTACCCGAGGAGGCGCCGTCCGACATCTAATTCGCGGGATTGCTCCAGTCAATTTTGCACTCGGGCAATGACTTTTGCAGGGCCGCGACCCCATCAGCGCTGACCGATGTCCCTTGTGCGTTGAGTGAAACCAGGTGTTTGCAGTCAACCAGTGGTGACAAATCGGATACCGGCGTTTGCTGGAGGGCGAGGTTCACCAGTGGCATGCCTCGTAGCGGCGAAAGATCGGACACATTGGTGGATTCGCATTGCAAGATGGTGAGTGCCATCCCGGTCAGCGGAACCAGACTGCTGACCGGCGTGACACGGCAACTCATCGAAACAATGGGCATACCCTGCAACGGCGCCAGGTCGGCCACCTCCGTATGATCGACACTCAATGTATTGAGTCGCATCCCTTTGAGCGGGGACAGGTCGGACACGCGCGTACAATAACAACTCAAACTCATCAGGGACATGCCTGATAATGGTGAAAGATCTGCCAATTGTCCTGTGCCAGGAACTATGGCATTACACGTCAGGTGTTGCAGTCTTTCCAGCCCTCGCACTGGTGAAATGTCCCGAATTTTGTCCGTCACGAACGCCAGGCTGATCACAGACCCTTCTTGAATGCTGTGAGTCAATTGCCCGTCAAATTCCGGATTGAGTTCCACCAGTCTCTTGGCGACAGCTTCCACCTGCCTCTCGGCGGGGAGACCGATCACGCTCTTCCTCCACTTTCGAAACGCTGACGTCTCAAAATCCAGAGTGTGACTCGAAAGCGCCACACTGCTCGCTATCGGCGACAGCCTCACCTTGATCGACTTCCTCCGTCCAGACTTGATCTCAAAAGTCGTCGCATACAATTCAAATCCGATCTTCCGGATTATCAAACGATGCTTGCCGGGATCGACTGACAGCGTGATCGGCCCCGATTCGCCCTGGCGCAGGAATTCGACTTTCCCCTCTGCGGTCAGCACCTGCACCTCGACATCCGTTTCATTCACCTCAACGACTAGCGTTCCGGTGTTCAACCAGATGCGGCTGATTACTCCCCAAAGCAGGATCAGCCCGCAGAACAGGCCCCCTCCGATCCACAGCGGTTGCAATTTGCGTTTTTCGGCGAAGGAAAAAGTCGGCGTCCTCCGCGGGTTGGGTGCTGAAATCGAATGGTCTCTGAGGAAACTCGTCAAGTCGGCATCAGCGTTCGAATCCGATGTGGAGGGCGTATTGACTGAAGGATCCGAATGTGCATAAAGTCGCTCCAGGTCGGCAATCACTTCCCGCATGGTCTGGTAACGATTCGCAACCTCTTTGGCGACCATCTTGCGGAAAAACCCCTCGATCTCTTCGGACGCTTCCGGGCGGATGTCCCGGATCGACGGAAGCGGCTGGTCACGGTGAGCCAGCAATTTCGCCATCAGCGTGTCACCCTCGTACATCGCCTGGCCGGTCAAAAGATAATAAAACGAGCAGCCCAGGCTGTAGATGTCCGCCCGGGCGTCGGCCGATTTCGCACACAAGGCCTGTTCGGGAGCCATGTAATCGACCGTGCCCATGACGGCGCCGGTATTCGTCAGTTCGGCCTGAACGGAGCCTTCGCCCGGATCGATACGGGCCAATCCCATATCGAGGATTTTGACCGTTCCCCTTTTGTCCAGCAGAAGATTGGCGGGCTTGATATCTCGATGCACGACACCTTCGCCGTGTGCGAATTCCAGACCTCGAGCCGCCTGAAGTACACAGTTGACGGCTTGTTCGACCGCAAACGGCCCGTTTTGTTTCACCAGTGCGGAGAGATCGCTGCCGTCGACGCATTCCATCACGAGAAAATGCACGCCATTGGCCTCATCGGCATCGTCCGCAGCGACAATGTTGGGATGCCTCAATCTGGCGGCAGCCTTGACCTCGCGTTCGAAGCGGGAAATGGCCGTGCTGTCCTTGTTCATCGCAGCCGACAGCAATTTGACTGCCACCGTCCGGTTCATCCGTCGATGCCGCGCCTTGAACACCTGGCCCATGCCGCCGGACCCGATCTGATCCATCAGAACATAGTTGCCGAGCGTGAGGGACTTCCCTCTTCCACGGTAAATTTCTTTGGCTTGAAACTTCGTCAGCAAGTTCTTGCGGATGAGTTGTCGGGCCAAATCCTCGGCGTCTATCGGCTGACTCGTGGGGGGCAGGAAGTCGCTCAAAACATCGCCAGCGATGATCCCGCTGTCTTCAAGCTGCCTGACGAATTGTTCGAGCGAAACGGGCATGATTTGGGGATTGCCATTCGGCATTGACACTCGGGCACCGGGGCGGCGTGGGAACAAGACTCTCACGTAACCAATAGCCGATGAGCCTATTCGATTTGCAGCCTGCCGACAAACAGCTACGACGATGTCGCAATATACGATGACTGAGAAGCGTCGAGAAGTGGGCTGGCGATCAGATTCGTCGTCTGCGATCATTTCTGCAAGGATGGCTCCCGACGCCCGTGCGGCTGGTCGTGGACGAGGGATGTCAACTATCCGCATGAAAGTGGGAAGTTTATGCCGACGGAAAGTTTTGACCTGCCGGACGCCAAATCGGCGGCCTCGACAACAAGCGTTGCACCGCGGGGCCGGCGGCGGGTGCTGCGCCGGATCGCGGTCGGGTTGCTACTGCTCGCGGCTGCGTTGACGGCGCTGTTCGTCGTCAATGGGACACTCCTTTCGCGCGGCGAAACTCCCACAGTGGAGATCTTGTCGGAACCATCGGGCGATGCCTGGGAGGATCGAAGACCCCTGACGGTCAAAGTGCTGGCATTCAATATCGCCAAGTGTTTCGCCTACCAGGAAGGGGCCACTTTTGAAGACGTTGGCGCAGTCCGCCAGCGGATCGAGGAGATTTCGAAATTGATTCGAGCCGAGCAACCTGACTATGTCTTCCTGTCCGAGGTGCTGGCGGAGTGCGGTCCCTGCCCGGTGAATCAGGGGGCGGAAGTGGCGCGGGCCACCGGAATGCATGTATGGGCATTTGGCGAAAACTTCAATTTCGGGATCCCCAAGTACCGGGTGGTAGGCGGTAATGCGATTCTCTCCCGCTGGCCGATCGAAACGGTAGGGAATCCTTCCCTGGCAGGTCGCCGGCCGTTCTATGTCACGAAGAACAATCGCCGCGTTCTGTGGTGTGCGACACGGATCGGCGGTGAACGGGTCTTGCTGGCGTCGATCCACAACGATTCCTTCAATCGAATCAATAACGCGCAGCAGATGCAGCAGATCCTCGATTTCGTCGGCGATCAACCAGCCATCCTGGCGGGGGACTTCAACGCGTTGCCGGAGTGGGAGGCCATTCAATTGGTCCGCGAGTCAGGGTGGTTTTCCAAACCGATCGAGGAGCCGCTCACTTTTCCATCGGACGCTCCAGACCGGCGAATCGACTACGTCTTTGCCCCGGCGAGTTGGGAGTTGCTCGACGACCGCGTGCTCGACAACACCGTGTCGGATCACCGGGCGGTCGTCGCGACCTTTCGCGTGAACCAAAGCCGCAATCCCGATGCGGAACCGTCTGGTGATAATCACCGGAATTGATCCAAGGCCCAGCAAGTGGTCGAGGGCGGCCATTCTTCCCGGCTCGGGACAATTGCGGGAGTGCAGGACCATTTTCTATGATCACTCCCCGATCCACTGCTGTCGTACAGCAGCGCCATCGACGGCGGGAATCGATTGAGATTGCATTCCAGCGAGACTGCGTGGCACGAATCGAACGGGAGCCTGCATGAGGACGATTCGAACTCTCCATGCCCTGGCCATCACATTCTGGATAGCGTTCGCCTTCCAGGCGG
This sequence comes from Planctomycetales bacterium, assembly GCA_046152955.1. Classification (GTDB taxonomy): domain Bacteria; phylum Planctomycetota; class Planctomycetia; order Planctomycetales; family Planctomycetaceae; genus SIAF01. The sequence goes on along the minus strand of JBJXGA010000318.1, from coordinate 6,296 downwards.
TTTGCCTGGCCGATCAGAACGCCAAGGCAGAGCCGCGCGCGGCGGGTGAGGCCAAAGCGCCCGCCAAGCCGAAAGCCAAGAACAAGAAAGTGGCGGAACCAGCAGCCGCCCCCACCCCCGAACTCCAGACCGCGACGTTTGGAACCGGATGCTTTTGGTGTACCGAGGCGGTTTTCCAGCAGCTCAAAGGGGTCCATCGCGTTGTTTCGGGTTACAGCGGAGGGGAGCTGAAAAATCCCACCTACAAGCAGGTCAGCACCGGCCTGACCGGGCATGCCGAGGTGGTGCAGATCACGTTCGATCCGCAGGTCATCACGTTTGACACGCTCTTGGAAGTGTTCTGGAAAACGCACGACCCGACGACCCTCAATCGGCAGGGCAACGATTTCGGAACCCAATACCGGTCCGTGATTTTCTATCACACTGATGAGCAGATGGAACTGGCCGAGCACTACAAGGAAAAACTGGAAGAGGAACACGCCTTCCGCAAGCCGATCGTCACCGAAATCACGTCGTTCTCCGCCTTCTATCCGGCGGAGAACTACCACCAGAACTACTTCAACAACAACGGGAGGCAGCCGTACTGCCGATCCATCGTCGCTCCCAAGGTCGACAAGGTCCGCAAGGTGTTTCGCGACCAGGTCCACCCGCGGAAAAGCACGAAAGCGGCACCCGACTGACGGCGGCGCCAGCGCCCCGCGAGGAGCTTAACCAACGCCGGCCCCCTACTTCCCCTGTGTCGTGGCGGCCCCCCCCACGATCAGGCGAAAATCGGGATCGGATCGCAAGGGATCGAAATCGGTTTCCTCATCGATCAGGCGGCGCAGATTCTGGTCCATTCGCAGCGCGCGCCCCAGCCAGGAGAGGGCCTGCGTCTTGTTGCGGGCCAGCGACCAATAACAGGAGAGGTTGTAGAGTATCACCGGCTCTTTGGGAGCGATCTGGTACGCCCGTTCCATGGCGGTGATGGCTTTGGGCAACTGATCGGTCCGCTTGAAACACCAGGCCATTCCCATCAGCAGGTCCACGTGGTCCGGCTGCTCGGCAAACGCCCGGCCATAGGCCACCAGCGCCTCCGCGTGGCGCTCCAGATGCTTGAACGCTTCGCCCTTCAGGTAGTTCACCTGGAACAGCGCCTGGTCGGGATCCTCGATTTCACGCAATGTGCGCAAGGCATGCTCTGCCATACCGAGGGTCAGATACCCCTCGGCGGCGGCCAGAAATCGAGCGCGACGATTGCGGACACTATGGCTCACAAGCCCATCCCAGGTTCGAACGTCGATGGCAAAGAGCCCGCGGGAGTCCCTTTCACCCGGCGAAGGGGCCGCGCTTTGCCGCACTTCGATTCTAACAGTGCCGGCGCGAATTGCGAACCCCCGCGGTTGCCGATGGTTGCGGCGCCGGCGACGCGGGGTATCATGTGAGACGCGAACGAGACTGAACGGTGGTTCTGGCGCGCCAGCCCCTTTTCGTTACGATTCAATCTTCTCTGATCGGAGAGTACTCACCATGCGGTGTTGCCTGCCAATGACAGTGGCGTTGTTCCTTGTGGCGAGCCCGTTGGTGCGGGGAGCCGACTGGCCGCAATGGAGGGGGCAGGATCGCTCCGCCGTGTCGAAAGAAACCGGACTGCTCCAGGAATGGCCCCAAGGGGGGCCCCAGCTTCGCTGGCAAGCCAAAGAGATCGGTACGGGCTATTCGACGCCGTCGATCGCCAAAGGGCGAGTGTATTTGCAGACCACCCGCGGCAACGAAGAATTCGCCCTGGCGGTGGATGAGCAACAGGGAACCAACATCTGGTCGGTCCCGATCGGCAAGGTCGGAGTCAATCGCGGCCCGCAGTATCCCGGAACGCGCGCCACCCCCACGGTGGATGGGGACCGCGTGTACTGCCTGGCGTCGGACGGGGAATTGCTCTGTCTGGCTGCGGCGGATGGCAAGGTGGTGTGGAAGAAAAATCTGCGAAGCGATTTCGAAGGGAAGGATGGCAATTGGGCCTACACCGAATCGGTCTTGATCGACGGGGATCGCCTGATCTGCACGCCGGGAGGAGAGAAAGCGACGCTGGCGGCGCTCAACAAGGGAACCGGGGAGACGATCTGGCAGGGAGCCGTTCCCGACGGCGACAACGCCGAGTACGCCTCGATCATGGCGGTGGGGGAAGGGAAATCGCGCGCCTATGTGCAGTTTCTGCGGAAAGGGCTGGTGGCGGTGGAGGCTCAGACCGGGAAATTCCTGTGGCGGTATGAGAAGACAATTGACCCCGGCGCCAACATCCTCACGCCGGTCGTGGACGCCAATCGGGTGTTCTGTGCGGGTTCAAGAACCGGCGGGGCGCTGCTGGAACTGCCGGACGCGGGGGGGATCCCCAAAGAGGTCTATTTTTCCAAAAGCGTCTCGCCGGGGATCGGTGGAGCGGTGCTGATCGACGGATTCTTGTATGGCACGAACAGCCAAACGCTGTTCTGCGCCGAGTTTGCCACCGGCAAGGTGCGCTGGACTGAGCGTTCGGTGGGGGCCGCTTCGGTGTGCTTCGCCGATCATCGCCTGTACGCGCGGATCCACGGTTCCGGCGATGTGGCATTGGTTGATCCCTCCCCCGACGCGTTCCGGGAGGCAGGACGGTTGAAGCAGCCGGACCGCAGCCAGACGCAAGCCTGGCCGCACCCGGTGGTTTCCAACGGCGGGCTGTACCTGCGCGATCAGGGGACGCTGCTGTGCTTCCAAGTGAAACCGTGATCGGCGACTTTCAGTCGCGGCGCGTCACCGTGATGGGGCTGGGTTCCTTTGGCGGAGGGATTGGCGCCGTCCGGTTCCTCGCCGCTCGCGGGGCGCGCGTCACCGTAACCGATCTGAAGCCGGCGGACCAACTCCAGGACGCGCTGGCCCGGATCGGCGACTGTTCGGGAATCACGCTGCGGCTGGGGGAGCATTGTGAAACGGACTTTCTGGACTGCGATCTCCTGGTCGTCAGCCCGGCGGTTCCTCCTGACCATCGTTGCGTGCGGCTGGCGCGGGACGCGGGAATCCCCGTGACCAGCGAAATGAACCTGTTCTGGGAACGCAATCGGGGCCGGACCATCTGCATCACGGGGAGCAATGGCAAGTCCACGACCGCCTCGCTGGTGCATGCCTTGCTGAGCGCTGCTCTCGATCCCTCCCAGAAACCAGACGTGACAACCTCCGGAGCGAGCCGCTGCTGGTTGGGGGGAAACATCGGCCAGAGCCTGCTGCCGCAGGTTGACGAGATCGCCCCCGATGACTGGGTGGTGCTGGAATTGAGCAGCTTTCAGTTGGCCGACCTGGCACCGCTCCACCCCGACCCGCACGTGGCGATCGTCACCAACTTCTCTCCCAATCATCTCGACCGGCATGGGACGCTGGAGTCGTACCGCGAGGCGAAACAGCAAATCGTCCGCTGGCAGTCGGTGGATCGGCTGGCGATCCTCAATCAGGATGATCCCGACGTGGCGGGCTGGCCGACCGGGGCGCGGCGCTATTGGTTTGGCCGAGACGACGAAGGACGTGAAGGGCTGTTTGGCGTCGGGTTTGATCAATTCAAACGCCGTGCGCTGTTCCGTCAGGGACGGCGCGAGCAGGTGTTGCCGCTGGGAGACTGGTTGCCACTGCCGGGGAGGCACAACTTCCAAAATGCGCTGGCCGCGTGTTGTGCGGCGCTTGTTGTGGGAGCGACCCCAACCGATTTGGCTGCCGGGTTGCAAACCTTCCAGGGGCTGCCGCATCGGCTGCAACGGGTGGGCGAGGCAACTGGACGGTTGTTCTACAACGATTCCAAGGCGACGACACCTGCCGCCGCAATCGAGGCGCTGCACGCCTTTCGCGCTCCGCTATGGCTCCTGGCCGGAGGTTACGACAAGCAGGTGGACTTGTCCGAATTCGCTCAGACGATCGTCGATCGGGGGGTGCAAGGGGTCGCGCTGCTGGGACAGACGGCGGCGACCCTCGAGGCCCTGATCCGCGCGCGTGACCCGCAGGGGCGGATCCTGCTATGGGTCGCTCCGGCTTTTGAATCAGCCGTCCAATGGGCCTGGGAGCGCTCCGCCCCCGGCGACGTGCTCCTGCTATCTCCCGGCTGCGCCAGTTACGACTGGTTCAGCAACTACGAAGCCCGCGGCGATCAATTCGTCCGCCTGGCGGAGAGCCTTGGCGCGCGCGCCGGTTCAACGTAGGGTCAAACCGACGGGCCGGCGATCACACCAGCGGCCACAAGTTGACGTCGGCATATACGGCGTCCAATCCGTCGGGGCGGGTCTTATCCCAGACGATGCCGCCGCCGAAATCAAGCTGGCGACCAGGGGTAATCGCCAACTCGATGGAGGGCGCCGTTGGCGCTCCCTTGCGGGTCAGCCGCGCCTGTGTCGGACTGACGAGTCGCCCGGTGAGGATCTCCCCGGTCGCATCGACCAGTAGCAGGGATTCTGCCGACTGTACGACGTAGGTCACCCCCGCTGCGCCGCCACTTCCCATGGACCAACTGCCACGGAGATCGGGAAGGAGCGTCCAGGAGGCCCCGCTGGAACCGAAGGTGAGGGTCGATCCAGCAATCGCGCCGGCGCGCCGTGCGCCGTCCGTTTCTACAAACGTGATCGCACCCAGCAGCGTTCCGTGCGAGACCGCCCCCTGCGACGTCGTCAGGGTCAGCGAGCGCTCAAGCTGGTTCACAGTCAACACCTGACCGTCGGCGTCCATGTACGAACCACCCAGCCGGGGCAATTTGGACCAGATGATTCCGTTGGAACTCCAGGTCAGCGAATTCCCGACGATCACCCCGCGGCTGTTCCAGGCGTCCGCCACAACCTCATTCGCAGAGACGAACCGGCCGGTCGAAACTCCACCGGTGCGATTGATGAACGTCAACTGGTTGTCGGTCTGGAGGATCCGCGTTCCCTGGCCGTTGACGCTGGTCTGCCAGACCCCTCCCAGGTCGGGCTGGTCGGCAGACAATGCGCGCTGCGTCCAGACGGTGCCGTTGTTCCAGCGAATCGTCGAACCGGAGAGCGTTCCGCGAATCCCACCCCAATCGGTGGCAACCACCTGGTTTTGTCCGACAAACTGCCCCGTCGATGTTTGTCCCAGGGCGTTCACAAACAGCAGCACGGTCCCCTGCTGTTCGATCCGCAGCGGTTTCGCCGCGACGTTGGCAAACGGGCCGTCCAGATCGGGGATCAATTCCCAGACATCGCCGTTGGACCAGCGGATGCGGGCGCCATTGGCGGTGAGGCGCCCAGTCAGGTTATTCCAATCGGTGGCCACCAATTCGGTGGCGCTGACAAACCGACCCGTGGAAGAACCCAGTCCGGGCACCGTCAATCTGAGGTCGGTTCCCAGTTGAGTGATCCCGGTCTCCTGGCCATCGTCGGTCAACCACCGCCCGGCGATCTGCCGCACTCCCTGCCAGACCGTCCCGTCGTCAAACGCAATCGATCCGTCGGCCCGATCCCAGAGTCCGCGCCGGCCATCGGCAACGACATCGGTTCCCCCCGCCAGCGTCCCCGGCAGCACCTGGCCGGAAGGGCCAACGAGCGTCAGTTGATGGCCATTTCGCAGGATCTGGGAAACCTGGCCATCGACGAAATAGTATCCCTCCAGGCCGGCCAGTCGAGTGAAGGCCGACAGCGTCTCGACGGTGGTGACCGCCTGCGGCGCCGGGGGTTGCGGCTGCTCATGCCCCAGGGCGTCGTAGGCCACGCTGTAAAAACTGTAGGTGTGACCCGGCTTTCCTTGCGTGAACTGGAAGGAGGTCTGCGGAGTTTTTGTGAGCAACGGGATGTACTCGCCGCCGTTGTCGCTGACATACACCGAATACGCAGAGGCAAATGCGTCTCCCCCCCAGCTCACATCAAAACTCGTCGCGTCGCCCGCGGCGGGAGTGGTGGAGGGGAGGCGGCTGACGCGGCTGGTGGGAGACGCGCCGACAGAGAACGTCGTACTCGTCGATTCCACGTAGTTCCCGCCGGACCCCTGAACCGTGAGCGCGACCGGAAAATCTCCCGACTGGGCGTACGCCACGCGGTCGGCGATCACCTTCCAGCCTGAACCATCCCCCACGTAGTCCGGATCCGCCTCGACACGGAGCAGGGGAGCCGACCCGTACAACGATCCCCCCCAATCAATCCGCGAAACGACAAAATCAGATTGCTGGGCGTAGGGATTGTCGTCGGTGAGAGTCATCAGGACGACGTCGGCCGCACTCTCCCACTGTGCCAATTCGATCGTCCGGGCTTTTGTCGTGTCCCGCAACTTGGCGTCGATCACCGCGAACTGCGTTTTGTCGG
>JBJXGA010000298.1:0-12606 GCA_046152955.1 Planctomycetales bacterium | reverse complement strand
AGAGCGGCTCCGGTCGGGCCGACTGAGCCGCCGCAGCGACGGACATGGCGCTGGGCTGGCGGTCGCGGATGAAATACAGCTCTCCCTCGATGAGGGTCATTTCGCAGCGCGAAAAGGCATTCAAGGGGTGGCCGCTGAAGACCGCCAGGTCGGCGTCTTTGCCGACCTCGATCGACCCCATCCGCCCCTCCAGGCCCAGTTCACGGGCGCTGTTGAGGGTGATCATGCGGAGCGCGACGTCGGGCGCCACGTTGCCGTAGCGGAGCGTCTTGGCCGCCTCCTGGTAGAGATGGCGGATGAGTTCCGCATCGTCGCTCTTGAGGACGATGTTCGCCCCCGCTTCGGCGAGCAGCGCGGCGTTGTACGGCGTGGCGTCGAAGGCTTCAACCTTGTAGGCCCACCAGTCGGCAAACGTGCTGCAACTCGCGCCATGCGCGACGATCTCGGGGGCGATCTTGTAGCCTTCCAGGACATGCTGCAGCGACCAGACGCGGACCCCAAACCCCGTGGCGACGCGCAGCAGCATCAGAATCTCATCAGCCCGATAGCAATGGCTGTGGATGAACTTCTGGTGGTCGAGGATGTCGGCCAGCGCTTCCAGCCGCAGGTCGCGGCGCGGAGCAAGTCGTCCCGCGGCCGCCGTTTCTCCGGCTGCCGCCGCGTTGTCCGCAGGGACTGCCTGGCGGTACTCGCGCCAGGCGCGGCGATATTCGAAGGCTTCCAAAAACGCTCGCTGCAGCGTCGCTTCGACCCCCAGCCGCGTGTTGGGAAAACGGTTCGTTTGGAATTTCACATTTTCCCCCAGGGCGAACTTTACCCCCTGGGGATTGCCGTGCAACAACTGATCGCGCGGCAAGTCGCCGAATTTCAATTTGACCACTGCGTCCTGACCGCCGATGACGTTGGCCGAACCGTGCAGCAGCCGGGCGGCGGTCACCCCACCCGCCAGCGCGCGGTACGCCGAGGGATCATTGGACCGGATCACGTCGCGCACCCGGACCTCAGGGACGATCGAGAGCGTGGCCTCGTTCACCCCCCCCATCCCCTCGGCGAACATGATGTGACTGTGCGTGTCGATGATCCCCGGCATGATGAACCGCCCGGTGCAGTCGATCACCGTGACCGAGGCGTCAGCCGCCAGATCGCGGCTGATCGCCGCGATCTTCCCGTCACGAACCAGGATGCTGGTCTCAGGAAGCGGTTCACCCAACCCGGTCAGCACAGTTGCATTTTTCAGCAGAACCTGGCCGCCGGTTCGGAGCGGTCGCTGCAACCGATCGGCTTCAATTTCCGTGGGCCATTCTCCCAACGCCAGCGCGAGCGCCGTCGGCTCGGCGCGTCCCGCAGGAGGGATGTCCGGAGCATCGTCGATGCCGATCGCCACGGGGTTTTTGGGAGCCTCGGGATCTGGCTTGCGCGAGGCGGACCATTTGGTCACCCCTCCAAAGGCCGACTTGAGGGTTCCCTGCAAGCGGCCCTCCTTCAACTCCGCCGCCGAGCCGGTGAATTTCAGTTCGATGGTCTGAGCCCCGGCGCCGATTGCGACGACGAACTCGAGGTTTCCCCCCTCCGCTTTTCCGGAGGCGATTTTCCCATCTCCCTGCGGACTGCGGAACGTTCCCGAGAGGGCGGTTCCGGTCTGCTTCAGTTCCACGGATGCGGCGAGTTTGGCGTCTCCCGCATCGATCTCCAATTGCCACATTCCCGCCACGACGGCCGGTTCGGCCGGGGGGCCGGCGGGAGTCGCGGGAACCGGCTCGGCCGACTTGTGGTATTCAAACTTCAATCCGTCCACGAACACCAGCCGGACTTTGCTCCGTTCGTCGTCAAACGGGCCATTGAGCGCCACGACGTGCGCCAGCTTGCCCGCGGTCAGCGTTCCCATCCGCGACTCCTGCCCCAGGAGCGCCGCCGCATTGCGGGTCAGCGCCGCCAACGCCGCCTGGCGGGGGAGTCCGGCGGCAATCGCCTGCCGCATGCTCTTCATCAAATCCGCCGCGTCCGGCATCCCTTCGGAACTGAGGGCAAACCGGATTCCCTGGTCGTGAAGCGCCTTCAACCCGGCGACCTGCTGCCGCCATCGCTCGCGACGGTCGGACTGCACCCGTTCCGGATCTTTCAACTGCGGCACGAGCGCATCGGCGGGCTTGTTCGGCTCGACGGGGGGTTCATTCCCCCAGGACATCTGGACGATCACCCCGGCTCCGTCCGCTTTGATCCGTTCGGCGCAACGAGCCCCTTCGCGCACTCCCCACAGCACGGGGGACAGATGGTGTTCCTGCGCGAAGTCCAGGGCGCGATGGATGTCATCGCGGGACTGCGCCAGGAACAGCGACGGGCGGTGTTTTTCCACGGCGTCGCTCAGCGCCGCCAGGACCGGATCTTCGGGAGGACGCGCCACGCCGGGAGTCTGGCGGGCATAGAGTTGGTGCTGCATCTGATTGTGCGCGGCATCAAGAAATGCCTGCCGCAGGTGGGCCAGGGCCCCCATCATCGTTGCCGGATAACCCGGACCCGGCGGAGGGGCCAGGTGAAACTGCGGGAGAGTTTCGGGCTGCAGAAGCGCTTCGCGCGGCGGGAGGCCGCTCGTCGAGAGGAGCGCTCCACGGCCGCTGGCGATGCGCCCGGTGGGGACGACGTGGATGGCGGTCAGCCCCAGTTTGCGTCGCGCCTCGAAGAGGGGCGGGTCGGAGCGGAGCGCCTCGTGCGCGGCGAAGTCGGGAGTCAGTCCTTTGCGATTGTCCGGCGGGGTGGCGGCCAGAGCGAAGCGGGAGAAATCGATCGGCCGGCCGGCGGGGGGCTGCGGCGCTTTCTCCGGAATGAGCAACGCCGACGACGCGGCATCGATGAATCCGGAATACAGGATCATCCCAGCGCCATCAATGACTTCGGCATCGGGGGGAAGGGGAACTTCACGTCCCACGGCGACGATCAGACCGTCACGAATGACCAGCGTCCCCTGGTCGAGCTCTTCGTCGGGAGAGACGACGATGCGCGCCTTCACGATGGCGAAGGTCTTCGATTCGAACCCCGCGTTTCGCAGAACCGGATTCTGGGCACGGGTGGTGGCCCCCAGGCAGAGCAACAGAATCAGGATCAGGCCGATCGCGCGGCGCCCACCAGGCGGGGGATTTCCGGCGAAAGGGGGAAAGGGCGCGGGAGCGCGCGATCGGCGTGGGGACCGAGCGGGTGAGCCAGACGACATCAAACAGTCTCCCGAGAGTTTGGCGCGGCGATCAACGTTGAAACAGACGCGGTACTGCATGCCGCCAGGATTGACGGCCGGCAAGAACCACGCAATCATCCCAAGCTACCAGAACGAGCAACCCGATGCCAGAACCGAAATTTGTGGAATTTTACCTGGTTCGGAATTGACACAACGACAGAGCACGATATGATGCCAGTAGTTGCAGAGCCTCGGTCCTAAAGAAATCATAGCTCTCAGGATGCGCTGCGGCGTGTCGCCGGGGTCGAGATAGAGTGGCTCAACAGGATCTGCCGCAACCTCTTTGTCAGCGAGTCTGGCATTTCTGAATGAGGTGGGGTTGGGGTGGCGTGAAGCAGCGACCCGATCGGTCAGCTTCACAAGGGCCACAGGTTCACAATGGACCAAAAGGAACTGCTGGCTCAGTTCGGTGCATGGGATGCAGGGGCTGATTTCCGCTTGACGGACTCTGATGGTCCGCGCGGTGATTGACCCTTCTCCGCAAAACAAGGGCGTACAGGATTTACGGATCCTGCCATTGCTGGGTTCGCTTCCAACAACATGGCCCCAGTTCCAGGGTGGAACCGGCCAAGCGAGAGACAGTACGTGCTCCGTTGGACGGGTGTGATCTTGCAGTCAACATATGCGTGGCGCGTCGCCTCGGGCGTTCGCGTCGCGCCTCGGGGGGAAGATTCCCCCGGTAACCCCTCTGGAAGCCGTTTTCCAGACGTTCGATTTCTCTGTTCCCTTCTCCGCTGATAGTGTTTCAATTTATGGCAGCCAGTAGCAACGACCCCCCCGAAGAAGTCGTGTTCCAAGACGAAGGCAGTTTTTACGATCCTGACGAACCGCGTGACGCAGAACCGGCCCGGGGGCCGGTGGAGTCGCCGGCCGTGGTAGGCGCTCCGGCGAACAATCATCAGGACGATCCGCAGCGTCGGCGTCGCCGGCGTCGGCGTCGCACCCGACGGGGTGGCCCCGAGGGGCAACCGGGGGGGATGACGGGGCAGCAACCGCCGCGGCATCGCCACCAGCGGCGCGGTCAGCCCGACCGCCAGGGAAATGGCCAGCCCGACCTCGAACAGGAGGGCCCCGGTTCCGGAATTTCGCTGGGAGTCGTCGAGGGAATCCTGGAACTGCATCCCAAAGGCTACGGGTTCCTCCGCGATCCGAAAAACAACTATGCCTCGGGAAAGACCGACCCGTTCGTGGCGGCGTCGATCATCGACAAGCACCGTCTCCGCGAAGGAGTGCTGCTCCGGGGGGAAGTCGTTCAGGGGAACAAAGGGCAGGGGCCGCGCTTCAAGACCATCGAATCGGTCGACGGCCGGACCCTCGAAGCCTACGCCCAGGTCCGCCCCTTCGATGAATTGACGGCGGTAAATCCCTATGAACGAATCCGATTGGAGACCGGCGCGACCCCCATCACCATGCGGGTCATGGACCTGTTGACCCCGTTGGGAAAAGGGCAACGGGCGCTGATTGTTGCTCCTCCCCGAACGGGCAAGACCATGCTCCAGCAGGAGATTGCGAATTCGGTCAGCACCAACCACCCGGAAATGCACCTGATCGTGCTGCTCATCGACGAGCGGCCCGAAGAGGTTACGGAAATGCGCCGCCGTGTGCGGGGCGAAGTGATCGCCTCTTCCATGGATCGCGACGTCGAAAGCCACGTGCGGATCAGCCAGCTCATCATCGAGCGCGGCAAGCGGATCGCTGAGGCGGGGGGGCAGGTGTTCATCCTCCTCGACAGCATCACCCGCACGGCGCGGGCCTTCAACAAGTGGGTCGGCAACACCGGCCGCACCATGTCCGGGGGCCTCGACGTGAAGGCGCTCGATATTCCCAAGAAGATGTTCGGCACCGCCCGGCGGTTTGACGAAGGGGGCTCGCTGACGGTAGTCGCCACCGCGCTGATCGACACCGGCAGCAAAATGGACGAAGTCATCTTCCAGGAGTTCAAAGGGACCGGCAACATGGAACTGGTCCTCAACCGGCAGCTCGCCGACCGGCGCATCTGGCCAGCCATCGACATCGGCATGTCCGGCACTCGCCGCGAAGAACTGATCCTCAGTCCCGACGAACTCGAAGGGATCATCATGCTCCGCCGCAGCCTCGTCTCGCTCAATCAGATCGAGGCCATGGAGCAGCTCGTCAAGACGCTGCAGCGATTCCCTTCCAACCGCGAATTTCTGGCGAAAATCCGTTCGATCCTGTAAACAGAATCTGTTCCCCCGCGGAAAGATGCCGCCGACTCACTCGGCGACGAAGATCAGCTTCCGCACTTTGTGATTCGAGCTGTCGCCGATGTAGACGTTCCCTTGACGGTCCACGTACACGCCGTGCGGCCGGTCGAGTCGGCATTGCCGCGGCGGACCGTCGGGTCCATCCCCCTGCCGGCCGTCTCCGACGAGTGTTTCCATCGTTCCGGATTTCGTCCGGATGACGCGGATTGTGTGACTCTCGGTGTCGGCCAGATAGATGTCCCCCTCGGGACCAACGGCAATCCCCTTGGGACCGGCGACCTGCGCCAGACGCGCCGGGCCTCCATCTCCAGTAAACCCCTGGACGCCGGTTCCCGCCAGATGCGTCAGGCGGTTGGCCTTCCAGTCGAGCCAATACACGGCATTCCCCTCCCGCAGCGCCAAAACGGCGCGTCCCTGGGGATCGAAGTCCAGCGCTCGCGGCCCATCCAGCGCAGTCCCCGCGATCGGTGCGCCATCCGGCGCTTTGGCCCGTTCACCCGTTCCGGCGACGGTCTCGATGATTCCCGACCTCGCGGAGACCCGACGCACGCGGTGATTGGCGATGTCGGCAATGTAAATGTTTCCCTCGGCATCGAGCGCGATCGAGTGCGGACTCTTGAGCCGCGCTTTGGTCGCGTCCCCTCCATCCCCCGAAAAACCCGCTTCACCCGAGCCGGCGACGGTCGAAATCCGCCCGGTTTTCGCATCAACGCGGCGCACCAGGTGATTCATCATCTCGACGAAGAACATGTTCCCCGCCGCGTCAAACCGCACTTCGTACGGTTCATTGCATAGCGCCTGCGTGGCCGGTCCGCCGTCCCCGGCATACCCCTTTTTCCCGCACCCCGCGACCGTGCTGATCAATCCGGTTCGTTCATCCAGGCGACGAATGCAGTGATTGCCGATCTCACACACATACAGTGCCCCATCGGGACCTTGCGTCACGCCAAACGGCCCGCTGACTCCCGCCGCCGTCCCCGGTCCTCCATCCCCGGTGAATTCCTCGCGTCCATTCCCGGCGATCGTCCGCACCTCACCTGCGGCAACGTCCCGCCAGACCCCCACCCCAGCCACGAAAGTCACTGCCGCGACAATGGCCACGCGGAGAATTGACCCATTCAATGTTTGAAGCCGCATGGCAAGTCGCTCCCGATGAAGGTCTCTGCAAGTTCAGCCAGATCAGTGTGGCAAGTCGTAAAACCAATGACAACGGCGACGCAATAGAAACGCAAGTGTTCGGTGGAACCGTGTTCAGTGAATCCGCACCGTCCGACCCGCGAGACACGTCCGCAATTCTCCGGTATCATCACGTGACCAATCGTGTCGTTCTGCAGGATTGGGCATAGGGATCCTCTGCAATTGAACAGCCCGACTTTCGACAGTGACGAACTCCTTGCGCAAGCCGCCGCCGGCGACGACGGTGCCACGCAGGAACTTTTTCTGCGGCACCGTGACCGACTGCGGCAGATGGTCGCCGTACGGATTGACGTGCGACTCAAACCCCGATTCGATCCGTCCGATGTCGTTCAGGACGCCTTGATGGATGCCTCGCGAAAGCTGCCCGAATATTTGCGCAACAAACCGCTGCCACTGTATCCTTGGCTGCGGCAATTGACGCTGGAGCGACTCATCCAGCTTCACCGCCAGCAAATTGTCGCCGACAAGCGTAACCCAAAACATGAAGTGCGGGCCGACGTGCCAATTTCGGACGAGTCGGCCTGGCAACTCGCCGACCAGCTTCTGGGCCCGTCGGCGTCAAATCCGCTGGCGCAGGCGATTCGCGAAGAACGGCGGCGGCGGGTTCACGAGGCGCTCGAACAGTTACTGCCGCACGAACGCGAAATCCTCGTCTTACGCTACCTCGAACAACTTTCGACGACCGAGACTGCCGCCGTGCTTGAAGTCTCCGAATCCGCCGCAAAAATGCGGCACCTGCGGGCACTGGATCGAATTCGAACGGTTCTCGAAAAGAACTCTCATCCGCCCATGAAGTAGCGTGCCCTGATGCCTTCATCGTCAAGCCATTCTGCATCAACGGCCCAGAGCGCCGCGCTGGCTGAACTCGTCGAACAGATGGCCGATCATCTGGCAGCCGGCCGGCAGGGGCAGATCGAAGCGCTTTTCGCGCAGCACCCCAAGCACGCCGCACGGTTGCAGCAGCTACTGCCGGCCATGAGTCTGCTCGCCGTGACCGGCAGGAGCGGCACCGCTCGCACCCCGTGTGCGGAAGTTACGAACGGTTCGTCCGAGACGATTGCGGGGACACTGGGAGATTTCCGCATCCTTCGTGAAATCGGCCGCGGCGGGATGGGAGTCGTGTACGAAGCCGACCAGATCTCGCTGTCGCGCCGGGTGGCCCTCAAAGTCCTCCCATTTGCCGGCATGCTCGACCCCCGGCAGTTGCAACGGTTCAGCAACGAGGCGAAAGCCGCCGCCGGATTGCACCATCAGAACATCGTCCCCGTTTACGCCGTTGGCAGCGATCGCGGCGTGCATTTTTACGCGATGCAGCTCATCTCAGGGCGCACTCTGGCCGAAGTCGTCGCAAAACTGCGCGTCTTTCCCCCCCTTAGTAAGGGGGGGCAGGGGGGGTCGCTCGCCGAAAGAACCGACTTGTCCCATCCCGGTTGCGCGTTCGCAACCTCCCCCGTTGCCCAACAGACAACCGCCGACGAACGGCCCGACAACAACTGGTGCCGGACCGTCGCCCTGTGGGGCGCGCAAATTGCCGAGGCGCTAGAGTACGCACACCGCGTCGGCATCGTTCACCGCGACATCAAGCCGGCCAATCTGATGCTCGACGACGAGGGAAAAGTATGGGTCGCTGATTTCGGACTGGCGCAGATGGAAGCCGATGCCGGACTGACGATGACCGGCGGGATCGTCGGCACGTTGCGCTACATGAGCCCTGAACAGGCGACCGGTGAGCGTGGCCTGGTCGACCAGCGGACCGACGTCTATTCGCTCGGCGCCACGCTGTACGAACTGTTGACGCTCAAGCCGGCATTTTCAGCGGTCGATCGCCAAGGGTTGATGCGCCAGGTGATCGATCACGAACCCACGCGGCCGCGCCTGTTCAACCCCTCTCTCCCGACCGATCTGGAAACGATTGTGCTTAAGGCGATGCAAAAGGATGCACCGCAGCGGTACGCGACGGCCGGAGCTCTGGCCGATGACTTGAGACGGTTTCTCGCCGATCGGCCGATTGCCGCGCGCCGGCCCGGAAGCGTCGAACGCAGCGTACGGTATTGTCGACGTCATGTGCGATGGGTCGCCGCGGCGGCAGTCGTGTTTGTGGTGGCGCTGGTCGGTCTGGCGACGGGGGCCGTTCTCGTCTTCAACGAACGCAACAAAACCGCATTTGAGCGCCAATTGCGTGAGCAACAGGAGCAAGTTGTTCGCGACAGTCAGACGACGTCACGGCTCAACCGCTACGTACTCAATTTTGCTCTGGCTGGACAGGCCTGGGAGAATTCGCAGGTTTCGCTGGCGAAAGAGCACCTCGCACTTTGCATCCCCGCCAAGGGCGAAGAGGATCATCGGGGGATCGAGTGGCGCTATTTGTGGCGACTCGTCCACAGCATTCCCGCCCCTTTCGCGCGACACGATGGACCAGTCATACACGTCTGCTTCTCTCCCGACGGTAAACTGCTGGCGACGGGTGGCGCTGACGGCGTCCGCATCTGGGACTACCAGTTGGGGAAACAGGTTGCCTGGTTGCGCGAGCATGTTCCCGCCGTCACCCGGATGCGATTTTCTCCGGATGGCGCCACGCTCGTGACCACGGGTCTGGATCACACTGCCCTGATCTGGGACACCGCATCCTGGAAGGTGCAGCGCACCATTCGCATGCGTGAAATCGTGACCGGCGCCGAATTCACACCCGATGGCCGCCGCGTCGTGGTCGTGGAAGCGGTGCCGAATTCAAATGACAACCGGCTGGACTCCAGTTCCTGTCGACTCACCTGTATCGAGACCTCGGCCTGGGCCGTCGATTGGACGCTGGACGACCTGCCGTTCGTCCGAGGAGGGGCCTTCGCCCCGGACGGTGCAATGCTCACTCTGACGTGCGCCGATTGTCTTAGGTCTTTCGCACTGTCGCCAAGCCCGGACCATCTCCTGGACCACAGGGTTGCCTATGCAAACGATGTGACCTTTTCCCCGGTGGCCCCACTGCTGGTCGCAAATTCCGGTGAGAAGATGGTCATCGTCTATTTGCCGCTTGAAGATCGACGCTCGGATGATCTACTCCCTGGACATCGCGGCCAGGTTGAATCGGTCAGCTTCGCGCAGGATGGGCGACTCCTTTCCGCTTCGCGCGACAGGACGGCGCGCGTTTGGGAATTTCGACCAGGCAGGGTGGATCGGCCGATATCCACACGGATTCTGCGGCACGACGCGATCGTCTGGAGCGCGCGGTTTGCGCCCGACGGGGAGTCGGTTGTGACTGGTACTGAATCGGGCGCCATTTACCGCTGGAGCCTGCCAGTCCAGTTCGAATGCCGACAAGTCCTGGATGCGCCCCAAAACCCGCATCTTGCGTGGTTTGCGTCCGACGGCGACCGCCTCATGATCGCGGAAGTTCTCAAGAAAGGGCAAGAAGAAGTGATCGTGCGTGATTCCCGAACGGGCAAGGAATTATCTCGTCTCGATGGCACCGCAGCGGTCATGGCTTTGAATCGCGATACCTGCCGGAGTTACAGATCGGAATTCGACGGGCGCCGTGTTCGAATCTTCGAGACGGCAACCGGAAAGCTGGAATTCGACTTGGCAGCGACGGGCAATCCGGTGTTTTCGCCCGACTGTCGCTTTGCGGCTTTCGGCCCAGGGTCAAATAGCGTACGCATCTGGAACTGTCGCGACTGGACGGAATCCTTTGCGTTTGCCGTGACACCGGGAATGATCACCGACTTGGCCTGGTCTCCAGATGGGCGGACGCTGGCCATCGCCAGTGATCGCGGGACCGTCAAGCTCTGGAACGTGGCGACCGGGCGCGAGTTGCTGACGCTGGTTGACGACTTGGCGTACGTCTTTTCGGTCGCGTTCTCTTCGGACGGTCGTTTTCTCGCCGCTGGCGGACAGACGCGGTTTGAACAAGGTGATCTCCGAATTTGGCACATGGATGACGCCGCTCCTGTCCCGCAAGACATGATTCAGCCGGCGGGTCAGATTGGCTCCGGCAACCCGGACGCTCCCTAGCAACCGGGGATCAACCCGCAACTGAATCGCGACACCAACCGGTTGCATCGGGCCAATTTTCTCGATGCTTCGTAAATTTAGCAAAACGCCTGTGACGAATCTGCCGCCAGTGCAGGATTGGTCGTGTAACAGTCGCACTGCGCCTTGTAGTTCTCGCAGGCTCGACTGTCCGCATTTTGCACGCCGCTGCCCAACCTCCCGCGAGATCTTGCTCGCAGAGATGGGATCGGTCCGCGTTCTTGTCAACGCCTCAACTCGAATCCCGATCATGCTCAGTCCGTTGCTCTCCTGGTTAGACAAACTTCCCTTAAAACTGAAGCGACGCTCGAAGCGATCCATTCCCTGCCGCCGGGCGGATCGCACTCCCGCACAACTCGCGATGGTGGAGTCACTTGAATCGCGCACGTTGCTCAGCGCTATTTTCTGGGACGGCGGGGCTGGAACCCAGAACTGGAACGACGCCTCCAACTGGAGCGGGGATTCCACTCCCGGCGCAGGTGACGATGTGACGATCAACGCGCCGGGCGATCTGACGATCGTTCATTCCTCGGGTGCAACTGCGCTCCACAGCCTTGTCAGCCATGAATCCATCGATTGGGCCGGTGGGTCGCTCTCGGTGGCTGCGGACTCTGTGGTCTACGGTGAATTCAACAACAGCGGCACGGTGGAGGTGCAAAGCGACACATTCACGATCATCACTGGCACGCACACGGGTGACTTCCTCGTCGGCAGCGGGGCGACCCTCACGACGGGGGGCTTCTTCGATACAAGTTCGGACATCACCGGGCCTGGGAACCTGAATCTCTACAACGCCGGACAATTCGGGGTCGTGAATATCGGCGGCAATGTGGCGCTGGACGGGGCGACGATTGGCGGGGATTTTGCTGTGGCGGGAGACATGACGCTCACCAATTACGGAGCAACGTTCAATGGAACACCGGCCATCGTCGGCGGGGCCGCCACGGCCAACGGCCATATGGCGGGAACCGGTGACGTGACGATTGGGGGCCTGTTCACTTGGGTAACGGGGTACTCGATGCAAGGGACCGGCATGACGACCGCCAACGGTGGGATGCACATCACCGGCTCCGGCACTTCATACCTCGAGCGGACGATCGAAAACGCGGGTGTCGCGCTGTTCGATGGCGGCACGATCAAGACCACCGGCGGTGCTGTCTTGCGGAACCTGCCGGGCGCGAGTTTTGAGATCCGAAACGACGCGGACATCGAATGGGGCGGCGGCTTGCCCCTATTTGACAACCAGGGCGCCTTCCTGAAGACAACCGGCGCCGACGTGACTTCGGTGGGCATCGACTTCAACAACAGCGGCACGGTCGAAGTGCAAAGTGGAACGTTGGCGCTGGGCGCCACGTATACCGCACCGCTCTACTCCAGCCACACGGGGGATTTCCTGATTCGTAGCGGTGCGGCCCTGTCGATTACTTACGCGCTGTTCGAGGCGAGTTCGAAGATCACGGGTCCGGGGAACTTGACCATCTTCTACGCCACCCACCGCGGTATCGTCGATATCGGCGGGAATGTGTCGATGGACGGCGTGACGATTGAGGGCGATTTTGCCGTCGCAGGAGACATGACGCTCACCAATTACGGAGCAACGTTCAATGGAACACCGGCCACCGTGGGAGGAACTGCGACGATCAACGGTCACATGTCGGGAACGGGCCTGGTGACCATCAACGGCCTGCTGACGTGGAATCTGAATCAGTATCAGATGGCGGGGACCGGAACAACGCTCGCCAACGGCGGGATGCACATCACTGGCAGCGGCACGGCCTATCTACTGCAGCGCACGATCGAGAATGCGGGGGTAGCGGTCTTCGATGGGGGCGCGATTTTCGCTTCGAATGGCGCTGTCATCCGCAATCGGCCTGGGGCCAGTTTCGAGATCCGAAACGACGCCGACATCAACAATGCCTTCAGCGGTCCCTTCCCGAC
>JBJXGA010000288.1:0-4784 GCA_046152955.1 Planctomycetales bacterium | reverse complement strand
TCGATAAGACCTGGGAGTGGGCCGAGAACAATTATCACCATCTGACGATCGACCTGCAGCACGCCGGCCTCGTCACGGTCAATCCGTTCTGGAAGGACTATGCGGCGCACGATCCGGCCGCTCCCTTCCACTCGACGCACCTGGCGTCGGCGTCGCGGAATTTCTCCGAGATGGTGCTGGCGCTGGCGGTGTTGGACTTGCCGTTCGAATCCCCCAAGCACGCCACGCAATTTGAAGGAGCTCGGATGACGTTGACCGCTGGCGGGCCGCTGGTGGTCTTCCACGAACAATTGCAACCGTCTCCCGCGCCGGACGGAGCGGCCAAGGTGCTCGTCAGCCAGAACTATTTCCGGCATGGAGACCGCCAGCGGATCGAAAACGGAGAGCCGGTCGACAAATTCATTACCGACGAATTCCTGACGCACGTCGTCTATGGCTGCCAGGTGGTGGTCACCAATCCCACCTCCACCCGGCAAAAACTGAACGTTTTGTTGCAGATTCCCCAGGGAGCGATCGGCGTCCTCAACACGCAGCCGACCCGCACCGCCTACCTGGCGCTGGAGCCGTTCCATACCCAGACGCTGGAATACCACTTCTACTTCCCGGCGGCTGGCGCCGTGACCCATTTCCCGGTGCATGTCGCCCGCCACGAAGTGCTGATTGCCGCCGCGGCCCCGACGACCCTCACGGTCGTCGACCGCCCGACCCGGATCGACGCTGGCTCGTGGGACTACGTCTCGCAGCATGCCTCCCCCGACGAGACGCTGAAGTTCCTGAACGAGCACACTGTTCAGGCCCTCAATCTGGAAAAGATCGCCTGGCGGATGCGTGAGCCGAAGTTCTTTGCGGCGGCGATCTCTCTGCTGGAGCAGCGGCATGCGTACCAGCACACCCTCTGGTCCTATGCGTTGTTGCACAACGCCCTCCCGGCGCTCCGCGAGTTTCTGCAACACGCCGATGGGCTTGTGGCCGAATGCGGCGGGCGGATTTCCAGTCCGCTGTTGACAATCAACCCGGTCGCGCGGCGGACGCTCGAACATCTGGAGTACAAACCGCTGGTCAATGCCCGGGCGCATACCCTGGGGCGCAAACGCCAGATCGTCAATGACCGCTTGCACCTGCAATATCACCGGGTGCTGGGGGATCTGGCCCATGCCCGCCAGCCGGACAACAACGACTGGCTGCAGGTGACCTATTACCTGCTCGTGCAGGACCGCATCGAAGAGGCGCTGGCGGCCTTCGACCGCGTGCAGCCCCAGGCGCTCTCTGCGCGGATGCAGTACGACTATTGCGCCGCCTATCTCGATCTGTTCCGCGGCGAGTCGGCACAGGCCCGGGCCATTGCGGCGCGCTACGCCGAACACCCGGTCGATCGCTGGCGGCAGACGTTCGCCGCCATCACCGCCCAGCTCGACGAAGCCGAAGGCCGGTCGGTAGCGCCCGTCGATCCCTCCGACCGCAGCCAGCAACAGGGGCAACTGGCGGCGACCGAACCGTCGTTCGATTTCACCGTCGAAGCCCGGCAGATCAAGCTGAACTTCCAGAATTTGAAGTCGGTGCGAGTGAACTTTTATGAAATGGACGTGGAATTGCTCTTCAGCCGTAATCCCTTTGTGCAGCAATACCGCGGGCAATTCAGCGCGATTCAGCCGAATCACACGCTGGAGGCGCCGCTCCCCGGCCAGGGGACGACGCACACGCTCGCGCTCCCCGAGTCGCTGCACAACAAAAACGTGCTGGTGGAAATCACCGGCGGGGCCGAGACGAAATCCCAGGCGTATTACGCGCACGCTCTGGCGGTGCAGATTGTGGAGAATTACGGCCAGGTGAAGGTGGCCCATCAGCAGACCGGCCAGCCGGTGCCGCAGGCGTATGTCAAAGTCTACGCACAAGGGGCCGACGGGGTGGTTCGGTTTTACAAAGATGGCTACACTGACCTGCGTGGGCGCTTTGATTATGCCTCGCTCAGCACCAACGACCTGGACGCCGTAACGCGGTTTTCCATCCTGGTGCTCAGTCCGGAGCATGGCGCTCTGGTGCGCGAGGCCTCTCCCCCCAAACGATGAGTCGTTCATGAGCAAGCGGTCAGCAGTTCTCTTCCTGGGAATCGGTTTGGTGCTGCTGGCCGCAGGGTGGGGACGATCCGCCGGGGCCGACGAAAGGCTCGCGGGGATTGCCTGCCGCAGCGTTCATCTGGGCTATCCGGCGCCGGAAGGGTTTGCCTTCTACAACGAATTGACGGTGGATCAGTCCGCTCCGGGAACCTATTTCATGGCGTGTGGGTTCAACCTGGGTTACTTTGGCATCCAGGAACTGCCGGATGGGAAAAAGCTGGTGATCTTCTCGGTCTGGGATCCCGGCGCCCAGGATGATCCGAACCAGGTCGATCCGGAGAAACGGGTCAAGCTGCTCTTCCGCGGGGAGGGGGTCCGCGTGGGGCGCTTTGGAAATGAAGGGACGGGAGGTCAGTCGTTTTTTGATTACGACTGGAAATTGGGAACCACCTACCGGTTTTTCGTCACCGCCCGTCCCGACGGAGAGCGAACGGAATTTGGCGGCTACCTGTTCGTTCCGGAGCAAAACTCCTGGAAGCACCTGGTGACGTTTTCGACCCTCAGCGAAGGGCGCGGGTTGCGCGGATGCTACTCGTTCATCGAGGACTTTCAGCGCAACCGCGTGTCTACGACGCAAGTGCGGCGCGCCCGCTTTGGCAACGGATGGATTCAAAAGTCCGACGGCGAATGGATCGCCCTGACCCAGGCGCGGTTCACCGCCGATAGCAACCCGGTGGTGAACATCAACGCCGGCCTGGCGGGAGACCGGTTCTTTCTCGTGACCGGCGGCGAAACCACCAACAGCGACACTCCGCTCCGGGAACTGATCCGCCGCCCTCCGGCCGGCCTGGACCTCCCCAAAACGACGGAGTAGGTTGCTGTCGCAGCGCCGGGTGCCGGGGTCAGAGAAATCACAAAAAGTGACACATTGACCGCGTCTCGAGCGTGGCCCGTCACCGCCGGTTTGCCGACACGCTTGCCAGCGATGACCCGTTGGAGGAGCCACAAGCCAGGTGGACGGGTCCGCAAGTTCGCAGCGCGGCCATTAGCCGCAACCAAGAAAAGTGCTGAACAGGAGGGCGCAGAGGACGCAGAGAAAGTCCGACCGTGGTTGGCCAAATGATTCCGACTCGATCGCTGGTGAGGGGCGTCAATTGGAATGCATGCGGCCCCAGGCCGCGTTCCATGTGAATCACCTCGGCCGAAGCGATTCTCAAAGATGGAAGCACGAAACGAACGAAGACCTCGAAATCAGTGGTCAGCGACCGACTTCGATGTCCGGATTACTCAGAAGCAACGGTCGCACGACGGTTCACTCGGCGCTGGGGGCTTTGCGTCGCCGGGAGGCCGGTTTTTTTGCGGCCCGGCTCTTGGGCTTCGACGCCGGTGCTGAGGCGTTCACGGCGCCCCCTTTACCGGCCAGTTGATGCAGCGCCTTCCCCGCGGCGGTCGCTCCGTCCGCCATTCCGTTGAGGAGAGAATTCCCGCCGGGGATGACGCGGGCCAGAAACAGCGTGGGAAAGACCAGGCCATAAGCCAGATAGTATCCGCCGTGATACGCCGATTTCGACAGAAACTGCGACGTGGCGGGAATTGCCTGCTGGGCCTTTTCGACCACCTGGCTGGCGCCGGAGGAAACGGCGGTCGCCGCTGATTGCGCTGCGGAAGCGACCCTTCCCAGTGGATCGCTCATCAACGTTGCGTTTTTGCTGGCCATGATGCAATGCGTTAAAAAATCAGAGGTGCGGAATCGATGGAATGGGGCGAATGCGTTAATCCGGGTGTTTGCGGTGATTGCGTAAAGATTACTGTATCGCCCCTCCTTCCCAATTGTCAACCGCTCCTATCCTGACTGTGACTATTTCTTGTCCGCCGCGGCGGCAGCCGGCTCGGCGTTGTTGCGGCTGGTTTCGAGAAACGCAAACAGGTCGGCGATTTCGGCCAATGTGAGGTCTTTGAACAATCCCTCGGGCATCACCGAGGCTTTCGCTTTCACCCGTTCTTCGACCTTCTCGGGCGCAATCTCCAATCGAGTGGCATCCGACAACAGGAGCAACACGTTCTTCGATCCAGGATTGGGGAGCGGCATCCCCGTATGCACCAGTCCGTCCACCGTCGTGATGGTGACGGCCGCATATTGATCCGAGATCACCTGCGAGGGGAGCAGCACCGCTTCCAGAATCTCCTTTTTCTGGAACCGGCGACGGAGCGTCGTCAGGTCCGGGCCGACCCCTTCCCCGTCCTTCAGGAACCGATGACATTTCAGGCAATTCGCTTTGGCGAACACCTGCTTCCCGCGCTCAGCATTTCCCTGGGTTCCCTTTGGATCGCGCTCCAGAAACTCCAGCAGTTGTCCCACAGTGTAGCGGGTTTTGTCGATGTCTTCCGCCAGGAGTTGGGCCGCGGGCTCATCGGGAAACTTCTCCGCAAACCAGTCCTGGTAATGCCCCAGCAAAGTGGTGATGTCGTCTCCCTGGGGAGGGGCCACGCCGGTCCAATTGCGGAGCAGATTCACCGCTCCTTTGCCCCCCTGTTGGCCGAGTTTCAGCCCTGCCAAGAGGACGGCGCGGTACTCTTCCGGTTTGGTTGGCCGAAATTCCACCTTCCCCAGCGACTCCATACAGAGCTGCATCGTGGTTCCATCGCCGGACGACACTCCTCGCAACAGATACGGGACGTTGTCCGGGACCGGATGTTTCGCCAACGCCCGGGCCAACAGGTCGCGGCGGT
>JBJXGA010000280.1:0-8355 GCA_046152955.1 Planctomycetales bacterium | reverse complement strand
GGATGGACGTTGCCGACGAACAACTCGAAACGATCGGCCGCGCGGTGCTGGGGATGACCCTGGGGTGCGCCCGTTGTCACGACCACAAATTTGATCCGATCCCGACGACCGACTACTACGCGCTGGCGGGTATCCTGACCTCGACCAACGTCATGGAGCGCCGGTACATGCTCGGTGAACAGCGTGTCATGGAGCGGCTGGTCGGCCTGGGCGACGGCGGGGAAGCAGTTGACGACGCCTACGAAGCGTACTGGCGGAATCTCCCGGACCTCAAAGCCCGCGCCGAAAAGGCCAAAGCCGCCCTGGAACTGCTGCAACAAAAGAACGAACAGGCGATCGCCAAAAAGCTGGCGGCCGACGGAGACGGTTTTGTCGAAGCCGCCAAAGACCCCGCGGCGCCATTGGACCAGCGGATCGCGGCTCAAGAGAGCCACTTGAAGCAACTGGTCGAGTCGATCGGCAAGCCACCGGCAATCCCCCCCCGCGCCATGATTCCAGCGGAGGGGGAGGAGATCGGCGATGAAGCGGTCCGCCTGGCGGGGAAGTTCGACGCGCCGGGGGACAAAATCCCGCGCGGGTTTTTGAAAGTCCTGTGCGAAAACAGCGCGACGCCGATCCCTCCCCGGCAAAGCGGGCGGACCGAGCTGGCCCGCTGGCTGACCGATCGGCACTCCCGGTCGGGCTGGCTCGCGGCGCGCGTCCAGGTGAACCGCATTTGGCATCACATGCTCGGCCGCGGCCTGGTCCGAACTGTGGACAACTTTGGTCGCACCGGCGAGACCCCCAGTCATCCGGAACTGCTCGATCATCTGGCCGCGCAATTGATCGAGGGGGGCTGGTCGTTCAAATCGACGATTCGCCGAGTTGCCCTCAGCCGCACCTTTGCACTGAGCAGTCAGTCCGATACGGTCCAGGAAGCGCGCGATCCGGACAGCCAGTGGCTGTGGCGGGCGCACCGTCGCCGGTTGGACGCGGAATCGCTCCGCGACGCGATGCTCTGTGCCGCCGGAACGCTGGACTTGGGCTCGATGGATTCCACCGTTGGTTACCTGGGCGACCAGGCGACAGCCGTCGGAACCAACTCGATTCGGCGGCGGACCGACTTCAATTGCCGCAGCGTCTATCTGCCGGTGATTCGCAATGACCTGCCGGAACTCTTCGAAGTTTTCGATTTTGCCAATCCGCACCTTTCGACCGGCGCTCGGCCGAAAACGACCGTTCCCACCCAGGGATTGTTCATGCTGAACGATCCGCTGGTGATGGGGGCGGCGGAAGCGACCGCCCGCCGACTGATCGCCGACACCAGTTTGACTTCCCCGGCCGCCCGGCTGGATCGGCTGTTTCAGTGGATCGTCAGCCAGCCCCCCGCCGATGAAGAACGGCAGGCGCTCCTGACCTTTTGTGAACAGACGGCGGCGCAACTCAAGGCGGCCGGCGATCCCGAGGCGGAACTCAAGTCGCTGGCTCTCGCCTGTCACGCCCTGTTCGCCTCCAGCCGGTTTCAGTTTCTGGAGTAACTCTCGCATGCCGTGTCATCAATTCGTCCATCCGCTGTCACGCCGCTTGCTGCTCAAGCAATCCGCCTGCGGATTTGCCGGTTTGAGTTTGGCCGCCATCGCCAACCAGTCGCTCTTGGCCGGTGAGCCGGTGTCGTCGGCTGTCGCCGGCAACGCGCCGCCGGGATTGCCGCACGCGCTGCCGCGGGCGCGGCGCGTCATTTTCCTGTTCATGTGGGGCGGCCCGAGTCATGTGGACCTGTTCGACTACAAACCCCGGCTGAACGATTTTGCCGGCAAGCCGGTCACCCCCGAGGCTTTTGGCGGTCAGCAGCCTCCCGCCGGGAACATCCTTGGTTCGCCTTTCAAATTCCAGCAGCACGGCGCCGGGGGAGTCTGGATCAGCGAGCTGTTTCCACACCTGACGCGGCACGCCGACCGACTGTGTGTCGTCCGTTCCCTGCACACCGACGGCTCCGCGCATGGCGAAGCGCTCCTCAACCTGCACACCGGCCACTCCAATCTGCTGCGCCCCAGCGTGGGAGCCTGGGTCAGCTATGGATTGGGAAGCGACAACGAGAACCTCCCCGCGTTCGTCACCATCTCCCCCCCGCGCGGGCACGGGGGAGTGCAGAATTACGGCAGCGCGTTCCTTCCAGCGGTCCATCAGGGAACGGCCATCGGCGCCGCCGAAATTCCCATCGCCAACGCCAAAATCTCCAACATCACCAACCCTGCGCTGGACCGCGCCACGCAGCGCGAGCAACTGCGCCTGATCCAGTCGCTGAACCGGCGTCAGCTCGCCGCCAATCCTGCCGACCAGGGGATCGAAGGCTTGATCGCCAGCTATGAGTTGGCATTCCGGATGCAGTCCGAAATCCCCCGGATCATGAGCCTGTCGGATGAAACGCAGGAAACGCTGGAACTGTACGGCGTGGATCGGGAGCCAACGAACAACTTCGCCCGGCAGTGCCTGTTGGCGCGCAAACTGGCCGAACAGGGCGTCCGCTACATTCAGGTCTCCACCGATTACACATGGGACCATCACTCGAAAAACAACGAGGGGCTGGTGAAGGAGTGTGGCAAAGTCGACCAGCCGATCGCCGCCCTGCTGACCGACCTGGCCCGCCGCGGCCTGCTGGAAGACACGCTCGTCGTCTGGGGGCCGAGTTCGGACGGACTCCCACCGTGGAAAACGGCGACGGCCGCAATCACCACCCCGCGGCGTTCACGATGTGGCTGGCCGGCGGCGGCGTCCGCGGCGGCTTGACCTACGGCGCCACCGACGACTTCGGCTTCCACCCGGTGGAGAACCCAGTCCACATGCACGACCTCCACGCCACGCTGCTCCACGCCCTGGGCCTGGATCACAAACGCCTCACCTACCGCTACGCCGGCCGCGACTTCCGCCTGACGGATGTGTACGGCACTGTGCAGCAGAAATTGTTTGCGTGAAAATCTGATTGATTCTGTGGGATCGAATGCGTCGTAATCGCGACATCGATCTTGTTTCTGGCGAATTGACCTCTCGGAGTCCTTTGCAATGGCAATCCCATTGATCAAGATGCCCCGACCAGGAAATGGGATGCACCGACTGACGTCCCCAATTCTGGTGCGACTCCGCGATGCTGTTTTCGCAAGACGGGGCGACGTCATAATTGACGACTATGACAATCAAAAGTACGGAATTGAGCTTTCGGTTGACCCTCCTGGTGCCCCGATCTTCCGTGAACTGGCAAAGATCCCAGGCGTAAACTATCTGACACTGATGGGGGACGGGGTTCGCAGTCGGGAGATGATCCATGTGGCAAAACTGGTCAAGCTCCGATTTCTTTCTCATACTGACGCGATGCCCTGAGTTTGGGGACGGCGGCCTGCGGCATGTCAGTTCTATGCGGCAACTCAGGCGGCTGTGGATCAGCCATGCGAGCATTTCTGAACGGGGCTTGAGGCATCTCGCACCGCTGGTAGCGCTTAGAGAACTTCAGCTTTGCGACGCTGGGAACCTATCGGATTCTGGTGTCCGCCACATCGCTCGCCTCTCGCGCGTTGAATCGCTGTATTTGCGTGCAGATCGCATTGGAGACGTCGGGATCGAGCATATCGCACGCATGCAGAATCTGCGTGAACTATGGTTGGAGGGCGTATCGGCTGTTGATTTCACCCCGCTTGAATCGCTCCGTTCATTGCGGGTGTTGGGACTATACAATGTGCTGATCGGAGATGATCAGTTGGGGCGTCTTCGACGCTTGATGCCTTCCTGCTCCATTGTCTCAAGGAGCTTTGCTGTGCCGTGATGCAGAGACGACCGTGGTCCGTCGTAACCGCGATGAGGAAATTGGAATGTCAATTGCTTTCGGACTTGCGCTGATGGATGCTGTCGGCTTCAGCCGACTCCCCTTTTGCCACCAGCTTGAGCTGGTGGAAAGGAGTGAGTTTCAGATGCCGGCGAGCCGGCTTCAGCCGGCTTCCGGATGTGCGGCTTCAGCCATTCGCGAGTCACTTCTGATTGCATCAAGCGGCCCACCTCAAGGGGTTCAAGGACAGCCGCGGTGCTTGCTCAGGATGCCTCCCATAAAGCCGGCTGAAGCCGGCTCGCGAGATCACTGGGGGGCTGCCGTTCCACCAGCTTAAGCGGGTGGCAAACAGGGGACGGCTGAAGCCGTCTGAAACAAAAATCTGGGAGTTCGGCCCGTCAAACCAGGCAATTACCTCATGCTGTGCGCGCTTCGCCGAATCGAGCGCTGCTGAGATTAGTCCGCGTCATGATCCAAATTTCCTCTCGAAAGCACTCGCCAAAGGCCGATGGACTGCGGCCAGACCAGCAACAGACTGGGAACCGTCTTGGAAACCTCTTCCGACGAGGGGGGACTCCACCAAAGCTCCGTGGTCTGCTTACAATTTCCACAGGCGACCACAACTCTCGGCCAGTGCGCCTCGCCGACCTGGTAGCCTGACGGCCGTTTCTTGCAATGCGGGCAGACTGGGAGAAACAGGGGAAGGAGTCGAAGGCGGCGGTAAATGGGTGGCGACAATCCGAGGAAAAGCACCCACCCCAGCGCGATGCCGAACAGTTGCCAGTGCAGATTGGACAGAGGGGCACGGCCGAGCCACCGCCAGGCAAGCACGACAATGGCGCATCCCAGAACCTGGAACAGAATCGCGATGAACAGGTCGACCAGCGAGAATCTCATGGCGTGACTCAGCGGCCTGTCCGATATCTTCCGCGCGCGTTAAGGGCGGACGTGGATCCTGGTTCCCTATTCCGCGATCCACCAGCGCGCTATCGGATGAAATGGTTTGCCATACAATGCGGGTGAACGGAGCGCCACAGTATTTGACTGGAACGGTCTGAGCAAGACCTGCGAGACGGTCGCCAGCGGCCGGCCGACCTGCGTAGCCTTAAGTCGCGGGTGAGCGAGATTCGTTGGCTTGGTTTGGCCACGTTGTCAGACGGAAGGCCGCGGGGTTCGACTGACTGATTCCGAGCCAGAACGTGCTGCGAGCTATTGGCCCGTTATGCGTGGTGCTTTCGATAAGACTCCAGTTGCAGTAATACCACACTGGCACGCTCGATCCAAAACGGTATGATCTGACTTGCAAGCGGCTCACAACATCATCGTGGAGATCGACCATGCCGGCTTCTTTGTCCCACATTGATGGCCGCACGCCGATGGGGGCGAATCTTGTCGCGGGGGGAGCGACGTTTCGCGTCTGGGCTCCTCACGCGCGCTCGGTGCATGTGATCGGCGAGTTCAACAATCGCCAACGCACCGACGCCAGCCTGCTCACGCGCGATGGCCGCGGGTTTTGGCGGGGGTTCATTCCCGGCGTCAAGGACCGCGACCGGTACCGGTTCTACGTGGTGGGAAATGGAAGCGAAGGACCCAAGCGCGATCCCTACGCGC
Organism: Planctomycetales bacterium; assembly: GCA_046152955.1. Lineage (GTDB taxonomy): Bacteria > Planctomycetota > Planctomycetia > Planctomycetales > Planctomycetaceae > SIAF01. Next base: position 2,951 of record JBJXGA010000280.1, on the reverse strand, counting down.
GCGAGCTGGAAACCCCGTTTCCCAGCGACTGCATCGTTCGCAAAACCGACTTTCCGTGGCACCAGACTGGCTACGTCACGCCGCCGTTTCAAGACTTTGTGATCTACCAGCTCCACGTGGGGACCTTCTTCACGCCCCACTTGCCCGGCAAGGGGGGGACGTTCCTGGATGTGGCGCGCAAGATTCCGCATCTGGTCGAACTGGGGGTCACCGCCGTTCAACTCCTGCCGATCCAGGAATTTCAAACCGAGTTCAGCCTGGGCTATAACGGGACCGATTATTTCTCTCCGGAAATGGATTTCGCGGTTGCCGAGGCGGACCTGGCGACGAACGTCGCCGAGGTGAACCGGCTGCTCGACGCCCAGGGGCTCGCGCGTTACGAAATCGCCGACCTGGACGGCGAGATGAACCAGCTCAAGGCGCTCATCGACCTCTGCCACATTCATGGCCTGGCAGTGCTGCTGGACGTGGTCTACAACCACGCCGGCGGCGAATTCGGCGACGAAAGTCTGTATTTCTTCGACCGCCAGCGGGAAGACGGCAGCCGCGCCCATTCGCTGTACTTCGGCCAGGGGGAGCATGCCGGCGGCCTGGTGTTCGATTTCGGCAAGCCGGAGGTCCGCGAATTCCTGATCGACAACGCCAAGTTCTTCCTCGATGAATACCATGTCGACGGCCTCCGCTACGATCAGGTCAGTGTCATCGATCACGACGGCGCACCCTACGGCTGGAGTTTTTGTCAGGATCTCACCTCGACGCTGCACTTCCATCGACCGAGCGCCTTGAACCATGCCGAATACTGGAACGTGAACCCCTACATCGTGAAACCGCCCCGCGCAGGGGCGGGATTCGACACGACGCTGACTGACGGGCTGCGGATTGCCATCCGCGATGTGATCGGGAATGCCAGCCAACCCGATGAGCGCCCGCTGAACATGAACGGTCTGGCTGGCAGCCTGTGGCCCGACGGCTTTTCCGAGCATTGGCGGTTTGTCCAGGGGCCGGAAAACCACGACATCGTCTATCGCGACCGCGAGCAGCGGGTCGCGCGGCTGGGAGATCCGTCGAATCCGCGTTCCTGGTACGGCCGCAGCCGGGCCCGCGTCGCGACCGGTCTGTGCCTGACGGCCCCCGGCATCCCGATGCTGTTCATGGGGCAGGAGTTCCTGGAAGACAAACAGTGGGCCGACGACTTCAAGAACCACGCCGGGTTGCTCCTGTACTGGGCCGGACTGGACCAGGGGGACAAGCAGATGCTGGACCACCTGCGTTTCACGCGCGAACTGCTGGCCCTCCGCTGGCGCTACCCTGGCCTCCGCGGCCAGGGCTTTCGCCCAGTCCATGCGCACGACCAGAACCGCGTCCTCGCGTTCCATCGCTGGGTCGAGGGGGAAGGTCGGGACGTTCTGGTCGTGGCACACCTTGGCAACTTCAATCGGTTCAACTACCGGATCGGCTTTCCCGGCGGAGGGGAGTGGCGGGAAGTCTTCAACAGCGATGTCTATGAAAACTGGGTGAATCCGAACACTACAGGAAACGGCGGTCGCGTCTTCGCCGACCCGCAGCCGCTGCACGGGTTCAACCAGTCCGCCCCACTGACGCTCCCCGCCAACAGTCTGCTGGTATTTGCGCGGTGACACAGCGGATTTCCCGACGGAGGAGTAAATGGACGATACAATTACCGTGAGAGAGGCCTATATTGCGATGTTTGCGTTCCTTGATGATCTCTACACTCGATATGGGTTTGACCAGCTTGGCGGGTTGTTAGGAGGCATGAGCCTGTTGCCAGATGGATCGTCAGCAGATTCGGCAATGTGGGACGATTGGATGCAGTGCGTTCAACGGTCGAAGGAAGGCACCGTAAATCCTTGTCTGCATCTGAGTGACGGCGGAATTGGTGGGGGCGTGTAGTTCTTGAACGTTTGCTCCTCGGGTTGTTTGCTGGGCAACTTTGCTCTGGGGATGCCTGGTGAACCCTGTTATTCTTGAGAGAATGAGCGCTTTTGCGGTCTTTGTGTCTCCGTGATACGACAGCCGGTTTCGGAACCTCGAAGGATTTGACGTCATCGCTGTTCGGATCGAAGATTGGATATGGACCCTACCCAAAACCGTTACTGGCCGTTTGATGTTCTGCCTCCGGAGCGTCAGACAGAGCAGCACCGCCGAGAGGTCCTGTTCCTCGAAACTGCATACCAAGCAGGGTATAGGCCCTATATGGACGGCTCCCAAAACTTCGGGGCCACAGCCGGGGAACGGGGCGGGAGCATTATTTATCGAGGTTGTCGAGGAATGCATTGGGAATTGCGCCTGGGAACTGCCGAAGTAACATTCTTAGCAGCTCATCTTAATGACTTCGGTTATGCGGCTGAGGCGGTATTACGTTGGCTTCGTGGCATCGAAGCAACCGAGATCCTTGAGCATGTCCGAGGCCATCTCGTCATCAACAGGGTCACCGCTCCTGGCTTCGTGTTGCACGACGATGGAAGCCATCGACGAGGCGGCAGCGACGACGGATGACACGGAGATGAAAAGGGATCTGGAATTTCGCGGAAGCGCTGGCGGCTTTCGCCAGTCTACAAGACCCGGAACTCACGGTGGAACAATACGAAGAACGACTGACCGTCTGCGATGGCTGCGAGCACCGGCAGGTCGTAGCCTGTCGGTTGTGCGGCTGCAATCTGCCGTATGTTGCCCGATCAAAGACGTCGCAATGCCCTGCCGGACTGTGGTCCGGCATTCAACCCACATAACTCTCAGCCGCTGATCCAGGATACGCCCGAGGAACCAAACCATGGCGGACGACACGCTGTCGACCAATTGCGGTTGCGGCCCACGGAAGATGAAGAACGTCCCGTATTTGGGCGGCGACGACCTGCTGATCACGTCGTTGAGCCAGCGGTGCCTCCCCAAGGACAAGTCGTGCGACTGCAAAGGATCGTGCGGCTGCGAAT
>JBJXGA010000277.1:0-39917 GCA_046152955.1 Planctomycetales bacterium | reverse complement strand
GTAGCGAACCCGGAAGAGCTTTTCAGCTCTCGGCGAAGACCTGGACGAGCGCGGACGGCACGATCAGACGCTGGTGGTATGCATGGAAGAATTCGGTCGGGCGCCGCTGGCGCCGGTGGAGAAGCGGTTCGCCGGAAGCATTCCGAGGGGTGTCCAGCAGCCGAGCCGACAGCCGAGCGGTTTGTGACGGCGCACCGGAATTGATAACCTTTAAGACGGCTTCGCAAGTCAAGTTCGACGACAGCAGCGAGTGTTGTGAGCCGCAGGACAAGAACCGGACGACGACGAGACCAATCGAAACTCTCCTCAGGATGAGCCCTATGAATTCGCAGGAAATACTCAAACGGATCAGCATCAATCCGGCAATCTGTGGCGGCAAACCGTGCATCCGCGGCCATCGGATTTGGGTCTCTTTGATCCTCGACTTTCTGGCGAATGGCTCGACTTTCGATGACATCCTGGCGAACTATCCTGGGATTACCGCCGAAGACATCAGGGCTTGCATTGCATACGGTGCAGAAATGTCGCCTGAGCGATTTGTCGAACTTCCTTTGGAAACGCCGTAAAGCTGAAGCTCGATGAGAGCGGGTCGGTTGTTCACGCTCGCTTTCAATCACGGACTGCGTCAGGTAATCACAATTCAACCGGTCAGAAGCCGATCAGACTTTCGAGTCTTAACCACACAGCGAGCCTGAGAATGACTGCCCGATTCACGCGGCGCTACGCTGTTATCGCCTTGGTCGCTCTCACGTCGCTGACCGGCATTGCTGCCGCCGGCGAGGATGCTATCGGCAGGACCGGCCGCATCGCCTGGCGCGGAACCAGCCAATGCGCACGACCGGCTTCCGGCATCCCCGATGACCGGCAATTCGAGAAATTGCTGAAATAATAGGCATGTGACTGGGACTTACTGATCCATCAACACGGCGGAACAAGTGACATGGCTACTCCCGATCAGATGACTTCTGAATACCGCCGGTCTTCGATTCCGCTGCTTCGACGATTGTCATTTCGAGCGGTCGCATTGGCCTTTGCCGCCGTGGCTCTGCCTTTTGGTGGCACGATCTACGGCCAGCAGGAAAACATTCGCGAGGTCGAGCGCCTCGGGGGAAAGCTTTTGCGTCTCGGGGGCGGCGGAACGAGAATTGAATTCTGCGGTTGTCAGGTCACCGATGCTGACCTGAAAACGCTCGCCGCTCTCGAACACGTAAAGTTTCTGTTTCTCGATGAGACGCAGGTCAGCGACGCCGGTCTGGCGCACCTGGCGGAAGTCGCGCGTCTGGAAGGGCTCTCCCTCAACGGCACCCTGATTACAGATGCGGGCATGAAAAATCTGCAGAACCAGACCCGACTGGTCTGGCTCAAGCTGAACAACACGCGAGTAACCGACGCCGGCCTCGCCCGGCTAAAGCCACTGACCGGCCTGAGAGATTTGTATCTCGCAGAGACCGACCTATCGGACACGGCACTCGCCGATCTGCAGGGGGCGCTGCCCAAGTTGCGGATCTGGGCGCCCGACCTGCCGGCGCCCGACCTGCCGAAACCAGATGACGCGCACGTGGCGTTCACGACTTTTCAAGCCGGCATGCCGCTGCGGTCCGTTGTGACCGCACTTAGGAAACAGGGGATACGCGTTTGCGAATCCGATGGCATGGACGTCGCGACGGATGACCCCGGACGCTTCCTGCGTCAATTCGAAGTCTATCCGAAATTCAAGACGCCGGATGTGCTGTTTCTTGATGCCACGTGCGATCGGGAACGAGGCGTCTATGTAATCGATCGGATCTACTGGTGGATCGATTTTGAAAATGACGCGAAGCGCGCGAAAAGAATCCGACGATATGATTTTCGGCCCGTTGGTGAACTGGACGTAAAGAACCTGACGGCGTCGCCACGAGCCAACAAGTCCCGCTGATCCGTCATTACAGGATGAGTTCGCAGTGCGTGTTGCGGATTCTCCCGGATCACGCCCAAATAACCCAAAGTCACTATGCAATGGATTCGACCGCTGTGACACCCTGGCAAACGATTATTGATCAACTTGAACAACTGGGATTGCAGTTCGGACCAGGGCTGACCGACACTGAAGTGTCGCGCGTCGAACGGCAATACGGATTTCGTTTTCCTCCCGATCTTCGCGAATTTGTGCAGGCCGCGTTGCCGTGCGGCGACAAGTTCCCGGACTGGCGATCCGGAGATGATTCGGTCCTGCGGGACTGGTTGAACTTGCCCCGCGAAGGGGTTTTGTTTGATATCGAGCACAACGGCTTCTGGCTGCCGGAATGGGGACCAAGATCAAAGACGCTCGCGGAAGCACTGCGCACCGCCGACGAAATGATATCAGCCGCTCCAAAGTTGATCCCAGTCCATTTGCATCGAATGATGCCCGACGAGCCGCGATCGCCGGGAAATCCAGTCTTCTCGGTTCATCAAACCGACATCATTTGCTACGGCTTCGACCTGGCGGATTTTCTTCGACACGAGTTCAAATTGCCCCACCGCGAACCTTGGCCGGGGCATATTCGCCCGATCCGCTTTTGGGACATCGATCGGTTCTGCGACGTTCGTTGGGCGCGGGGTGACTGCGCCTTCGACAATCGCCGCGGACTTCTTCCGTGACCGAATGTTTGGCATTCATTCGGGCACAGGACGGTGGTAAGCTGGCCATGTCTCCGAGAATCAGAAGCTCGTGGCCGCAGCCATGAACACTCCGATGCCGAACGACAAGGCCCACCGGAACGCTGCAAACAAGAAGGGGTAAGCCCGATGGTCGAAGCATTCCGTGGCCTCGTCCGGGCCGTGCGAAGGTCGCCGAATCGATTTGCGGTCGCTGCCGGCTCATTTCTGTTCAGCATGCCAGGAATCTTCCTGGATTCCGCGCTGCATGCCAGCGGGAGGATTCTTTCTGGCGATCCTCCTGTCGCCCCGCCGCCACCACCGCCACTACTCGCACCAATTATCGAGCTTTGGGGCCGATTCGCGGACTCAGGTATTGGAGTGGCCGTCGCGTTCACGATAATGGGGACCGGAGTCGTGCTTGCGGTGCTGGGTGTGGCCCGCATTTTCCGGCCAAGGTACTGAATCCAGGTTTCACGGACATCGGCCGCCGCCAGCGTTGCCGTGGTGTGTCAAGTCGGGCGAAAACCAGTCGCGGTCCGCCGATCGGCAGTCCCTGGCCTAATCCGGCTTCCACATGCCGTTTTCGATTTCGAGTCGCGTTTCTTTGATTGCCGGTGACTCCGCGAATGGGCAACTGTCGATCAGCGACAAGATTTCAGAAGTTGGATTGCCGCGCTGGGCCAATACCCGGGCCAAACCGGCGTAGCTGTCGGCCTCTGCGCCCAGTTCGATCGCTTTGCGGAAGGCCGCCTCGGCATGTGCAAGATCCCCAAGAATATCGCAAACATGCCCGATGCTCTCCCATGGCTCCGCCCAGTCTGGATCGAGCAGAACCGCCTTTTCGTAGGCGGATAACGCGTCCTTCAAGCTGAACCTATCGGTATCGGAAATCTGCCCCAAATCGCCGAACAAACACTGCAGCTCCGCGGAAACTGGAAATTGGATGATTCCCTTTTCAGACAGGGTGAAGGCGTTTTCGAAGCGATCTGCAGTCCCTAACCGACAAATTTCGTCAATGAGTTCGTCTTCAGTCATTGGCTGTGTCACTCGAAAAGGGCGAGAATCATCGCGGCCAACTTTACGCCGACGATCAGGAGAATTCCCGGGCCGGCCAATGCATCAAGGGCTTCCATCCCGATCAATAAGAGCGCACTGAACAACAGCACCCAAACGACAACAACGATCCAAGGTGCCCATTTCCAACGGGGGCTGGGAATGCGCATTTTGGGATAGGACGGTTGTGGCGCATTCCACCGTCGGTTCCTGTAGACATCCCTCGACAGCTTGAAAATGCGATACAGGATGTACACGTAAGCCAGCGTTCCAATGAGGAACATCGCGTTTAGTGCCCATTCTTCGCTCATGTCACGATTGTACCGCGGAGGGCGGGAGGCACGGATGCCATGCCGATCTCCTTGGTCACGCCGATTGCGAGAATCTTTCCGTCCCAACGAACGATCTGAAGCCGCAAATCTGGAAAGCCGCGAATCAAATCTGGAGGCAGTTGATCATCCATGCCCCGATTTTACCCTTCCGAGAGTACGGTGGGAACGGGATTTCACGCGGCGTGCGACTATGACTGTGGGCCAACCATCGGCTACGGGCTGTCAGTGTCCATTCCCCGTAGAAGCGGCGTCGCCGCGTCAAGCCGGGGGATGTTATCGTCCTCAACGATCCAGGCGTATTCGGTCATCGCCTCTCGCGCGAGCCGGCTGTCGATTCGTGGCATCGGCGCCTGCACTGCAAGGCCTGGAAGATTTCCTTTCCGGTGGCTCTCGACGATGGCGAAATTGCGAAGCGGTACGCAGTCAAGACGACGTTTTCAACCTACGTCCTGATCGACAGGACCGGCCGCATCGCCCGGCGCGAAACCAGCCAGTTCGCACGACCGGCTACCGGCATTCCCGATGACCGGCAAGTCGAGGAATTGGTGAATTGATAAACAAGTGACTGGGATTCATTCTGGCGGCGATTGGGCGTATCATGCAGTGCGTTCGAAGCCGTTCTCACTCACTGGTGGACATTGGGCTCCCTGCGGCATGAATAATCCCCGAATTGCCTCGAGGCTGCTAATCGCAGTGTTCCTGCTGCTGAGTGCAGCAGAATGCTGGCCTGATGAACCCGCGGCCGAGGATAGTCCGCGCGCCGGTCCGATGCTCGGCAAGGAAGCGGGACAGGAGCGCGACGACAACGGCGTCAAAATGGAACTGGTCTGGTGTCCGCCCGGAAAGTTCAGGATGGGGAGTCCCGAGTCAGAAAATGGGCGCATCGTCTACTCTCCTGCGGATAAACCGCCTTACACCGACGAAGAACAGGTTGATGTCACGTTGACCAAAGGTTTCTGGTTGGGCAAGTACGAGGTCACGCAGGACGAATGGCGGCGCGTGATGGGGACCGCACCGTGGAAGAAAGAATCCGCGGAGTACGTCAACAAAGGCGTCAATTTTCCCGCGATGTATGTGACTTGGGACGATGCGATTTTGGCCATTATCGGAGTGACATTTTCCGCATTTTGCATTTGGCTGACGGTCCGGATCGTCACCCGGCGTAAGAAGTGGGCAATATGGACGGCCGTCTGGTTGGCTGAGGCGGTTGGAATTCTCGGATCCGCATACTGCACCATTTTCTACGGCTGGCTTACAGCAACGCCGCTATCTCCCCAGGGTATGCGGACTGCCGTGTTCTGCGCGTACGCCTCGATGACTGCGTTTGTATTGACCGCCTGCGCCGGTGTGGTGACTTTCGTCATCTTTGTTCGAAGGCAGAATTCGACCGCTTCTCTCAAGCCTCCCACAGTGCCGCCAGGCGGGCCGTCCGTTTCAAACTAATTCACCTACCGCCCCGAATCCCGCCGCCTGTCGGCGCGTTTGGCATTCACACGATCAGCACCCTCCGGTATTCTGCCGACGCTTTTCCCGGACGGAATCTCAAGGAGGATGCGCGCCAATGTGGATCTGGCCCCATTCGTCTCTGCCTGCGGTCTTTTTCGCGATCATGCTTTTGCTTGCGCCACGTCTTCGCGATTATTGCGGTGCTGATTGCAGCGTTGCCGATCATTTCTTGGATGCGCGGGATCATCGACCGATGGCCATCCTCCTCCCCACTCTGGCCGTCGCCTTCGCCGCCTTCTGCGTCTGGCTGACGGTGCGGATCGCCAACCGGCGTGAGCGGTGGGCGAAGTGGACGCTGGCGGTGGTTGCAGTCTTGGCACTGTACGTTGCGAGTTTTGGACCCGCACGAGCCGCCTACTTGCATCGCCTCGTGCCGGAGTGGACGTACCCGCTTATGCGGTGGTTCCATTATCCAATCATCTGGGCGCAGCCAAGATTGTCAGAATCGATTTGGCGTCCGTATGAATCGTACACTTTGGAATGGTGCGACTGGCTTGAGCCTCCGCGGTAGCCTGGGAATCAACTGACGGAGTGACGAACGCAAACTTGGTGGGGCGGCGGTCTCTTTGACCGAGCGGAGAGGTCGCTATCGGAAACCAAACCCTCGAAAAAAGCCCAAAGAATGCGAAACGCCGGGAGCGCTTGCTCTCGGTGCTTGGCGTAAACCCGCGGGTCGCAAAATTCTGCTACTGGTGGAAAGGCTCGCCTAGCCGTACTCGAACTATGAGGCTGGCGGTTCACGTCGAGCGGCCGCAAATGGTGCATTCGCCCTAGATAACCGCTGGGCGTCACGTCCGCCCGCGCGGCAGACCGCGCACACGCCCCATCCGAACCTCCAGGCAGACGCCTGCGGCTCGCCAAGTGGCTCGTTGATTATGGCACGCGGTATGTCCCGTGGGGCGCCTTTTTTCCGCGAGCGTGCGCTCGTTTCCACAGGCAGCGTCGCGGGTAGTTCGCCCCCCCATCCCCGGCCCGTCCCCCGCAAGTGGGGAAGGGAGAAAGAGGCGCGGGGTCGCCGATGACCGGCAAATCGAGGAATTGCTGAAATGATAAGCATGTGACTGGGATTCACTGTCCCACGCGCCTACGGTAGACTGACGGCTCGGCTGCTGTGGATCGGCCGAATTCCTGACAGCAATCGTTTGCAAAGTTTGGATCATGTCACGCAGCAGTAACTCCGCGGTCTACGGCATCATCGCGATCGGAATTGGATTTCTGCTCGTCATGAGTGGCTTGGCGTTCCTGTTGGTGACGCAATTGATAAACAACGCATCGCCGCTGCTGGCGATTCCGCCATTGATTCAGATCGGGCTCGGGATCACAGGAGCGATCGCTGGTCTGTTTCTGTGGCGCGGCAATGCTGCGGCAAAATTCGTCCTCGCATTCGTCGGATTCGGCGTTTTGGCGAACATCGGGTTCCTGTTGATCCTCGCTGTCTCCTTGCTTCCAAAATAGGTCTGGAATTTGATTTTCGGCCAAGCCGGGTCGCTACCGTTTGGTTTGCCGTCACCGCTTCCCACAATCCACCGCGTGCCGCACTCGAATGCCCAGCTTCTTAAACAACGGACAGTCGGAACTCCAAAAGGGACGTTGACCCACAGGCATTCCGCCAGACTGGGCAAGTCCGATTCTCTCCGCACCCTGGCTGGCGTAGAATCAATACACGGCAATGATGAAGACATGCTGCGCGTCACCGAGATGCTCCTTGCAGCTAACGCGAATGTTGACTCCGCCGACAACGACGGTAAGACGCCGTTGCACCGGGCGGCTGGCATCGACGACCCCGCTCGCCTCAGCGCGCTGCTCGCAGTCGGGGCGCGGCCAAATGTCACAGACAATGCGGGGCGAACCCCGTTAATGCATGCAGTTGAAGCGTGAAACAGGACGGACCACCTGCTGGAACGGATGCGACTGCTAATTGAGCATGGCGCCGACGCAGAACTGCGAGATCATTCCGGTGCGACTGCGCTCCAGATCGCGCATGAGCGTCTGGCGTTTATTTCCAACCCTGAACTCGGTCGCAGGATGGACGAGTCGAATGCGGAGTTTCGCGAATTGTTCGCGCCACCGGGTCTTAATCCCCGCGCGTCAGCGAAGCTGCAGAAGGGTCTTGACGACACGCAAGAAAACTCGCAAGTCTGGGCCGCATCCGCGAAGAAAAATCTTCCCCTTGCCATTCGGCTGCTGCAGGAGACTACGAGCAAATAACCCACAGCCATTGTCCTACGGCGCATGAAACTCGCATTGACCAGCGCCGCAAATCGCGCACATGTTCGAGATTTTGGCCCGTGATCGCGTGTTTGGCATTCATCCACTCATTCGATGCTGGTAGGCTAATTTGCCAATAATCAGGCTTGGCCATCCCCATAGTTCAGCTCAGGTCCATCTGGTCCGTCAACACAAGATGGGATCAGTGCCGGAAACTGAACGCTGCTCGATGCAGGCTTGCGTCACCGTCTGGATTCTAGGCGTTTCGCGTGAGCCCGTGGGTAGGCCAGGCGGTTGACGTGTGGTAGGTCCGTCGACCCGTGGCTTGCCGTTGTCGCTGATGGAGGAAAGTGTGGAAGGGACCGGTCTCGCACTTGAAGTCGGCCCTCAATTGGGGGATTTCTTCAACACCCGGTTCCGACCAGAGATTCTCGGTACCCGTTACCCGAACGTTGATTTGCTTGACTATGGATTCCAGGTGGGCGACTGTGACGGGTTGGTCGAAGCAACGGTATTCGGCATAGTCCATCCGGTCTCGGCCTGTACTGTCGGATCATGGCGGAGCAGGACGTGATGGCAATGGAATGATGCCATAACACCAAGGGACAATACACGATATGTTCGATGTGGTCACCCCCTCCGGGGGTAACGGACCAGATGATGGACCAGATGATGGACCAGATGACGGACCAGATGACGAAAGACCTGGCGAACGGTGTGGCGTGAGCCCACCGGTCTCGTTGGCAATCCTGGCTCCCCCCCCGTAGCCGCCGCCGCCTGCGTCGGCTACCGCCACCCTCACCATGCAGCACAAAGCCACCCCAACCCGACATGGCCCAGACCGGCCAGCTTACGCTGGGCCGTTCGCCGGTTGCTATGCCCCACAATCCCACACGGGCCAGACCGGCCAGCTTACGCTGGGCCGTTCGCCGCTCGCTATGCCCCACAACTCCCTCCCAACACCGCACCCATTCGGCAATCGGTCCACCCGACACCTGACCCGCCGTGGACCACCAGTCCATGCCGGCCTCTTGACACATCCGCAAACCCCAACGATTCCACAGGTTGCGGCAATCCCCCCGCGTTTGGAACAGATGGCCCACCAGATGGCCCACCAGATGGCCCACCACGTGGCCCACCACGTGGTCACCCAGTTGGCACACCACCCCTGGGAACGGCATGCCGTCAGCCCACCAGTCTGGCCCGCGCAAAAGTGCCTCGATCTGAACCGGGATAGCGAGCAGCAGATCTGATTTTCTGTTCCAGCCCGCCCCCATCCGACTTGCGCGGATGGAGCGAAAGATTCGCAGGCTAGAACGGAGCACCATCGAGAATGAACCCACGTGTAGAACCTCTGCCCCCCTCCCCGCCGCGATCAACGCTGGTCAGCGAGAAAATGCTGTGCCGCGGCGGGGAGGGGGCAGAGGTTCATGAGCGCGGGAAACTGGGTGCCAGGCATGTGTGTAGCTGCCAGGCACGCCTCCGCTGGCACGAGGCCAGCGGGGGGCGGCATATCGGTTAGGAGATACGTTTTCCGTCTGCCAGCGGAACAATTCACCTCACTCCCGCGTCTGACGTTTGCGCAGGCCAGATCTGTTCTATACAAGTTGATCCAAACGTGGATTTCGTGGTAAACTCGTATCAGGAGGTCAAGAAATGTCCACACTTGAGGCCCTTGTCATGCGTTGCACAATCCGCTGGACGGCAATAATTCTCCTGGCGTCACTCGTAACCGGATGCGGCCAGGAATCGGGCCCGAATGAACGGAGCGCGGCTCCGACCCCGGTTCCAATCGCACCTTCCCACAAGTCAGTGCCGCCGGAGATTTCCGCTCGTGATTGGCTCAACGTCGACGAACCGCAGTCGCTGGCCGCGCTGAAAGGGAACGTGGTCTTGGTTGAATTCTGGGCCACCTGGTGCGGCCCTTGCGTGAAGGGAATTCCGCATATGAACGACATGCATGCGAAATACACCCCCGAAGGCTTGCGAATTGTGAGTCTGACCCAGGAAAACCGCAGCACCGTTGAGAAGTTTCAGAATCGCGCCCGTTCGCCGATCGAATACCCCATCGGCGTCGGCAGTTCATCCTCCCGCGAGTACGCCGTCAGAGGCATCCCGCACGCCGTCGTCATCAGCCGCGACGGCCAAATCGCCTGGAAAGGGCACCCCATCGACCCCGCCTGCGAACACGCTGTCAAAAAGGCTCTGGCCACCCCCCTGTAGAGGGATTTCTCAGAAATCTCGCTCAATACCCGCGTGTTGGATCTGCATTCCAAGTACGACGACTTCGCCAAATATGGAGTGCTCGAGTATCTCGTTGTGTGTCCGGCTGAACGCGAGTTGCACTGGTTCGAATTGTCGCAGAGGCAGACGCTGCATCCGGCCTTGGACGGCATCTGTCGGATCCGCACGTTTCCAGGGCTGTGGATCGATGGCGCGGCACTGTGGGACGGTGATTCCGCGCGGCTGATGGCTGCGGTGCGTGCCGGCCTGGCCTCGCCCGAGCATGCCGAATTCGTTCGCCGTCTGGCGGAGCAGCGGGACCGGTTACGTCAAAGTTGACCTCGCGACCTTTGAACTTGGGACTGTGTTTGTTGAAATCCGTCAGCCACCTTATACATCGCGTGCGGCGCCGCCTGACGCTCGAGGGGATGATCGGCGGCGTTTGGCTGATCCTGTTGCCGGTGCTGGAGTTTTCCGATCGTCGCTTCGCCTCCGACGTCTCGGACAGAATGGCGCTCGCCGTGATGGCTGCGTGTGGTTTTGCGACCGTTCTGAACGGCCTGCGACATCCCCAATTGGCACTTTACGGGCCTTCCCGGCGTACGTGTCGTGATTCACGACATCGACATGTCGGCACTGCCGGAATTCGAGCAGTCCGGCTACCCGGAACCCGATTACGCCGAAGTGGGCCGCGCGCGGATCCTGCATGTCTTTAAGGATCGAGGGGAAACGAGCGAATGGGAACCGGCGCCGAGGGATTTTGAGCGCATACCGGTCTTGAGTGGCGTCTAGCGAATCGTAGCCGACGAATTCGAAGGCGCAGGGAGAAGTAGTGAGAAGCGTCTCCAGCGGCGGCGCACGGCGCACAACGCGACCAGGAGCGCCAGCCAAACTGCACCAGCGATTCACCCCCCCGCGCCGCGCACTCCTCCCTCCCCCTGACGGGGGTAGGGCCGGGGTGGTGGGGGCGAACGTCGAGCGACTCCACCTCGCAGACTCATCGCGCCACGTTCTCCACGCGGGATCATTTTGAGGTGACTCGTTTCTATCCTCGAATCCTGCGCTCCACCGGCACGAGTCCCAGTGGGGGCGGACCGGATTAGAAATTAACCGCCATCGCTGCAGGAGCCTTTTTGACGGAGGAGATTTGCTCGCCGTTCGATTTTCCCTGGCCCCAAGGCAAGCCGGTCCGCGCCGTGCGCGTGGAAGCGCCGTTGCCGACTCCGCATGATCTTCCCGAGGAAAAATCGGAAATGTTCGCAAGCTCGGCTGGCAATGCTCCCTTGGCGCACGGTCACATCATCGAAGGCTGTCTATTGGGAGCCTTGAGCTTGGCCCCCGGTCTGCTGAAACGCCGACGCCCATTACCCGAGTGCTGTGGCGGTGCAGCCTGGATGCCAAGGCGAGCGCGACAAACCCGCAGATCATCCAATGCCCCGGCGGTTCTGGACTTCCTTGAATGATTGTGGTCTCAAAAGACTCCAGCGCCGAATCAGCGTTGATCAACCATTCATTGCGAAACACTCCCTCTCGGATTCCCAGGAGATACACAAATCCCGTGCTCCCGTCCACACTGGTGGTCATCTCAAACGGCCAGGTGAACGGGGGCCGATACACTTCCATTCGCACCTCGACGTCCAGCCCCGCGGTCGAAGAATTGAGTTCCCCATCCACAAAGTAACCATCCGGTCTAAGTACGACGACCGAATACTGTACCCACCCGTTGATCGGCCCATTTCGACTGTCGCCCTCGAACTCGAACGCAATGCGGTAGCGAAAATCGTCATGTACTTGGATCAAAACTCCAGGGTTCTGAGCAAATGCAACTTCGGACGCATCGATCAGCGTGAACTCATCCTCACCGATCCGAATCGGGTTCGGCTGGTCGCGCCAATCCATCAGGGATCCCGCGTACATGGTGCCAGCCTCGGCCTGGCGGCCGAGTTCCACATGGCCCCCCAGCACCAACACAATCAGCACAATTTGGGTGAGCTTGTGGATCATGGCAATTCTCCAAGTGGATTAGGCTTTCACGGGGGTGCGCCGACTGACACCATGGCCTTGCAATCTTTGGTGTCGGTTCATTCTTCCTCCGGCAAATCGGCCGCGCGTGCTCATTCTGCGGGAACCGCGCTCCATGCGACGAGGTCAAAAAAAAACGCTCCGCGCTGGAATACGATTCCAGGCAGAGCGTTCGTCGCTTGTTGGATTGCGCCCGCTTCACGAGGCACTGGCCGTAGTTTGCGATTTCAAACGTCAACTGTCAACTCCGAGAGCAGTCGTTACCGGCGGGTAGGCACTCCCAATTCAGAGGCCGCCCTGAAACGGCGCCATTCCAAGGGGTCAACCGTAGTGGGAGAGTTCACGCTGTAACCAGGGTTGAACTTTCGCAATGGCCAGGCGTAGAATCGTCAGGCGCTGTCGTTGGAGAGAAACCCATCATGACAATTCATCTGATCGTCACTGTGGTTGACGGCCTGTTCAATACGGATCCGCCGTTGTTGCTGGCTCCAATCCACCCATTTCGTGGGCCGCGTTGTTGAGTTGGGATCGCTGAGCCTTCAATCCGAGAGCGAGAGAACTATGTCCCGAGCCAGGAAACAGACCCCGGATTCCGCACAGAAAGAGTCGGTGTTCGACGATCCGCCGAGGAAGAACGTGCTGCTGCTTTCGTGCATGGACCAACGGTTGCTTGACGACACGGTTCGGTTTATGAACTCGCTCAACCTGCACAATCGATATGATCAAGTCGCTTTGGCTGGCGGAGCGATGGGCGCACTGCAGTTGCCCGACCCAGACTTGCCAGCTCCCAAGCGATGGCAGGGCGTGTTCGAGCTCCATCTGGACAAGGCGATCAACGTTCTCCACCGTCCGATTGGAGATGTTTTTTTGCTCGACCACTTGGATTGTGGCGCTTACAAATACCTGCACCCAGACCCACAGGTTCAGGATAAGTATCGCGCCGCAAACCTCGACGAAATGGTCTCGCTGCACCAAATCGAGTTGAAGAATTTCGCTCGCAAGGTCCGGCAGTTTATCGAATGCCAGCGCCAACTGGCTGAGAACGAAGTCAACGAGGTCCATAGTGCGTGCGTGGAGCGCAAAAGCGATAAAGGGCACAAGGATCAGAAACAGTGCTGGGACTACGTCTCGGAACTGGCACAGAAGAATGTCAAAGACTGGTCGAACATTCGCGTCTCCTATTTCGTCATGGATTTGCTTGGCAAGGTTCGGCAACTCGATCTACCGAAAGGGGCGAGTGACACCCTCCCAAACCAGCTCTGCACGTTGAAATTGACAATGTAGGAAACGCATGCCGAACAATGCTGCCAAACCGCGCGGCGGGTCGTCAGGCAACTGACTTCAAGATACACGGCCGCCATCGGGCTGCCTTGGCCGTACGGGCGAATCGAAATTGAATCCATCTGTTTGTCGTGACGAGGCTCGCTTATGGTCAGGCGATCGAATGACCAACCGTCTTTCTGTTCAGTAGTCCATGGAGAAAAGCATGTTGATTCAGCGATTGAAAAACAAAGCGATGAATCGTTTCAAGTCCGGTTCATCGCGACTCGTCGCATCCTGCCTGGTCGGCGCGACAGTCTTGAGCATGTCACTCATTCCCGCGCTTGGCGGCAATCGGCCTTCGGGCTTCTCCGTTGAATTTACAGACTGCGTCGAGAGCATCGGCGTCACCCTGCTGCAGACGAGTGAGGTCGAGGCTCTGATCCCCCCCGGATTCCATGTCGTGGGGGAAGGGCAGCCGGTGACGCCAGTCGTGGTGCGTAGCGCGCATTGCCGGATTTCCGTGGACGGACAGCGCGCCCGAGTTGGCACCATTCTGCAGATTGGAGCGGTGATCGTTCCTCCGGATTTCACGGGCGACATCAACAACTACACGCTATGGTATTACACGTCCGATTCCAAACTCGCGCACCATCTCAAAAAACTGGGAATGCCGGTGCAGCTTGTTCCCACGATCAACTTCCAACAGATTCCGTCCGCCGACGACGGCCCGGATTCGTTCCAAATTACAGTTCCGCGCCCCGGCAACCCCGCGCTGAGTCTCGCCGGGGAAGTCGTTCCGTCCGAGGCGTCCGCAGGAACGTTTACGGCCAATTGGTGGGTCGAGACAAACCGGGGAACCGTGAAAATGCAAACGCATGTCCCTGAGATTCTCATCGGCGACGCCGACCTTGTGCTCACCGTGGAAGAGGACAGTTCGCTCAGCGATCTGATCGGCGGCCCAACACTGGGATTCCCAATTCTCCAGCAGTTCAACGTTTTTCCAACCGCCCAGATGGACGTCAAGATTCTGGCGCCGTGAACTGGGATTCCGCCAGAAGCGGGGGCTCCGCCGCACGTCGGCGGGGCCGGGGGCGGCTCGGGCGGTGGAGCGGCGGAGTTCTGAGCGCCTTCTTGCTGGAGTCGGCGGAACTTGGCAAGGGGCCTGCGTCGCTTAGGGGGTCGCCTGACGCGCGATGAGACTTATGATCGCCACGACTCCTGGGCTCGCACATCCACAGATTGGGCGGTCAGCACACATATTCGAAACAGTGTCAGAAAGGGAATCATCGACACCATCCTGGCCGGGGTACTGGATGGCGTCTTTCAGGCACTGAAGAACGCGAGACCCCAGGATGGATGTGCCCACGTTCGGCGGTGGCGCTCGTCGAGCGGTTGAGAAATCAACCTCATCCCTCGCGTTGCCGCAGATGCATTGGAATCTCGTCGGCGGAGCCAAATGCCGGCCCTCGCCGCGGTTGAAAAAGGTAAAACAAGATTGCCCCAGGAGTCGCGCGCGCCGTGCTAGGTCTGATGGCCGTGAGGCGACCCCATGCAGAGCCCGCAGTCACTAAATGGACCTGTCCCCGTATTCGCCCCCCACGGACCCGAACCCTCTTGCTCATCCCGCAGGTATCGGTGATTCCGGCAAACACCAGACCGGCTCCCACGAAAGCCGATAGCCCGATGAAAGCCGGATGGACGAACCAGCCAAGTACCGCCCCCAACAGCACGAGCGAACCCGCTGCGATGCGAACTTGCCTTTCCAGCGAGATGGCCTTTTTGCCACGGACGACCGGAAGACCCGCTTCCACACAAGCCATCGTGCCGCCTTCGATGTTGACCACGTTCGAGAAGCCCGCCTTGAGGAACTTCTCGCACGCCTGTCGACCTCGGCTTCCGGAACGACAGATGACGTACAGCGGCTCATTGGCCGACCCGTTGCGAGCCTGCATCAACGCCGGCGGATCGAGTTGATCCAACGGGACGTTCTGAGCGATGTCGACGTGAACCTCCCGGAATTCGATGGGAGTGCGTACGTCGATGAGGTCGATCTTCTTGCCTTCCTTGCAGAGTGCGTCAAGCGCCTGTGGTTTGATGACTGCGATGCTCATGGTCTTCTCCTGTGAGAGGCCGGTTAGGCAAATGAAATCAGGGGCTTGATCATCCCGTCCTCCTTCGACTGCATCATCCGGAATGCCCTCTCGATGTCGTTGAATGAGAAGCGGTGTGTTGTCAGCGAAAGGGGATCGACACGCCCTGTCTCAATTAGGCGCAGCAGTCGGCCCATCCGCTCTGACCCGCCGGGGCACAAAGCCGTTCGGATGGTCTTGTCGCTCATGCCCACGCCCCAGGCCACACGCGGGATCGGTACGTTGTCGCCATCACCGTGGTAGCCGACGTTGGAGACGGTTCCGCCCGGGCGCGCCACACTCACGCACGCGGCGAAGGTTTGCGCCGAGCCCAAGGCCTCGATCGACGAATCCACTCCCTTGCCGCCCGTGAGTTTCATAATCGCCTCGACGGGGTCTTCCTTGGTGAAGTCCACGACGACATCGCAGCCAAACTTCATCGCTAGCGCGATGCGGTTTGGCATGGACTCAACTCCGATGACCAGCCCCGCACCTCGCATACGAGCGCCGACGGTTGCCATCAAGCCCACAGGCCCTTGAGAGAACACCGCCACGCTGCCGCCGATGGGAATGTTCGCATGTTCGGCCGCGACGAATCCGGTGGAGAGCATGTCGCAGCAGTACGCGGCCTGCTCGTCCGTGAGGCCATCGGGAATGGGCGCGAGGTTGGCCACGGCGTTGTTGACGTGGAAGTATTCGGCAAAGCTGCCATCTTTGAGATTTGCGAACTTCCACCCACCGAGCATCCCTCCGCACTGGCTGGGATAGCCACGCTGGCAATTGTCGCACATGTAACACGGTGTGATGGCGCTGACTGCCACACGCTGGCCGAGCTTGAACAAACCACTGGCGGCCGCGAGCTCGCCCAGCTCGTGGATCGTGCCGACGGCTTCATGTCCAAGCGTCAGGCCGTGGCGGTCGCCGATCGCACCCGCCACGGTGTGAGTGTCGGAGGTGCAGATGAGCGCGGCGGTCGTGCGGATGACCGCGTCGCTTTGTCCGGCTCGCGGAATGGGTTTCTCCATCACGCCGACCTTGCCGATACTGTGCATCACGAAACACTTCATCATCTCAGGCATGGGATGTTCCTCGGTTGTGGGCCGCGACACGCTGTATCACCTTGACCAGCTCCACGACGGCCACGGGCATCAGAGAACAGGCGGCGATCACTCCCCAGTCTGAGACAGTGGGCGGGACGGTATGGAGCACTTTTCGCAAAACCGGCAGGTAGACCGCTGCGGCTTGGAGGATCAGACAAATCACCACCGCCGCCCAGAGCCAACTGTTGGTAAAAAGGCGGCTGGTGAACGCCGACCGCCTTTGGGAACGCGCGTTGAAGGCATGGAAGACCTGGGCTAGGGCCAGCGTCATGAACGCCATCGTGGTCGCCTGGCGCAAGCCCTCGCCCTCGGTCCCGTGCCAGTGCATGCCGACGCCAAAAGCGACGAGAGTGACCCCGGTGAGCAACAACCCTTGCCAGACGATCAAACCAACGAAGTGCAAGTTCAGTAGGGTCTCCTTCGGGTCGCGCGGCGGGCGTTTCATCACGTCAGGTGCCGACGGCTCCAGCGCCAGGGCAAAGGCCGGAAAGATGTCGGTTATCAAGTTGAGCCACAAAATCTGGAGGGCCACCAGCGGCAGAGGCCAGCCGATCATCAGGGCAAGAAATACAGTTACGATTTCTGAAAAGTTGCAGGAGAGGAGGTAATGGAGGAACCGGAGAATGTTTCCGTAAATGATCCGCCCCTGCTCGACGGCACCTACGATGCTGGCGAAGTCATCGTCAGTGACCACCATGTCGGCGTTTTCCTTGGCCACCTCGCTCCCCTTGATGCCCATGGCGATGCCGATGTCCGCCTTCTTCAGGGCCGGGGCGTCGTTCACCCCGTCACCCGTCATGGCGACAACGTGCCCCTGCTGCTGCAGCGCCTCGACGATCTGCAACTTGTGCTCGGGCGAGACGCGGGCAAACACGGCTGCGTCGGCCACCGCTCGTTTCCAGCCCTCAGCGTCCAGGCCTGTCAGCTCGCGACCGTGGACGGTGCGTAAGGTCCGCCCATCGAGATCGAGGTCGATCCCCAGTTGACGCGCGATCTCGGCGGCAGTCGGCTGCTGGTCACCGGTGATCATCACGGTGCGAATGCCCGCCGCGCGACAGGTGGCTATGGCGGCTTTGGCCTCGTCGCGGAGGGGGTCGCTCATGCCGACCAGACCGATGAAGATCAACTCCCGAGCGAAGTCAGCCTCGTTGTAGCCCTCCGGCAATTCGCGATACGCCAAGCCGAGAACCCGCATCGCTGCACCGGCCAACTCTTGATTCGACTCATCCCACCGCCGGCGGTCTTCCGGTGTTAGCGGCGTCACACCAGCGACTCGGAGCTGAGCGCTGCTCGCCGCGATCAACGCCGCGGGCGAACCTTTGACGAACGCCACCGTCTGACCCTGCGGCGTGCGATGCACGGTGACCATGCGCTTGCTTGCGCTGTCGAACGGCACCGCGCTGAGGCGCGGAAAGTCAGGTGCAAGGGCTGTTTGATTCATCCCGGCCTTTTCCGCCACGACGATCAACGCCGCTTCTGTTGGGTCGCCCAAAACGGTCTCGCGGCCGTCGGTACGTTCCACTTTCGCATCGTTGCACAACATGCCGATTCGCAGGGCCAGAGTAAGGTGCTCGTCGGTGCGCGGGTCCACGGGCTTGCCGCCGTCCTGAAACGTGCCCACCGGCTCATACCCGGCGCCGGTCACTTCGACACGGCGTTGGTCCAGCACGTAGACGCACACGGTCATCTCGTTCTTGGTCAGTGTTCCGGTCTTATCGGTGCAGATGACGGTGGTGGAGCCGAGGGTCTCCACCGCTGGGAGTCGGCGGACGAGCGCACGCATCCGGGCCATGCGTTGCATCCCCAGTGCCAGCGTCATGGTCGCCACGGCGGGCAGTCCCTCGGGTACTGCCGCAATGGCCAGGGAGAGACCGATCTCCAGCATGTGCCAGAAGTCGGTGACACCGCGAAGCCAGCCCGACAAGACGATGACGGCACACAGCACCATCACGACCACGATGAGCAGACGACCCAGCCGAGCCAGCTTCCCTTCTAATGGGGTGGCGCGGGTGGTCGCCTCGTCGATCAGGGTGCCGATCTTGCCTACCTCCGTTTGGGCGCCGGTGGCCGTCAGCAGCAACCGGCCGCGCCCTTCCGTGATCGTTGTACCCAGGAAGGCCATATTGAGGCGGTCCACAAGTGCCGCATCCTTGTCCTCGAGCAACTCGGTTGTCTTGGTCACCGCGTGCGACTCACCCGTCAGCGCCGCCTCCTCAATTTGCAAGCGCACGCTCTCGACGATGCGGCCGTCGGCGGGCACGCGTGCCCCGGCGGCAAGGACGACCAAATCGCCCGGTACCAACTCCGCCGCCGGAATCTCGCTTTGCGCACCATCCCGGATTACATGGGCTACCCGCACCGTCTGTTTTTGCAGTGCGGACAACGCCTGCTCCGCCTTCCATTCGGTCAAGAAGCCGATGGCGGCATTGATGACGATGACAACGAGGATTGCGACCGCCTCGATGTTGTCCCCCATAGCAAAAGCGATTGCCGTGGCGGCGACCAGCAGGGCCACGATGAGGCTGTGGAACTGGGCCAGAAAGATGGCCAGAGTCGTGCGCTGGTGCGCCTGAGCCAAGGAATTGGGCCCATACTGCACGAGTCTCCTCGCCGCTTCAGCCTGAGTCAGGCCCTGCGCGACATCGGTCTGTTGCCGCTTAAACGCCTCGGCGAGCGGTAACGTGTACCACGTGACCGGCTGCGACAGAGAACCGCGCCCCTCGCTGGGTTGCGAGTTTGCCGATCGTTTCTTCGCCGTAGGGCTTATTGGCACAAAACCTCGTTTTCAAGCATCAGCCACCTCCTTCAGAGAGTTTTGTCACGGCGACGCCACGGGAAACAAAAAAAGCCGGCGTGTCGGAACACCCTAAGGCATTCCAGCACGTCGGCTTACTCGTTAACGAGCCCTCTGGCACAGCCAGCTTGCTCTTTATTCAGTCATCCGGGGAATTCGATCATCTCGTGGGCGAAACCGCAGTCCCAAAGCTGCGCCATACGCCCGTTGAAATTGATGATATCGCTTTCCCAGTAAAAAAGGAAGTATCCGTCCAGTAAACACCATCGGGGTGTCCGGGCGGTCGCGGAGGGTCGGGCGGGCCGCCGGCGGGGCCAGCAAATGATCAACCGGGGGTGAGCAGGCTGTCAGCGGGCGCTCATGAGTGGCCGCTTTTGGGGCGCCCATTGACAAGCAGGCGCGGAGCCGGCGAGCGGAACAAGCCACGGCGCTCGCTGCACTATCCCGCGCCGCTCGCCAGTCCACGACGGCGAGATTGGCCTTCCAGGCGGGAACGCGTACCTTCACCGCGCTACGGCAGTTGGCCGGTCGCTTCCAGGCGCCTGCGCTCGCGGCGGCTGAGGCGTTGCCGTTTGGCTTTGGTGGCCTCAGCCCGGCGAAACTGCAGCACGTACTCGGGATGCGCCTTGGCCCACCGGTCTGGAAGCAGGGCGCGTAGAGCCCAGGGGTTGGTGATGGCCGGCAACCGTTGCAGGACGTCGGTCAGGTAGGCTTCGATGTCGAGATGGTGCCGCTTCGCGCTGGCCACCAGGCTGTAGAGGATGGCGGCCGTCTTGCCGCCATTGTCGCTCCCCAAGAACATCCAATTGCGCCGTCCGATCGCCTGCGCACGCAGCGTTCGTTCGGTCCGATTGTTGTCGATGGGGATGTTGCCGTCGGTTGTGTACTGGCACAGCGCGTTCCAGTGGCGCAGGCTGTATTTCATCGCCAACGTGATCGGCGTCTTCGGACGCGCCTTGATCAGATTGTCGTTCAGCCAGGCCTGCAGTTCGCCGAGAATCGGTACTGATTTTTCCTGCCGCAGCGCCAGCCGCGCTTCCGCTGTCAGGGATTCGGCTTCGCGCTCGATCTCGTACAACCGCCCAAAAAACGCCAGCACCTAATGGGCCGCCTCGGGCGCCGATTCGCGGGCTTCGTAGAACTTCCTCCGCGCATGGGCGCAGCAGGCCGCCTCGATGATCTTCCCTTTCGACTCCAGAAAGATCCCGTCGTAGCCACCAAACGCGTCCGCCTGCAACACCCCGCGGTAGTCTTTCAGGAATTCCTTGGGTCCGTCGCGCCTGCGGCTGGCCGTGTAGTCGTAGACGCTGTACGGGTGCCGGTCGTCACCCAGGTAGGCCCAGAACCGTCCGGTCCGTGTGTGGTCCAACTCGGGATCAAGGACTTTCACTGGCGTGTCGTCTGTGCCCAGCACCTGGCTCGAAAGCACTCGCCGTTTGAGCAATCCGTACAACGGTGAGGCACGCTCGGCGGCAGCGGCCATCCAGCCGGCCAGCGTGCTGCGCCGCACCAGGACACCATACGCAGCCAGCGCTTCTTCCTGCCGGTACAGTGGCAGGTGTCGCGCATACTTGTCGGCGATGATATGCGCCAACAGCCCTGGTCCGGGGATTCCCTTCTCGATCGGTTGCGGCGGTTTGGGGGCCGTGATCACCTGCTCCTGGCACGCGGTGCAGGCGTAGGTGATCTGCACATGCTCGATAACATGCAGCGACGCCGGATTGAATTCGAGTTGCTCGCTGACCACCTGGCTGATCTTCTGCCGCTCACCTCCGCAGCATGGGCAGTTGAGCTCCGCTCCCTCGACGGTGTACTCGATCGTCTTTCGTGGCAGGAACTGCGGCAGTGGTTTGCGCCCGTGCCCTTTCCGGCGGTTCTTCGGTTTGTCGGGGTCGATCTCTTCGTGCGCTCCGGCAGCGTTGCCGTTCTCCGGGGCGCCGGCCGGTTCTTCGGCCGCTTCGAACAGGTTCTTCTGCCGTGGATCGTCAAAGCGTTCGCGCCGCGAGCCGAACAGGCAGCGTTTCAACAGAGCCACAGTCGCGTGGAAGCAATTGTCAGGCGCCCGCGCGTTCGAACCTCTTCCGCCGCTGCACTCGTGCGGGATCGACGCCCGCCAGAATCAGGTTCAAGTCGGCAGCCCGGATCTGCACTCCGTTCGGCTGTTGCGGCGCGGCCTCATCGCCTGCCAAGGCCAAGCCGCGGGGAACCGTGAACGTTCCCACCTCAAGACGCTTGTAAAGGATGACGAATCCGTCCCCTTCCCAAAGGAGCAGCTTGACACAGTCCCGGCGGCGATTGAAGAACAGATACAGGTGTCCTGATTCAGGATCCTGCTGCAGATGCTCCTGGACCATCTGCGCCAGCCGATCGAAGCTGCGGCGCATGTCGGTCACGCCGGTGTACACGAAGTTCTTGACCGAGGCGGGAAGGCTCAGCATGCACCCTCCTCAAGCACTGCCAGCACGTCGGCCAACGTCTGGCGGTCACATCCGATCGGGACCCACAGCCGCACGCCGCTGGCGAGCTGCAGCTCAATTCGGCCCTCCAGCGAGGAACCGACCGGTGCCGACGACGTAGCGACCAACGGTGCGGTATCCGGCAGAATATGGACCGGCAGAAACGCAGCCCGGCGAACGACGGACTTGCCATCCAAATCGACATTCGTGACTGCCGGCGTCCTCTCCACGGCACTCTGGCCGCCCGATCCCGTAATCTTTCCAGCGGAGTTGTCACACTGGGTCAGTCTCCGACGCCACACATAGAACGACGCTTCGGAGACCGCCTCGCAATCACAAAACTCGCGGACCGACAGCCCGCTGCGCCCCCAACGCCGCAGCACCCCTCTCCAGTACCGATCTTTCGCACCATCACGCCCCCGTCCCGCTCGCGCCATCGCTCGTCTCCCCGAAACCGGTCCACTGTGGTCTCGGGTAATTGTACCGCGCTACGCAAGATGGTGTTCACAGGACGGATACCAGTAATCAACGCGAAATCGTCACCGTGTTCCGCCCATACTCCAAACTCCCAGGGGCCTGGGACTGGCCGATTTTCCCGCGACTTTCGCCCGCGCTGTTTAGGGTCGGCAATCAACTCCTCCACGCTAGTAACGCGGTTCCGACCATTACGGCGTGGCCGCCGGCTACTTTTACGGGAAGGCGCGATCAGGCTGCCGATCTGTTCAGAAAACTCCAGTGTCGGGCACCACGCCCTTCCTTTCGTCAGGGCGTGCCACCCGACCTGCGCCAGTGCGGCGGTCGCTCTACCGCACCAATCCCTCCGCACGGAGCAGATCCAGCGCTTCACCCACGGCTTCCACGGTGCGGTCGATGTCGCTTTCCGTATGCGCGCCGGAGAGCATCGCGCGCCAGCCGAAGAAGTCGACTCCGTTCAGGAGGAGCGCGGCGCGGTAGGCGTGCGTGAGTTTCTGGTCCATTTTGCGGTCGAGCTTTTCGACCGAGTTGCCGTAGGGAATGAACTCGTCGGAATCTGGCCGCGGGCCGGTGTAATCGGGAACGATCGTGACTCCCGAGAATTCGCCGTAGCAGATCCAGTTGACATCCTTCCGCGCGAACAGCGCATTCAGCTCGGTCCGAAGCTTGAGCCCCATGGCGTTGGCAATGGCGCATGGTTCGCCAGTCGAGACCACTTCCAGCGCGGCGACCCCCGCGGCGGCGGAGAGGGGGTTGCCGTTGTAGGTGCCGGGGTGCTTCATCTTTTTGCCGTAGCGGTTATCGAACTCCAGGGCGCTCATCAGGTCGGCGCGCCCCCCCAGGCAGCCCCCCGGCAAACCTCCGGCCAGAATCTTGGCCATCGTCGTCAAATCGGGAGTCAGGCCGTAGTGTCCCTGCGAACCGCCGGGAGAAACGCGGAAGCCGGAGATGACCTCATCGAGAATCAGAATCACCCCTTTGCGGGCGGTGACCTCCCGCATCCCGCGCAGGAAGGGGCCGCGCATGGGAACCAGGCCCCAATGCCCTCCGGTCCCCTCGGCAATGACGCAGGCGGGATCATGCTCGTCGATCGCACGCTCCAGCGCCGCCAGATCGTTGGGCGGGACGACCACCAGGTCTCCCAGAACGCCGTCGGTGATGCCTGGCATGCCGTATTCGCCCGTGTCGTACGGAGGATCAGCAGCGGGAATCAACAGGTCGTGCCAGCCGTGAAAGTGGCCGGCGAATTTCAGCACTTTGCGCTTGCCCGAAACGATTCGGCAGATCCGCAGGGCCATCAGCGTCGCTTCGGTTCCGCTGTTGACGAAGCGCATCCGCTCGACCGACGGGACGAGCCGCTGCACCCACTCGGCCCATTCGAGTTCCGGCTCGTGGCACGCCCCTGGGTGGGTCGCCCGCGCGGCCTGCGCCTGGACCGCCTCGACCACTGCGGGGTGGCTGTGCCCCAGGAGCAACGAGCCGTGCCCCATCCAGTAGTCGATGATCTCGTTTCCGTCCGGATCGTACTTTTTCGAACCGACGGCCGATTCGATATAGATGGGAAATGGCTGCAAGTAGCGGCCGTCGTGCGTCACGCCGTTGGGGAACAGTCGCTTCGCTCGCTCGTAGAGCGCGGCGGAGGTCGGAAACCGCTCGGTGTAGGCAGCGGCCAGGGAAGGGGCGATCGTCTGAGTCATGGTGTGGTCTATTTCTTCACCGGGATGCCAAAATCACCCGCCAGATCCCGCCAGAAGGAGTGGACGTGATTGGCGTCGTTCTGAGTATTGTTGTATTCGATAATGAATGTCGGTCCCTGCACGCGGTATTGGTGCCGCTGATTCCGCTCGGAATCTCCCCACCAGGCAAAATGGATGCTGTCGAAGCCCCCCTGCGAGATCGCCGCACGGCGTTTGGCCGAGACATCGGCCGGCATGTTCTGCAGGTATTCATCGATCAATTTTCCGAGCAATTGCTTTTGATCGGCACTGAGCTTCGACGCCGGAAGCCCAACGACCGGGGTCGCTTCCGCCTGCGTGGTGTTTGGTCCCCCCTGGGCGTTACCGCCGCGCAGGTCGTCGGGCGCCTTGGGATCGATCCGCACGACCTGGGCTTGTTCGGGGGTGCAGAGCTTGAGGATCTGGCGGGCGAGATCTTCCTCGGTCCCCAGGACGCGGATCGAACGATTCGGGCCGGCGTCGATGAACGCGGGATTGGATCCATAAAACTCCGGCGTACTCCCGATCACTTCCCCTTTATCGAGCGTGTAATTGAGCGACAGGTGATGTCCTTCCACGCGCCAGCCCCATTGGCCCGTTTCGGACGGAGTGCCGAAGACGCTCAGGTAGTATTTTCCTGGGTGGCGGCGTTCGCGTCGCTCAGAGCGTTCCCCCCCTTCGAGCAGGTACAGCACTTCTTCCAGGCTCATGATGGCCAGTGCCTGATCGTAACCCGCCTTGGAGAGTCCGCTGGCGATCAGGGCGTGCGCCGTTTTCAAGGCGTTCCCTTCCAGGTCGCGGAGCGGCAGACCTTTGCGGGGACGCGGAATGAAGTGCCAGTTGAGGCGTTCCGGATCGTCAAATCCAAACGAGGCCTGGGCCAGTTCCGTCGGGGAAAGGCTGGTCCGGAACGCCTGCGCCGAATCGACCATAGCCTTAGCCGAAGCGGGAGGACGTTCTCCTTGAGCGACCAGCAGCGCCCCCATCGTACCCACGACGCCGAGCGCCAATACAACTCTTGTCCATCGGTGTTTCATCGGGATTCGATCCTGTGATCAGTTTTCAGTATGAAGTATCAGCGGGTGGATGTTTCGGATTCGGAACTGCCAATTCTGTCGGCCCCCCCCGCGATCGCGACAGTGGATCGCGCGGCGGCTGACGCACAGATTCACCCCGGAGGCCATCCCAGGCGTCGGCCTCCCAGCACATGGACGTGCAGATGATCGACCGACTGTCCCCCATCGGGGCCGCAGTTGATGACGATCCGGTAGCCGCTGGCCAACCCCAGTTGGGCCGCCAGTTTTCGAGCGGTGGTCAACAGATGTCCCAGGAGCGGGGCGTCACCATCGTCAGCATTCGCCAAGGAGGGAATCTCCTGACGGGGAATCACCAGCACGTGCGTGGGAGCCTGCGGACTCACGTCATGGAACGCCAGGCACAACTCGTCTTCGTGGACGATTCGCGCCGGGATTTCCTTGTCGATGATGCGTTTGAAGATCGTCTTTTCGGCCATACCGCGGAGGCTCCCCTGGGTTGTTCGGGAGCATACTGGATTGGTGGGGGAATCTCAACGCGACGGGGTTACTGGACGTGTGAAGATGATCGGAAGCTTGGGGTACAGCACAACCGATGGCCGCAACCAAAAGGGAAGAAATGGACAGGCGGGCGCTGAGGACGCGGAGACGTCAGTGGACCGCAACAGTCGCGGGGGATAGAAACGCACGCGGCAGATTAGGAAATCTGCCCGCGCTTCAGTTTCGTCGCAGACAGCTTCTCGCCCACTAGCAGACAGCTTCTCGCCCACTAGCCGACTCCCTGCGATTGGAATCCCGTCCTCCAATTGTTTCAACAAGGTGCGCCGCGGCGCCAGATTCTTTGGGGACGAACCGAACACACCGGCCAGCTTACGCTGGGACGTTCGGCTGGGGCGGGTGTGGCACCCTCAACCTGGCCGGAGCCGGTCGTGACTCATGGGGACCGGCGATTGGTATTTGAACGTTTTGATGGGGTTGGTAGATTTCGCACGCTCCGCCGGTCGTTGGGCTGGCATGGATCATCGTCTGGCGTTTTGCGAGTCCCTTGTCCCGCTGGTTTTGCAGCATGGCGAATTATCAGACGCACATCACTGTCAGTGGATTGCTGGGGGCCGGATATGGTCTGACCGCCAGCTTCGTGGGGGGCTTCGATGGGGTGCAGGGGGCACTCGCCGGGTGCCTGACTGGGATCGCCGGCATGCTCCCCGATCTGGATTCCGACTCCGGTCGACCGGTGCGGGAGGTGTTTGGCCTGCTGGCTGCCGTCGCGCCGCTGGTGATGCTCAGCCGCCTGGAAGCGTGGGGTGGAAGTCGCGACGCGGCGTTGCTGCTGGCGGTTCTGTTGTACGTGGCGATTCGATTTGGCGCGGCGACGTTGCTCAATCTGGTGGCGGTCCACCGGGGAATGTTCCACAGCGTTCCCGCCTTGATGATCGCCGCGGAGATCACGTACCTGGCCTATGCGTGCGAGCAGTCCACCGTGCGGCTGCTGATGGCGGTGGGGGTGGCTCTCGGGTTCGCCTCGCACCTGATTCTGGATGAGCTGTACAGCGTCAAATGGAATGGCGCCACGCTGCAACTCAAAGCGTCCGCCGGGAGCGCGATCAAATGGATCGGGAAGGACTGGCGTTCGAACATCGTGGCATATGGCATTTTGTTCACGTTCAGTTATGCGATTCTGGTGGATGGGAGCGGTCGGCTTCCGTCGCCGGCTGGCGTCCAAGACCCCAGTGTCCAAGTGGCCCAGCCGGTCGATTCGGTCAAATCGCCCCGATCCCCCCGGCGTCGCTGACCGGAAATCTGGCAATTCTGACGGCCAAAATGACGATGGATTGACAATTCAAGGATCGTTGATACGATTTTTGATGGATCTCCCTGTCGATGCAGATGATGGGCCGACAGGAAGAATCGAACCAGTATCCAACGGACTGCGAGCCCCAAACCATGCTGACCATCCAGGGCATTGCTCCCCAGGGGAGTTCCGGCCGCTTTTGCGACGGCCTTTCGCGGCGGGAGTTTTTGCAGATCGGCGGATTGGCGCTGGGGGGACTGTCGCTGCCGCAACTGCTCGCGGCGGAACAGGTTGCCGGTGTCACCCGGTCGCACAAATCGATCATCATGATCTTCCTCCCTGGGGGGCCTCCCCACCAGGATATGTGGGACATCAAGCGGGACGCCCCGTCGGAAATTCGGGGGGAATTCCAACCGATCGCCACCAGTGTCCCCGGAATTGAAATCGGGGAGATGTTTCCACGGATCGCGGCGACGATGCAGAAGTTCGTCCCGATCCGCTCGATCGTCGGCGCAGATGGAGACCACTTTGCCTACCAGTGCCTGACGGGATGGCGCAAACGGGATCGGCAACCGCAGGGGGGGTGGCCGGCGCTGGGGGCCGT
The DNA here is from genome assembly GCA_046152955.1 of Planctomycetales bacterium. Lineage (GTDB taxonomy): Bacteria > Planctomycetota > Planctomycetia > Planctomycetales > Planctomycetaceae > SIAF01. Next base: position 12,593 of record JBJXGA010000277.1, on the reverse strand, counting down.
GCTTTCCAAAGTCTACGGCCCGGTCGATCCCTCTGTTCCGGCGTTTGTCGGGCTCGCTCCGAAGATGGGGCATATGCCTTGGGCCGACAACGGCGTTCCCGGCTTCCTGGGGGTGGCGCACGCCCCGTTCACCCCCAATGCCGAAGGAAAAGACGACCTGATTCTGAACGGCATCACACTGGAACGGCTGGGTGACCGGCGGGGGGTGCTCACCGCTTTGGATCGCTTCCGGCGCGAGGCGGACTCCTCCGGCCAAGTCGCGGGAACCGATGCCTTCACCGAGCAGGCGTTCGGCGTCCTGACGTCCAGCAAATTGGCCGAGGCGCTGGATATTGAAAAAGAGGATCAAAAACTGCGCGATCGTTATGGCCGCGGGGTCAATCAGCTCCGCGATGATGGGGGGCCGCGGCTGGTGGACAACTTCCTGATTGCCCGGCGTCTGATTTCGGCCGGCGCTCGATGCGTCACGCTGGCGTTCAGCCGTTGGGACTGGCATGGAGCGAATTTCAAACAGGGACGCGAGGACATGCCGCTGCTCGATCAGGGGGTGGCCACGCTGGTGGAAGACCTGGAACTGCGGGGGATGCTGGAGGATACGACGGTGATCGTCTGGGGAGAATTCGGGCGGACTCCAAAAATCAACAAATACGCCGGCCGCGACCATTGGCCGCAGGTTTCCTGCGCGCTGCTGGCGGGGGGTGGCATGCGAACCGGACAGGTGATCGGAGCGACCAATCGGCTGGGTGAACACGCCACAGATCGCCCGGTCCATTTCCAGGAAGTATTTGCCACGCTCTATCGCAACCTGGGAATCAACGTCGATCATCTGACGCTGCGGGATCTGCAAGGGAGACCGCAGTTCCTGATCGATCAAAACAAGTACCGCGCGCTGCCTGAGTTGGCGTGATCGGCAGAGGTCGCCTCGGTTGGCAGACCTCCCCCGACTCCCGGCCCATCGCGCCCTCACCCCGCAACCTATCGCGAGAACCCGAATGCTCCGAATCCTGGGACAGGCCAGTCGGCTGTGCGACGGATTGACGCGCCGTGAGGCGATGCAGATCGGGGGACTGTCCCTCTTTTCGGGAGTCGGCTGGCCGGCTCTGTTGCGGGGGGCGGAAGCGACAGCGCGATCCAACACAGCGCGCAAGGGGGTCTCCGGAAGCGCCAAGTCGGTCATCCTGTTCAATCTGCTGGGAGGCCCCAGCCAGATGGACATGTTCGACATGAAGCCCGAAGCCCCCCTGGAGATCCGGGGAGAGTTTCAACCGATCGCCACGACGCAGCCGGGGTTGTCGATCTGCGAGCATCTTCCCAATTCCGCGCGATTCATGCACCAGGCGTGCGTGATTCGGAGCGTGACGCATAGTTACAACGCCCACAACCCGCTGCCGATCCTGACCGGCTTTACGGGGGGCAACTTCGCCCAGATCAAGGCGGAACCGACCGATCCGCCCGATATCGGCGCGATCTGCCAGTACCTGGGGATGGGGCCGTCGGACTTGCCGGGTGCGGTCTGTCTCCCCTGCTATCCCGGCTGGGGCGAAAGCGTGAATTACCCCGGTATCCGCCGTCCGGGACCATACGGGGGCTACCTGGGAAGCCAGTACGATCCGCTGTTCAGTCTCTGCCAGCCGACGTTCGATCGAACTCCCAAGACGCCGCATTACGATCCGGTGATCCCCTGGGGGGAGCCACAAATGCCGTCGCTCGATGCGCTCCCCGACATGTCCGCCACCCGCCTGGACCTGCGGCGGTCGCTGGTGGACCAACTCGATGGACAGTTCGAACAAGTCCGCGCGTCGCGCGCCGTGGAGCGTCTCGACAAATTCCAGCAACGGGCGTTTTCGCTCCTGTGTACCAGCAAGACGCGCGACGCGTTTGATCTGTCGGGGGAACCGGCTGCCCTGCGTGACAAGTATGGGCGGCACCTCACAGGCTCGTCGTTTCTCGTCGCCCGGCGGCTGGTCGAGGCGGGCGTTCCCTTCATCAGCATTCATGCCGAGATCTTCGGGAACAACGGCCATTCCTACGACATGCACGAGAACAATTTCGGCATGTTGAAGTCGGTCAACCTGCCGGTGCTTGATCAAGCGTGGCCCGCGCTGATCGAAGACCTGGACGAGCGCGGTTTGCTCGATTCCACGCTCGTCGTTGTGATGGGAGAAATGGGGCGCTCTCCCAGGGTGAATGCCAAGGCGGGCCGCGAACATTGGCCCCCCTGCGGGTTCAGCCTTTTGGCGGGCGGGGGGATCAAATCGGGAACGGTGTTTGGCGCCAGCGACAAGCAGGCGGCGTACCCAATCGCGAACCCGGTCTCCCCCGGCGACATCGTGGCCACGATTTACCAGCTTCTGGGGATCGATCCGCACCTGACCGTCCTCGACCGCTCCGGTCGCCCGATGCCGATCGCGCATGGGGGCGAACCGATCCTGGATGTTATCGCCTGAAGTGGGCTGATCTTCGGAACTGCCTTGCGGCACAAGCCTCCCGTGCTGGGATTGTTGTCCCCCCAGAGCAGGGTGTACACTCTCAGAAGTGGCGTGGTTGACTTCGGCGGTTTCCCTGTTGGTCAAGGGGTGTGGTATGCGTCGTTCGGTGCTGTGGTCAGTCGTGTCTGTTTTGGCTCTGGGAACAGTTTCGATCAACCTGTCGTCCCCGCTGAGGGGGACGGCCCAGGCCCAGGACAAGGGAAAGCCGGCCAAAAAAGGCTCCAAGTCGGCTGCTTCCAAACCGATCGCCAACACCAAGAGTCTCGACATTCGAGCCGAGCAGGTGCAATCGGCGTTCGTCAAGGATGCGGAAGAATTGGCGACGAGCTACCTGGAAGCGGGGCATCTCGACAAAGCCAAGGGGCTGTTGAAATCGCTGCTGGCGTTGAATCCCGGCCTCACGCACATCAAGAAGAAACTCGACCAGATCGACGAGAGCCTGATGAACGCCAACGATCTGAAGATCGACGTCAACACGGCTCATGGCTGGGATCAATTCGGAATTCAGGTGTTTGAGAACAAGCCGATCCGGTTTCAAGTGGAGGGAACCTATCGCCTCGACGTCGCGGGGCCGGTCGGGGCTGCCGGACTTCCCGATAAGGACGCCGCAAAGGATGTTGTCGCGGGAATCCCCTGCGGGGCGCTGATGGGGATCATCGTAGCCAATGGCAAACCGGGCAAGCCGTTCCAGATCGGAGAAGGGGTCGATCATACCCCCAAAGAAGCGGGGATTCTTGCCTTGCGGGTCAACACGCCGGCCGGGAACAAGAATGTGGGCAAACTCAAGGTGACGGTCAGCGGCGGGGTGAAGTCGCAGTGACGACCTCTCTTGACGACCCGGTCGACCGGCGCTCGCTCTCAGAACAGGTTCCGGTCCGGATCGCCGTGGCGGGACTCGGGCGCGCGGGGATGCATCACATCGAGCGGCTCAGCCTGCGGGATGATTGCCAGGTGGTGGCCGGCTACGACGACTGTCCGGCTGCCGCGCGGCGCTGCGCCGGACTGGTTCCGTGGCTGGCCGATTCCTGGCAGGAGGTTCTGCGATCGCCCATGGTCGATGCGGTTCTCATCGCCTCGCCCCCCACGACCCATGCCCCGCTCGCGCTGGAGGCATTGGCGGCCGGCAAACACCTCTTGATTGAGACGCCGCTGGGGATGCACCGCGCCGAGGGGGAAGCCATCCTGGCAGCCGCCCGCCGGGCGAATCGAGGGGCGATCGTGCTCCACTCGCGACGCTGGGAGGATGACTTTCGCCGCGCCCGTTCCTGCCTGCGCGCAGGGCAATTGGGGCGTCCGCAGGTGATCAAGCACATCAGTTGGCAATACCACCCGGCGGATTGCGGCGCGGCCTTCAATGGAGTCGATCCAGCCACGAGTTCCCGATCCCGCAACAATGCGCCGCACGACTGGCGCATGCATCGAGTCACCGGCGGCGGAGCCCTGTGGGAATTCGGGGTCCATCGCTTCGACCAGTTGCTGCTGCTGGCGGACGAGATGCCCGGATCGCTGGCGGTGGAGCGGCTGGGTCCAGCCCTTCCCGATCAGGCGGAAGAGGGATTTTTGGCGCTGGCCCGCTTTCCTTCGGGGTTGCACGCGCACATCGAGGTTCACCGCGGTTCGCCGGCGCCGTTGCAAACCGGATGGATCATCGCCGGCGACCAGGGAAGCTATGCGAACGGAGTTCACTACTCCACCACGAATGAGCAGGAGATCGTCGACGTTCCGCTAGAAACGCCGCCGGCGGATATGGACGAATTGTATGCGCAGGCGATTCGGCACCTGCGGGCCGGGACTCCCAACCCCGTGTCACTGGAACAGGGGCTGCAGACGATCGCGTTGATTGAGGCAGCGCACGAGTCATTGCGGCGCGGGGAGCGGGTGATGGTCGTACCGCCCGACGCGCTGGAACTATCCCGCACGGTGTTCATTTGAAGCCCTCTCCAGTAGACTTGAAGGGAGACCGGGGCGCCCCTGGTCGGAATTTGCCGGTTGACAACACGGACACGCGGAGCAACGGACCACTATGGCTCTGAATCACGATATTTTGCAGGTTTACCAGACGGGGGAGTTGACCGTCGTTGGGTTTGGCGGCAAGGAGATTCTCGATCAGATCGATCTGACGAAGTGCCGGTCGGAAATCGTCGCCCTGGTGGAGCAGCACCACGCCCGCACCCTGGCCTTCGACCTGGCGGGTGTCAAGCTGGTTCCCAGCGGAATGCTGGGGCTGTTGGCCTCGCTGCGGCGGATGAATGTCGAGGTCCACCTGTACAATCCCTCTCCGGACATCATCGAAGTGCTGCAAGTCACGCGACTGGACGAGGTGCTGCAGGTCCATTTTCTCGACGCCGAGCCGCCTGGAGGGGAGGCAGCAAGCGCCGAATGATCGCTAGGACCGGCGCATCCCTGGCACGGGCCATTGCCGGGAGGAATCGGGGCCGATAATTAGACTCTGGAACACAAGTCCCCCTTGCATGGGCTCCGATCACCCGTCAAGATAAAGGCGTCCAGTATTCCGGCGTGCGACAACGCCCGCCGGACCGGTTCTGACCAGTCCGACTCGGCAGCCTGCGCCGGTCAGAACGGATGTGCCAAGCGTGCAGACTGCCGGTCACCTCCCCCGTTGTCGGAGACTGCCCGCATGTCCAAAAAATACCTGAGCATCGAGGAAGCGGCCGCAAAGATCGGCGTCGATACGTCGGAGCTGAACCGTTTGCGGGAAAAAGGGATGATCCGGGCGTTTGCCGACCGTGGCACCTGGAAGTTCAAGGAAGAGGACGTCGACAACCTGGCCCGCAGCCGCCAGCCCGATTCCGACCCTGACGTGACGATGCTCCCGAATCTGGAGGATTCCGGAACCGACCTGGTGTTCATGGACCAAGACCCCCTGGGACAGGAGCCGACGCTGATCCGCAAGGGGGGCAATGAGGACAGCGGATCGGACAGCGACGTGCGGCTGATTTTCGACGACACGCTGCAGATGCCCGAGACCAAAGCCGGACCGTCTCTGGAGGATTCCGACAGCGACGTCAAATTGACCCCAGCCCCCCCCTCCTCCAAAATCGGCCGCTCCGACAGCGACGTCAAACTGGTCTCCGACTCGCACCTGGGAAATCCCGGCAGCGACAGCGACGTGCAACTCGTCTCCAGCGATTCGTCGGGCGAAGTGCAACTTGCCGGCGGATCGGGGGCCGGATCGGACGTGCTGACTGGTTCCGGAATCGGCTCCGACATCCTGGGTTCCAGTGCGGACCTGACCGATGAGTCCAGCTCGATCCTTGATGATGACAGTGGCATCTCACTGGCGGAAGGGAGCGGCGTGGCCCTGGCCAGCGACAGTGGCATTTCGCTGGAGCAACCGAACGACAGTGGGATTTCCCTGGCGGGGGACAGCGGCGCCTTGGCCAGCGACAGCGGCATTTCGCTGGCGGAAGACAGCTCAATCGTCCTCTCCGGCGACAGTGGCATCTCGCTGGCAGACGATAGCCCGCCGACACGCGGAAGCCAGAAGAAGGGGAAGCGCGCCTCCGACAGCGACGACCTCTCCGGGACCATCCCGTTGATGGACATGACGGACGACGACAGCGAGGACATCCTGGACACCCAGATGGAAGTCCCACTGATGGACGACGACAGCTCGGAGGAGTTCGGAAGCACTGGTTCGACCAGCGTCATCACGCTGGACGACGATGACGACGACGAATACGCCGTCCCCTCTCCCAAGAAAAAGGCCGCCGCCGATCTCATGTCGGACGACGACGCGGTGGTCGATCTCGAGGAGGATGACGACGCGGTGGACGTCGAAGATGAGATCATCGGAGAGGACGACGAACTGAGCGAAGACGTGTTCGGCGCCGATGACGACGATTTCGCCACCGATGTGGAAACGGGAGAAAGCAGTGCTGAACTTCCCGTGGCGCCGCGCGGGTTTGCTGCGCCGGTCGAACAGGAATGGGGGGCGGGTGTATTTTCCGTATTGGTCGTTGCGACGGTCCTGATGATGGCGTGCGGAACGGTGATGTTTGACCTGGTGCGCAACATGTGGCAGACCGACGCTGCCAAACAAAACCCAGTCTCGACGATGCTGCTCGACACGCTGAAGACGGCCAATTGACGTTGCGAATCTTTCGCTCCAGCGGCACAAGGCCGTTGGCGGCGGGCTCGAACCAAATCGCCGATCTCCTGACCACCGTTTCGGTTGAAAGCGCGTCTCCTCTGCGCAGGCGAGAACGCGATCAACATCACGTCTCTTCATGAGCCCGCGCCGGTTCGGCCGGCGTCTCGCCAGGTGCGGGACGTACCGCTGCTCCATACTGCACCAGGGACACCATCGCCAGAAGCCCCGTGAGCGCTCCGACCTGGGCCGGGGAGATCCGTTCCCGGTCCGCCCATCCCCACAGCAGCGCTCCGACTGGCACCAGGTTGGTCACCATCCCCGCGAACAGCGGCCCGTGGTCGCGAATCAACTGGTTGAACCAAAGCGACGCCAGGCCGGTCCCAATGACTCCCAAAAAGGCCAGCGCGTAGAGCGCGCGTGGGAAATCCTCGGCCTTGGCATCGACTACCGTCGGCCCCAGCGCCGCGATCGGCAATAACACCATGATCGCCAACAGTTGCGAGAGTCCCGTCAGTTCCAGAACAGGAAGATGCAGCAGCGACCGTCGAATCGTCGTATTGGTCAGGGCATATCCCAAGGGAACAGTCACCGCCAGCAGCAGATGCGGAATCGGAATCTCGCGCTGCCAGCTATCGACCATCAGCAGCCCCATGCAGACCAGAGCGCCTAAGACTCCCACGAGTTGCCGCGGGGTCGGATAGACCCCCAAGAGCGGAATCGAAGCGATAATTGTCAGCAGCGGAGTGAACCCCACCGACAGTCCGACGAAGGCGCTCCCCTCACGCGCCACGAGGTACGGCTGCATCGTGAATGGCCAGGCGAAGCCCAGGAGGACCACCACCAGCAACGGACCAGCGTCGCGCCAGCCGAACGGCCAGGGACGCGACTGGCGCCACCACATCCACCCCAGCACGAGCGCCCCTCCCGCCACGCGCACCAGCCCCACTGACGCGGGAGAAAAGCAAACCACCGCTTTCTTCATCAGGATAAAGCTGCTCCCCCAAATCGAGCAGATCAACAAAAACAGGACGTAAGGCATGCGGCGGGTTTCATTAGATGATAAAATTAAGAGCGTTAGTCGCTGGCGAGGCCCCATCCACCTTGCGAGGATGGGGTCTCCGCAGCGAGATAGAGTTCCAAGTCCGCCGCACTTCGGATCTCCTGGTTGATTCCGACTTTTCATCACCCAGTGTGGGCCAACTCTCCGGAGGGCATTACTGCCAGAGTTCACGCATGGTAGTCTTCCAGTGCGAAATTCGCGATCCCGATTCGGCAGGCGCGGTCGGCCAGCCACCGCACACGTTGAGCCGCCACAGGACCAATCCCGGATGACACCGAGAACCGACCCATGATTCTCCATGTCGATATGGATGCGTTTTACGCGTCCGTTGAGGAACGTGATCGCCCGGAGCTGGCCGGCAAGCCGCTGATCGTTGCCGGCTCGCCGCGCGAACGGGGGGTGGTCTCGGCGGCAAACTACGCCGTGCGGCATTTTGGGGTGCGGAGCGCGATGCCCACGGCGACCGCGCTGCGACTGTGTCCGCAAGTGACGATCGTTCCGCCGCGGCACGCGCGGTACGCGGAAGTCTCTGGACAGATCCGCGACATCCTGTTGCGTTACACGCCGCTGGTGGAACCGTTGTCGCTGGACGAAGCGTTTCTCGATGTCAGCGGCAGCGAACGATTGTTTGGCCCGGCCCCCGCCATCGGCCGGACCATCCAGCGGGAGATCCGCGAGGCACTGGCGTTGACCGCCTCGGTGGGAGTGGCGCCAAACAAGTTCCTGGCAAAAATCGCCAGCGACTTGCAGAAGCCGAACGGTTTTGTCGTGGTCGATCCGGCGCGGATTCAGGAATTTCTGGATCCATTGCCGGTGGGACGGCTGTGGGGCGTGGGGCGCGTCACCGAGCAGACATTGCAATCGCTGGGGGTACGGACGATCGCCGACGTGCGGGCCCTGGCTGAAGACGACCTGCGGCAACGCTTCGGCGAATGGGGGGGGCATCTGTGGCGTCTGTCCCGCGGGATCGACGACCGGACCGTGATTCCGGATCGCGAATCCAAGTCGATCTCGCACGAAACGACATTCGCCACTGATCTGGAGGACCATGCCGCCCTGCGGGGCTGGTTGCGGGAGCTGACCGAACAAGTTGCCTGGCGGATGCGACGGCATGGGCTGCGCGGACGGACCGTGCATCTGAAAATTCGCTTCGCCAGTTTTCAGACGATCACCCGTTCATCAACGTTGCCGCGCGCGACCGACCTGACCGACGAAATCTGGCGTGCCGCTTCCACCCTGCTGGAAACGAAGCTCTCGGAAGGGGTGCCGCGCATCCGTCTGATCGGGGTGGGGGTCAGCGGCTTCGATGGGGGGCGGGAGGTGCAGGGAACATTGTTTGCCGACGACGAGCGCAATCGGCTCACCAATCTGGACGCCGTCGCCGACCGCATCCGCGCTCGATTTGGCAACGGGGCGCTCCATCGGGCCAGCGGCCTGTTGCACGACGCGCGGTCGGCTCCCCCTCCGCACCACGATCCAGCAGAATCTTGATCCGGCGAGATTCTTTTTCAAGTCGCGAGAGAGTTCAGGTTTTCTGTGCGCGCTCAGTCTCGACCTCTCCCTCGAAGCGGCGATCCACATCCATCGTCCTGCGAGCGCGGGAGCGTCCCGGAATGCTCCGTAGGGGACCGTTGAAGGTTTAAGGCAAAAACATATGACCGTGGGTTGCAATTCCTCGCGGAGACGCAGTCTCCGGACGGAACCTGGCAGGGGGGAGAGCCGGGGCCGGGGATGACCGAGTGGCTGGAGAACGCGGCGCGTGCCGATGGCTCGCGGGTTTCCAGCGGCAAGCAGGGAGCGGGGGTGACGGCACTCGCCCTGCTCGCCTTTCTGGCGTCGGGGGAAGATGCCAATTTCGGGATTTGCAGTGGCCACGTCCGCAGAGCCTTGAGAAGCCTGATTTTCGCCCAGGATTCGAGGACCGGCTACTTTGTCCCCAGCATGTATCACCACGTCTACGCCATGCTGGCGCTGGCCGAGGCGTATGAGGCCGTCGACGATCGCCCGTTGTGGCCCGATGAGTCGGCCCCGCGGACTGTCGGCCAGGCGCTCGAACTGGCGGTCCGGGCCGCGATCGCCGCGCAGCAATCGAACCCGACCCATGCGTGGCGGTATTCCCCATCCGGAAAGGAAGCGGACGCCTCGGTCACCGGGGCGGTGATCGTCGGCCTGCTCGCAGCCCGCAACGCCGGAATCGAGGTGTCCGACGAGTCGATCGACAAGGGGCTGGGCTATCTCCAGTCGATGACCGATCGCTCCGGCGATGTCTCGTACCTGAACCTGGGGAACTTGTTGTCCACTTCGACGGCGCGGGTGGCGATCGTCACACTGGCATGCGCCGTGGCCCGCCGCAAAGACCTTCCGCAATTCCAGACGACGCTCAAATTCCTCAAAGGACGGGCCGGGGAAACCTCAGGACCATTCGGTGAATACACGCTCTATTACGAGGCGCAGGCCCTCTGTCAGGGAGATCCCGACGCCTGGGCCCGATGGAACGCGCTGCTCGTCCGCCACCTGCGAAAGGCGCAGCAGCCTGACGGGAGCATCAAAGGAAGATTCAACCCGCCCATCGCCACGTCGTTGGGGTTGCTTTCGCTGGCGCTGAATTATCGCTTTTTGCCGTTTTATGAACGGTAGAGTGATCACATACGGAGAACGGTGTGTCATCGGAAAAATTGGCCTTTGATCCGTCAACGGGACTCTCCGGACTTGGCAGAACTGTGTTTTTTTGCACAGAACAACCGTCCAATCTTGGCGCCCAGTTCGGCGTGAAATCGGCGCCTGAATTCCGCATGAGATACGTCGCGATAGGAAAGCGGTCGATCGCCGGGAAACTGAAAGTCGAAGTCTTTCTCGTAGACGACATGGGCGTCGGCAGTATTCTCATCGATTCTGTACACCCTGACGGCAACGTCCGCATAGCCGCGGTACAAATCGGAATGATTCGGTTCGAAAACCGAATACTCGCCCAACTCAACTTGAATGACATACTCGGCCATGAATTCGTTGCCGAGCGCTTGACAATCCACCACGCCTAAGTCTCTCTCCACCCATTTTTCGACTTGACCTGCATCGACGACCTTGACTCCATTCGTTGAGAATTGATCGGCAATCGCCTGCTGCATCTGCCCCTCAATATAGTCATTGGAAATTTCTCCCTCCGCGGGGATCTTGCATAGAATGACGATTGGGCCGCGGGATCGAACGATTGACAATTGAGTCAGTCTGTCGAAATCCGGCTGAACATCGCCGATCAGGAAGCTGATCATGTCGTTCGCAAAATCCCCCAGGGAGAAGACCTCGCCCGACTTTGCAGTTTCGATCATTTCGGTCAGACTGTCGTCCAATCTTGCGCCGTTTTTGATGACCGTACGGCGCTGCTCGATATCCCACGGCTGTTGGAGGAAAGCGGTCTTCAATGTGAAGAAATACGTCGCCCATACTTCGGCGAGTGCAGACGGAATCCATTTCCCTTCGACGCGCACGAATTCGACGTCCCGCGGCGAATCCCGCTGAATCTGAAAGGAGACCGTCGCTCGGTCGCCATCCATGTCCTTCACGACGTATTTGACGTTCTTGAGATTCACCAGGAATGCATACGGAGAGTCCTCAGGGAGAACCTGCAGAACGTTCCAAACCGGCTCGAACAGCGCGGGGCCGACTGAGCTCATCAATTGGCCGATGTCGGCCTTGGCCATCTGATCCTGGTCGGACAGTCCCCCTATCTCAATCGCTTCAAGAAATCGCACCGTCGCGTCCAGGATCGCCAGAATCAATGGATTTTTCAATTCTTCTCCGATCCGTTCGACCGTCTCGGAATCGATACGGAGTCTCAAGGCCTGAAAAAAGGCTTTGATGTTTTGAAACCTTCGGAACATGTCGTGCCATACTTCCGGCGGGACACGATCCGCAAATTCATGGACCAGATCCGTGACGTCGCGCTGGTATTGCGCCGGGAGCGCCTCCCAGATCACGGCCGGTTCCTGCGAATCAATCCCCGAAAAGACGCGCTCAATGGCCGCCTCGGGAGTCAGAGCCTCCTGGACAATGTGCCGCTCGGCTTTCCCCGGCAGACGGGGTGCCGATGGACGACCTCCCCCGAACAACGCGATGCCTACGATCAGCAGAACCAATCCCAATCCGATGGTCTTCATGGTTGACTCCACGGGCGCTTTGATCGTTAGGGGACCATGCGGCTGAATTAACCGATCGATGCGTTCCCTTTCAGTCGGAGTATACTGTTTGCTGTCTCATCGATCCAATTCGACGCGATCCCTCCCCTCGCACCAGGCATCGAGTACCGCCATATGCCAGGGGCTGACTGGCAGGGTCGCGAGCGACTCGCGAGCAACTAAAAGTGCCTCTCGTCCGGGAACGACCTGGAGATCCGCCAGAACGACCTCCAATGTCGCCTGATAGAACCAGGCGATCGGTTCTCCCGCAACCCACAGTTCAACGCGCTTGGCGATCGTTCCCGGCGACCAGCCGAGTTCTTCCTGTAACTCGCGCCGCAGGCATTCTTCGGGAGTCTCCTCCGGTTCGCGGCGGCCGCCGAAACAGGTCAACTGGCCGGCGGCATGCGGCGCGTCCGATGGTCGGGACTCCAGCAGCAGTCGTCCCAGACGATCCACCAGAATGGCGCAGGCGTATTGAGGCCACTGGTCCATAAGGCATCCGTTGGCACGCGCTGAACATCCGCTGGCTGAGGAACGACCTCTTCCGCTTCGCGCATCGTCGAGACTGCGGGCTAGTGCTTTGCCACAGCTTGATTTTAGGGTAGCCACGGTCGCCAGACTGTGGGAGTTGAGACCGTTTCCATGGACTGCCCACGCTCTGGCGAGCGTGGCTACGATCCGAATCCTTAGCTGTCACAAAGCACTAGACGATCGCCACTTTTACGCAATGAATCGGCGGCAGCGAATCGAAGAGG
>JBJXGA010000268.1:0-3041 GCA_046152955.1 Planctomycetales bacterium | reverse complement strand
GCGAGACCTTCGCGGTGGACAGCATCCCGGCCAGCGAGGTGTAAGCATCGAGCGTCAGGGCACTCTCGGGATACTTGCTGATGAATTCCCGCAGCGCTTCCGGCTTCTCTTTCCCCATGGCTTCGATGAAATCCTGCCTGCCGATCGTCTCACGCGGCTCGTCGAAGCCTTCGAGATTGGCACTCTCGGTGGCGATCATCCGGGCGGGAACCAGACCGATTCGGGGGGCCAGCATCGATCCCCTGATCGTCCCGTTTTTCAAAGACCCATCGAATTGGAACTTCTGGCCTTCGACGTTGAAAATCAGTTGAATGTCGTTGCCGGTGGCGTTGGCGGATGCCAACGTGCCGGCGGGCAAGCCCGCCGCCGCAGCGAGTTGCTTGACCACGCGGTTTCCGCCTTCCTTGACCGGACCGATGTCAACCAGCCAGGTCCACTCATCGGACCCATCGCGGCTGACGACCACGAACCACCGACCGGTCAAATCTTTTCGTTCCGGCAGCTTCTCGTTGGAAATCGGAGTTTCCGCAACCAGTTTGACCAGGTCGGAGACGGTCAAATCCTGGGTTTGATCCCCTTCGGCGAGAGTCAGTTTTCCGTTCTTGATAGGGAACGTCTCGAGTCCGAAATAGAGCCAGCCGCTGGCGGGGTTGGCGGGATTCTTGAGGAAGAACAGGTACTGCTGCCGGGCGTCGAACTTGGGATGTTTGTCCGCGTCGCCACTTTGAACAATCCGCAGAGTTGTCTCGGGCTTGCTCTTACCCCGCAGAACGCGGTCAACTTTGACCTGAAACGTTTCGCCCCCTTTTACATCAATGGTCGCCTGAGGCGTCGCCAGCACAATCTGGTCTGCATTCTGAACCTTCGCGATAAATGAGTCGTCACCCTGCACTGAATTGCAGGCGATACTCCAGAACGCCAGGCACGCCACCGCGGCCATGAAGAACCAGCACGCGGTGCATTTGCGAACTTCCTGCATGACATCCTCGCTGAAAGACATAGACCCGCACTCAGCGCGGTCTTCCTGGATTGAATTGAAACTCGTAGACAGCCGGCCGAAAGGAATCCTCAGAGAGGAGTGCTGCTCCTCTGCCAAGTGAGAAGAGTGTTGCTCCTCTGGCGGGTGAATTGTAATCAACGGGAACTGTCGAGGGAACTTACAGCGATCCTCTGTCCACGATACGGATGCAGCCGTCAATTCGGGACGAATCAATCTCTCCCATTAGGTGGGACAGGTGACCTAAGAGCTGCGGAGGGGGCCTGGCGGAAGGACTTTGCTCGCCAAGTTGCGCTCACCCCGGCCGTCTCCCCGAAAAACAGGGGAGAGGGAGACATTGACGCGTTCCAGAATGGGCCGATGCATCCCCTGGATACGCTGCTGCGTGGGGAATTGACGGAAATTGCCTGAATTGAAGTTCGGGGAAAGTCTCACGGCGACACGGGTTACAGCGGCGATCGGAGCGGATCTAGAGGCGGAGAGCCAGGCGGGACGATACCGATAATCCGCCGATGTGCGTGTCGGCATCGTTCGTGATCATTCGTCCGTCTGCTTCAGGAACCGCTCCCATGCGAATCCTCCCGGCGATCGTTGTGTTTGGCGCAGCCGGCGCCGGATATGTCTACCATCAGGAGCAGGCGGGACAAACCGCACCTCTTTCGAAGCTGGTATCAACCGGATCTTCCTGGGTGAGCGCGGTGATCGGCGAAGACTCTGACGACGAAAACGGTTCGATCGCCGCCAAGACCGCCTCGTTAGAAACCGCCGACGGCGAACCGGCGCCGGACGCCGCGGTTCCGGACGAACTGAATCTGTCCAATATCATTCGCTTTGACGTCACCCCCGAGCAGCTCCGGCAGTCTTCGAACCGCATCAGCGTCAAGCCGGAGGGTCGGCTGCGGAGCTACCGCCTGCCACTGGTGACGGGGAATTCGCCGCAGGATCTTTCCGGGAGCCTCGTCTACTTTTTTGAAGGAGACGTGGTCCGACGGATTACGTTTCTCGGATCAACTGGAGATAGCCGTCCGCTCGTCGAGTACCTGCGAAGGCAATTCGGATTTCAACGCGCCAATTCGCGCAATCCGCACGTCGAGACGTACAGCGTGCGCACGAACTTTTCGGGGTTGTTGAAGGTTTCGCCGGCGGAGACGCCGGAGGCCCGCTCGCAGATTGATTTGAGTATTGCGCGGTGATGAGTTGGATGGCGATCGAATGCGAATGCGCTAGGGCAAAGTCCGTTAAACCCCCGGGGCAGGCCCGGGGGCGGGAGGGGTGAGGCGGGGTGCTAGACGAGGCCGCGGCGTTTGCGCAGGAACCATTCGGAGGTGAGCAGGGCTGCGAATAGTCCGATCACGATCCAATTGTCCCACAGCGTCGTGGCGGTCACTTTTTCGGCGTCGCTTTTCAACCGACCGCTTTTCAACAGCTCCTTCAGGAAACTCGGCAGCTGTTCGGGAGGGATCTGTTTGCCGAGGGTGATCCGCGAGACCTCCTCGAGGAGTGTTGGGTCGGCGGCGGGATTGGTCAGCTCCAGGTCTTCCTCGTAAACGACGAACCGTTGCTGGCTGGGTTGTCCATACAGATGGCCCTTGCGTTTGCCAGTGATGGTCACGCGATACTCGCCGGCGCGGCGGGTGTTGAGGAACTGGGAGACGTTCTCGGGTGCGCCGGATTGAGCGGTCACCTGCTCTTGAAATCCCTCGGGGCCGCTCACGTCGACCGTGAAATCGACGTCGTTGATCGGTCGCTTCTGCGGGTCTCGTGCTCCGTAGGTGATGGTCACCGGCTGACCGTTGCGGAAGCGGCGCGCGTCGAGGCGCATCCAGACCGACTCGTCTCCCGCGAGGTCCTTGTGGGCGAGCCACAAGATCACCTGCTGCCAGAAGCGTTGATGCTCCTCGCGGTGGCCGCTGAGCACCCATTGGAAAGTCGTGTCGGCGGCGAACGCAATGACGCGTCCGCGCCCCCAGTCCTGAGCGACCAGCAACGGGTCGCGGCCTTCCTTGGATTCGGCGAGCGGGCGATTCAGCGCTTTCATCCTGGA
>JBJXGA010000265.1:0-10575 GCA_046152955.1 Planctomycetales bacterium | reverse complement strand
GGATCGGGAGGGGCCGTCTGCGGATTGTATTCGGGGATGCCATCCAAACTGATGATCGTCTGAGCGCCGGTCGCCGGATCGATCCGGACGAAGCGTCCCATCACGTTCTGATCGTTAGTACGATCAGACTGATAGCCCCACAGGGTGCCGTCCGAACGCATCTGAATGGCGAGGGTCGAGAAGTTCGCGACATCGTTGGTCGAGACTCCCTGGTCGGTCGAAACGGCGCCGGTGAACGGATTGACGATGTGCAATTGGCTGTCACCCGGCGTGTTCGCGTACAGCACTACGTCGGTGAGCGAATACGGACGGACGGAAACTCCCAATTGCGCGCCGGTCGCAACCGGCAGGATGGCGGGAGTGGTCGGATTGACTTTGATCGAGCCGAGCTGGCGATCCCCCGTTGTGTGACCGATGAACCCAATGTGATCCTCAACCACCCGCTTTACCGAGTTGACCGGCTCCAGACGGATCAGCGAGTTGGTGGCCGTGGCCCGGTAGTACATATCCAGCGCCGTGGGGACGACTACGTTGGACATGACCGCCACATAATAGGTATGCGTGCCACCAGACCCGTTCGAAGGGCCCCCACTTCCCCCTTCCGACCCGGTGTTTCCCGAGGGGGTTCCCGCGGGAAGCATCACCGGTCCGATGAAGGGGTCGTTCTTACCGACCGAGCCGCGCGACAGGTCGTTCAGGCCGTTCCCCTGAAGCGCGCCGGGCTGATCATCGACGACGTTGGAATCGCGTCCCATCATCACCAGGCGGCCAGTCTTGTCATAGACCGCCAGCGTCAAGTCACCCCGCGCGATGCCATCCGCATAGTCGATATCGAAGATCGTCGACCACGTCTTGTCCGCGCCATTCACTCCGCCGATCGATTGGATCAGATCGTAATTGAGGTCGAACTTGTACCAGTCGACCTGAGCAGCCGAATTGAGCGCACCACTGACGCTGATCGTGTTGTTGTTGCTCGTCAGCAGATTGCCCAGCCCCTGCGCGTTGGCGAACGAGTTGTTCGTTCCAATCGACGTGGAATCGCCACTCAATGGCGAATGATTCGACAGTCCGCGGACTTGGATGCCATTGACCGCATATCGAATGTCGGCAAAGCGAATCGTCGAACCCGGATGTTCGTAAACCTGCTGCAGCCGGACTTGCAGGCGGTACTCTCCCTGGGTTTGGGCGTCCTTGCTGCGAACGAGGATGAAATAGGTTCCCGCCACTCCCGGCTGTCCGGGGAGTACGACGCGGAATCCTGCGTCACGCGGGTTCGTCGTGTAGAAGTCGCCACCCAGCATCGGATCCTTGATCAGATTGCGGGCGGTCGCCGACACTGTGCTCACAAGCGTCGTGTCTTCGGCGGAATCGTCCGATCCGGCCAGTACCTGCCCGTTGGCATCCACCAGTTCCAGCACCGTATTGAGCGAACTGGAGGTGCGCGAAATATCGAACCAGACCTCAGTCCCTGCGGTGGCGTTAAAGCTGTATAGATCGGCGTCGGTGGACGAGTTGAGATATCCCTGAATCTCAAAGCCGACAGTCTGATCGTCGTTCCCCCCCTTGGCGTTATTGGGATTGTCGGAGGCCAGCCCAGGCGCCAGGCTGCCCACAAATTCCGCCGTTCCAGGCGTGGCATTGACGTTCTGGCGATTGGAGATCTGTTCGGATTCAATATAGGATGAGACGTTGCGATCATTGCTGTACTTGTCGAGGACCAGTCCGTTCCAGTCCCCCGCTTGCGGCTGCAGTGCGGAAAGATCTACACCGACGATTCCGTCGCCATTGGTATCGAGCTGCGGCTGCCCGTCGGGCCGGAATCCCGCCCCCACGGTGTCGTCGCGGAATGAGGTAAACACCACCGGATGGCCAGGTGTTCCAATCACCTGCAGCGTCCCGCCGATGCGATCATCAATATCCAACGGCGTGCCATTCACCACGATTCCAGCGCCGGTCGGCTGAACCGAACCGCCGCGGACGTGAAAGATGTACTGGCCCAGGATGCTGCTATTAAGGCTGTTGTGGATCAGTCCCGTACTGAGATTGTTGTCGAGGAAGGCACCGTTGATGGCGGAACCGGGAATCTCAAAGAAGGTCCCCGGAGCGCCGGTGCCATTGGAGTAGCCGGCCCTGGCCGAGAAGCCCCCCAGGCCGTTGGAGTCGCCGCCACTGGCCCCCCCCGTTTCCCATTGAATCTTGTAGTAGAGGAACGCAAAATCGAAGTCCCCTACGGCCACATCCGAGCGATCGACCATGATCAACCGGAAGTCGTTCCGATTCGTGTGCGTCGTAGACGAGGAGAAGTAGTCGACATTCAGCCAGTTGACCCCGAACGCGGGGCGGCCGCCGACGGTTCCTGTTCCATAGGTGACTGGTGAACCGGCCGAACGAGTGTCAACGTCGCCAAAGAACGGCGCGATAATCTGCCGACCGGTGGAAGTTAGATCAAACGGAGTGAACGTCGGCAGCGGAGCATCAAACGTCACGGCGCCGTTGTTGTTGACGTACAACTGACTCGACGTCACTCCGTAGAAGTTGACAGGAAAACCAATCGGAACCAGACCAGTGAATCCATCGTCGTTCGCCGCCAAAGTATTGGCATTGAACCCCGGCTGGTCCGGCACGCTTCCCTCGGCCCCGGTCCGGAGCTTGACCACCAGGCTGGCGTCCGGGGTGCTTTGCAGCCGAATGCCGCCATAGGTGTGCAGATTGACGTTGTCGTTGATTTCTTCACTGACGATATGGACGATGTCGGTGTCATCCCAGACCGACTCGGCGGTGATCGTTTCAGCCCGCACCTTCATCCCGTTGGAGGTATTGTTGGCGTAGGTGTTGAGCCGCACCAACGGGCCGTGATTGTTCACGAACTCTTCAAAATCGTCGATGGCGCCGGTACTGCGGCCCCAGTCGGCCATCTGGAAGGAATTCAGCGCGTTGACGTTCACGCTGATGATGTCCCCCTTGTTGCCGACGAACGTATTCTTAACGATCACCGGCTGGGCGCCGCGTACGAAAAGGGCAGCGGAGCCATTGTTCAACAACCCATTGCGACTGCCGCTGGGATCCTGGTCCCCGCCGAGGATGCCGTCGGAGTTGTTCTGGAACAGCGTGTTGGCGACGCGGACGTGGGCCTGCTGGATTTCCACCGGATTGAACTGGGTGAATCCACCGGCGATGGGAGTCGTTCCCCCGGCGAAGGTGATCCGGGCCTGATCGATGCTTCCGGAGGAGGTGGCGTTGAACATCAGTCCGCCGTAGTCGCCGGCAGTCCCCGTGGTCAGGCCGTCGGCCCCGGTGTCAAACGTCCCGCCGGCGCCGTACGAATCGTCCTTGAGCGACGTGAAGATCACGCGATGCGCCAGCGTTCCTTCCGCGATCAGTTGCGAACCTCCCACCTGCGCTTCGATCCGCGACGCGCTTTGCTTGAAGATCACCCCCGGATCGATGACCAGGCTCCCCGCCACGCGCGCATCCCAACCGGTGCGCGTGGCGTCGTTCGGGTTGGGGAGCAGCGGTCCCCCAGGGGTCCCCTTGATGAACAGGTTTTCCGAGAGGACGTAGGTGATATCGCTTTCGTCGATGCGGGCCGGGACTTCCAATTTGTCGACCGGTTCTCCCAGATTGGTCCGAATCCGAATGAACAGGCCGTTGATCGTGTTGTCGATGACGCGATTGCCGTGAATGTCCGGGCCGACCCGATCCAGGGAATTGTAGAAGCTATTGGGATCGACCGAGATGGCCGCATCGGCGCTGTTGGTGATCGTGTTGAACCAGACGGTCGGGCGGGCGAAGAATTTTCCCTTGCCGTTGGGATTGGTGATATGCACCGGATTGAAGATTTGCAGGACTGAGTCGACCAGCACCTGTCCGCCACCGTACTGGAAATTCGCTTGGTTGACAGAGTTCAGGAAGATCCCCTGGCCGCGGTAATCCAGCCCCTGGACATCTGACTCCTGGCGGAAGACGAGTCCCCCCCAGTTCCCCCGTTGCACTCCGGTGAAGTTGGTCGGGTCGGTATTTCCCCCCTTGGAGTTGTCACGGAGGGAAGTGAAATGGACTTGATTCGTGGGCGTTCCCAGAATCTGCAGCGCCCCCCCCGATCGACTGATGTTGGGAACGGTATTGCCAGCATCGATCACCGCCCCCTGTAGCTTGAACAGAGCACCGGCATCGATCATCACCGTCACGTCCTTGGGGACGACAAACGTCGTTCCGTCAGCCGCTGGCTTGTTCTGTGAATCAAAGCCAATCAGGTACGGCCGGGCGTCGTTGATCGTTCCCAAGTCGTTGTCGGTCCCGCCATTTCCCACGATCCGAACCACCTGCCCCTGATTCGCCGCGGCCAGAGCCGCGCTGATCGTCGCGAACGGATTGCCCAGGCTGCCGTTTTGATTCACGCTGGCGGAGTTAGCCTTGTCGACGTAGATCGTGTTGGCGTCGGTGTTGGATCGGAACCAAAAGTTGAACGTTCCCCCTTCAGCGGCGTTGCCGTCCCCGTCCAGAGCCCGGCCACCGGCGTCATTGAGCGTCGTGCTGGTGGCCGGATCGGGCGTGAAATTCATGTTGAGCCGATAGTCCCCATCAGTCCGACCGCCGAATCCAGTGAAGCTTACCGTCGGATCAAACGCCGTATTGCCCGTGCTGGAGACCGCCAGGAAATACGTACCCTGATCCAGGTGCAGATTGAGGAACGAGTCGCGACCAAAATAGTCGTCGTTACGCGCGACAATCGTTCGAAACGTCGTTCCCCCCAAGAGGGTGATCGGCGAGTAGGTAATCGAAGGAGAGGCGACATTGACCGTCCCTCCCCCGCCGGGGAGAAGCGCCGTCACCAACAGTTTGGCATTGGCGTCGTTGTTGATGGCATCCACCAGCTTCTGCGCCGTGGTGCCTCCCACCGCGTTGGTATTGAGGACGACGTTGATCTGGTTGCCGACCACCGAAATCGTCGGCACCACGCTGGCCCCCAGGTCGGCCTTAGTGATCGCCAGCGAAATACCATTGCCCGCGGTCCCCTGCGGTTTGGCAACGAACTTGAGTTGCACCGCGCCGTTGGTTCCAAAATCGGAGAGCGCCTCGGCCAGGGTATAGTCCTGCTTGTAAAGCGTCAGGGCGCTGTCCAGGAGGCTCGGATTGGGCTTGCCGGCGCCATCCACGCGGCGCTGGGCGACAACCTCTCCAGTAAACGTCCCTCCCTGCGGAACCTGAAACTGATAGACGTTGATGTCGGTGCTGTTGGGGGGATTGAGACTCATCACCGGGACAAGATTGATGTCGCCGGGATAGACCGGCTCGACTCCGGATCCCCCGCCAACCCCCTGCCCCATCACTCCCGGAACGTCATAGCTGTGTTCCAATCCCAGCGCATGGCCGATCTCATGGAAGGCGATGCCAAACCAGCTCCCGCCGTATTCGCTGGAGCCATAATTCAGGTTGGCGTTCATGATCACCTTGCCGCCGCCGGCGATCCCTCCCACCGCATCGGGAGGCACTCCCGGCGCCACGGCGCGGATATCGCCGGTGACCACCGTCAAGCCGCTGGCGGACGTCTCGACGAACTTCTTGCCGATCGAGCGGCCGAAGATGTCGAAGATCTCCCGCGCGCGCTGCTTCTGATTCTCGGTGATCGCATTGTGCAGCGTGTTCCCCTGCGGATCGAAACCGTAGACGTCCTGGAAGTTGTAGTAGTACACCGGAATCGACCCCGGAACGCTCGATCCCAGGTAGGAACCGCTGTTGCTTTCGCCCCCAACGACCGCCCCGATATCGCGGTGGCCCGGTTCGTCCGCCCCCCCCGGCAGCGTCGGGTAGGCCAGATTGCCCAACGGAGCGATCCGATCGTCGACCACCTGGCCGGCCGCCCCCAAAACTCCGACGTTGGAGGCTGTGCCAAAGCTCGTGGTATCGGCCGCCGCGTTGTTCACATTGGGGAGCGCGGTATTAACCGACAGGTTCAGCTTGTAAGAACCAAATCCGATGCCATCGATCGCATCATCTCCATTGACCGGATTGTAGGCGTCATTGTTGGGGCTGGAGATGCCGAGGTAATACGTGCCCGCCGCGATCGAAGCGCTGAGCGATGTTCCCGCCGGCTCGAACGCCACTTCGTTCCCCTGTGCGTCGAACAGCCGCAACGCCAGGCTCCCCGCCAGTCCCGGCGCCAGATTGCTGGCGTTGATGTCCACCGTCGTCGCCGACACGACGCTGAATTGATACAAGTCGACGTCCGCCTTGGAGACACTGGTTCCCACCAGGTTGCCGAGGAATCCGTAGATCGTGGCGCCGCCAGTGTTGCTGAAGAGCGTCCCCTGATTGATCGCCGTCGCCAGCGTGTTCTGATGGACGTTGGGGGCGCCAATCTTCAGGTTCCACGTTCCGGTCGGCAGATCGGTGGCAAACTTGAGGACCGCGGAATTGGAAACGCTGCTGTAGAGCACCGACTGCGGCAAGAGGATCGATCCGTCCGCCGTGTTGATCGCGCGGTAGAAACCGGGATCCTGAGCCAATGTCGGATCGAGCGGATTCTGATTGAAATAGGCGACGATCGTATCCCGTTTCTGAACCAGCCCCCCGGTGGCGACTTCCGTGTATGACACCCCCCCCGCTTGCGCGGCGGTGATCTTCGCGGTCGGCGTGAAGGCCGCTCCCTCCAGGTTCACGCTCGTACCATTGGTGGTCGCCGCGATGATCCCGTTCAGACCGGAGTTGGCCGCGTTGATCGCTGTCGTGATTTTTCCCGCCAGCACCGCCCGTGTGTCGGCCTGAGTGAACGCGATCCCCTTGTTTCCCTGTCCCACCGAATTGTTGCTGTCGAATTCGAACGTAACGGTCGTCCCGCCGGCCGTCAGCGCCACTCTGTCTCCATCGGAGATCTTGGCCACGTTGAGGACGTTCAGGCTTTCGATCCGTACCACCGGCTGCGGCACGACCGACACGACCTGCGATCCGTAATCGACTTTGAAGTCGACGTTGAGCGGACCGGCAAAGCTGTCCCCCGTGGTGGTTTTCAGGGACGACGTGATCGTCACCCGATACGTATCATCGGGAAGCGTGTCGGCAAACCGCAACGTCACCTGGTTCGATTGATCTCCGGCGGCGGCGACGCCGATGAATCCCAGCGTCACGGGCTGATCGCTGGAGTTGCCAAACGTACCATCCCCACCGGCGCGGGTGACTGAAATCGCCGCGAGGTTCGAGGGGGTGTTGGTGATCGCCGCTCCGGGACTGAAGGTCAATTTCAGTTCGCGCGGAGCTTCGGTCTGCACCACGTTTTGCGTGGTTCCGTTGTAAATGAACCCTCCGGTGTTCGGAATCACACTGACCAGTTGCGCACTCAGAAGCGAGCGTTCCTCAAGGAGCTGCGCGGGATTCGCAACCGTTCCACCGGACAATACCGACGCATAGCGCCGCTGGCGTTCGCTCAGGGGGCGTCGGATCCAGCGATAGCGGAACCGATCTCCGTTGACCAGGGACTTCAGGAATTTCGTCAGCGGCTTCAAATACATTGCACAGGCTCCCCAGAATTGAGCGTCTCACACAGCGGTTGCCGGCGGAATCCAAATGAATCCCGACCGGAGCGGTTCGATCGAAACGTCACATCGCCTAGAAGAAACGGAATTTACACGAATTTGGCAGTTTGATGGAATGCCGACTTTTTTGGATCCCGAGCAGGACGATCCTCCAACCCAACGGCTTTGAGGCAGAACAATTAGGATTCGTCAGGTTTCAAAACTGCAACCAGAATCACCTGGGCCCTTCCAATGGCCCAAACCCCAGGAAGCTGGTTGAAGAAATCCGATGCCCGGACGGCAAGCCCGCTCCATAGATTCGAGCGGCGGCACAAAACTCTCATGCATCCCAGACTTCCCATTCTTCCGGTTCTTCAAGCCGTACCAAATAACTCGAAAATCGGACTTAGGCCGCAATTGCAGAAGATATCTTCGGTTGGAGCCAACTGGCAGGTGAGTCGAACCGTCTGTTCAAGTCTGTTCGATTTAGCAACTGGTGCGCCAATTCCAGAATTGCGGGGGAGAAACGATCGACAGTCGGGGAGTCATCCGGCCCATTTGGCGACTCCAACCCACCTAAATCGCCAGAACTCACGGCAGAACCGCACAATGCGCACATTTGTACCGTATGTTTTCTGTATCGTTTTGCAATACGAACCCAATCGTTCGCCTGCGCCAATGTGCTACGTTTTTTGCTGCTGTCTGGCAGCCAGGGAATGCGACCCTCAGCAATCCCTTTGCCGAGGCCTCGGATTTGGGGGGGCTGATTCTGGAGTCCGGAGTCCTGAGAATTCAGATTTCCGATTTGAGACTTCAAATCAATGTCGATTGATGCATTCACCGGGACTAGCCTCTCACCTACCCCCAGCCCCTCACTGCACGACTCTCCCCAATACCTGCCGTGTCACTTCTGCCATGGTCTCTGGATTGAAGCGCTGATGGACCGCCGCACGGCCGGCCTTGGCCAGTTCCAGCCGCTGGTCCGGATTCAAGAGCAGAGTCTCCAGTCCTCGCGCCAGATCCTCCGGGTCGCCTGGTTTGACGAGCAGACCTCCTCCGGTTGCCTCCCGTAGTTCCGGAAATGCACCGTGCTCCGGCTGGACGAACGGAATGCCGTTCGCCAGCGCTTCCAAAACGTACAGCCCTTTCGGTTCTCGATATTCGGTCGGCACGGAGAGCACATCGAGCGATTTCAGAAACGCCACCTTGTCCGGATGCCCCGGCGGACTCCCCGCGTATTGGAACGCCGGACCCAGATCCTTGGCCGATTCCATCAACTCGTTGAAGAACCGCTGATCTCTGCCCCCCAGGTATCCGGCGGCCAACAATCTCGTTCCTGGACGACGGGCATGCAGCCGCCGAAACGCGGCTACCAGGTGCTGTAGCCCTTTTTCCGGACAGATCCGAGCGAAATATCCAATGGTAAAAGGGTCGCCCGCGGGACGCGGCAGCCCGTCATGCCCGGTCAGGTCGATTCCCAGCGGCACGATCTGGAATCGCTCTCGATCGAGGCCAAGATACTGGGCCATGTGGTCTCGATAATAGCCGCTGTGGACCAGCAACTGGTCGAAGTCGCGTGCGTGCCCGGAGACCAGTTCCAGCGCCTGCCTGCGAAACGGCTCGACGAGATCATCAAGAAAGATGTCGTCCCCTTGCAGAAAGCAGCACACCGGACCGTCATACACTTGTTTCAGCCGCGGGAGAACTCCCGCCAGCAGCGCGTTGCTGAAGCAGACCACGTCGGGGCGCAGCTCCTGCCCCAGGTAGTCGACCAGTTCGTCGACCTCCCGCCGCTGTGGCCCAAGTTCCCCTTGTAATAGGGAAATCGTCAGCCGCCCCAATTGTTTGGCGCTGGAGCTGATGGCAAAGCGGCTGACCAACCGCAGCATCCGGGGAGAGTCCAGCCACGAAGTGAACAGCCTGGGGAGCCGATTCCATCCAGGGAGCGCCGCATCAAGATACACGTTGACGCCGCCAAGAAACACCCGTTCGCGGCTGACATCCTGTTCGTCAACGCGGATGGGGGTGTAGCAGGGGATAAGGGTGACGTTGTCCCCCTGCCGGATCAAGGCGCGCGCCAGCGTATTGTCGTGCATGCACGAACCACAAAACATCCCGGCGCCGCCGGCGGTGACGAGGGCGATGTGCATGCACCGAATCGTATCGTGTCTCGCTGCAGACGAAAACCCTGAGACCAGCCGAGCCGCCGAGCCTTGGTGGGAGTGTGGAAATGGACAATTCAAGGCAAATACGACAGAATGAATGGATCTGGAGGGCCATCGCGCGCCTCCACTGCCTGGTTCCGCATGTCGTTGCCTGGCGGCCTCCCGTCCCACGGGACCAGGTTGGAGGGGACACTCGATCAACTCAAGGAGCAATCCATGCGGTGGCAAGGTGGCAAACAGAGCGACAATCTGGAAGACCGTCGGAGGATGAATCCCAAGGCCGCCGTAGTCGGAGGAGGAGGGATGCTGATCATTCTATTGATCGGCGCCCTCCTAGGCGTGAACCCGGAAAAACTGCAGCAGATGATCGGCGATCCGGCGCTCAATCCCCAGGCGCAGGTGGGGGGCGGGGAGGAACGGGAGCTCAACACCGACGAAGAACGGATCGGCGAATTCGTCGGGACGATTTTGCAGTTCAACGAAGATGTCTGGAGCGAGCAATTTCGACGGGCGGGGGAGACGTACGAACCCCCCAAGATGGTTCTTTTCTACGACAGCGTCTCGACAGGTTGCGGTCAGGCCCCCTCAGCCGTCGGTCCCTTTTATTGCCCGGCCGATCGCAAGGTGTACCTGGATCCGACCTTTTTCCTGGAATTGGAAGAGAAACTGGGGGGCTCGCAGGCGGAATTTTCGCAGGCGTATGTTATCTCGCATGAGATCGGGCACCATGTCCAGAACCTGCTGGGGTACAGCGCACTGGTCGACAAGAAACGGAGAACTGTTTCCAAGGCGGAATACAATCGCTGGTCGGTTCGACTGGAATTGCAGGCGGATTACCTGGCGGGGGTCTGGGCGCATTATGGCCAGCAGAAGTTCAATTTCATTGAACCGGGGGATATCGA
>JBJXGA010000262.1:0-22106 GCA_046152955.1 Planctomycetales bacterium | reverse complement strand
GGATTGTCGTCGGTGAGAGTCATCAGGACGACGTCGGCCGCACTCTCCCACTGTGCCAATTCGATCGTCCGGGCTTTTGTCGTGTCCCGCAACTTGGCGTCGATCACCGCGAACTGCGTTTTGTCGGTCGTCACCACCCCGCCGTCGATGTCCTGCACCGTCAACGAGACGCTGTAGTTTCCCGCCCGCGCGTAGGTGATGGCGTCGGCGAGCACCATCCAGCCCGACCCTTTACCCGCCGCGAATCGGTCGCTGACAATGCTCAGAACGGGCAACTGCCTGGCCAGTTCCCCGCCCCAATTGAGGCTCGTCACAAAGAAGTCCCGGACCGACGCCAACGGGTTGTCGTCGGTAAACGTCATCAGAACCACATTGGAACTGGCCACTTGTTCGGTGGCGAGAATCGTCTGTTCCGGCGTGGTGTCGGTGTGCGGTGCATCCCCCACGCGAAAACTGGCGCTGGCCGTATCGACCAT
The DNA here is from genome assembly GCA_046152955.1 of Planctomycetales bacterium. Lineage (GTDB taxonomy): Bacteria > Planctomycetota > Planctomycetia > Planctomycetales > Planctomycetaceae > SIAF01. Next base: position 21,630 of record JBJXGA010000262.1, on the reverse strand, counting down.
GTTGCCGTCCGAGTTGCGGACGGTGACGCCCACGACGTAGAACCCGATATCGGCGAACGTGACAGAATCGGCCACCACTTTCCAGCCGGAACCGGGGCCTTCATAGCTGGTGTCGATCACGATCCGGACCACCGGGTCCGGACCCGCCAGGTCGCCTCCCCAGCTCAGACTCGTGAGCGAAAAATCATCGACTGGAGCATAGGGGTTGCCGTCGGTGAAGGTCATGATCACCGCCCTGGTCAGCGGGATGCCTTCGACCGCTTCGGTCGTGGCTTGGGGAGTAGTGTCGCTGAGCACAGCGTCCGCCACCTTGAAGCTGGTTTTCGTCGAGGTGACGCTGCTTCCTGAGGAATCCTGGAGGGTGACTTCGGCCGTAAACGTCCCGTTGTCGGCATAGGTCAAGGTATCGAGCGTCACCTTCCACCCGGAGCCGCTGCCGGTGTAGGTTTCGTCGGCAGTCACGCTGAGGGTCGGCGCGGTCCCGGCGATCGTGCCTCCCCAGTTGAGACTGGTGATGGAAAAGTCGCCAGGCTGCGCCCCCTGGTTTCGATCGCTGAACGTCATCAGGACGACATTGGAGAGCGAAGTCCCTTCGATGGCGGAGAGTTGCACCGGAGCGGTCGTATCGACCAGCGTCGGCGGAGGGAGCACCTGGAACCGCGTCTGAGACGATTGCAGTTCGTTCCCCAGCATGTCACGGACTGTCACTGTGGGAGTGAACAGTCCCAGGTCGGCGTACGTCACAGTATCGGCCATCACGCGCCAGCCGGTTCCTGGTCCGCCAAAGTCGGGATCCAATTGAATCGACAGAGCGGGCAACGTCCCTTGCAGCGTTCCTCCCCAATCGAGATGGGCAACCTGGAAGACGTTCGCGGAGGTGGGGGTGGCGTCGGTAAAGGTCACGACCGCGACGTCGGTCAGCGGCGTCCCCTGGACCTGTTCGAGCGTGCGGAGCGGGGTGGTATCGGCCAGGCTGGCGCCGGCGGTGGAGGAGAGAAGCCTGCGCCATTCCAGCACCACCGCCGCCTCGGAAAGGGGGACGCTCCGGGCGCTCCTTCTCCGAGAACTTCGCCGGGTGGCCGACGCGCCAGGAAGTTTGATGGTCAGTTGCAATGATCGCCAAAGCGATCGGAACAGCACGAATTCTCCCCCAAAACCAGAACCATGCGGGAGTTGCAGCAAAGGTGCCGCTGCCCCCCACTTCGCGCCGGTCGTCAATTTTTCCCCCCCCGAGCGCTCCAGACTGGAAACCTGGCCGCGGTCCAATGGGCCATTGACGGAGGCCGATCCAACGGAAGCTGGAAGGATGGTGTGAACGAGTTGCGCAATCATGCAATCGTTAGGCACGGGAGGGGCAAAGTCAAGCGGAGTTTCTGTAATAAGACCGCATTTTGGGTGGCGGGTGGCGAGTGGCGGGTGGCGGGGGTGGGGGGCGATCAGAGCGGCGGGTGGCGGAGTCAGAGCGGCCAAACCAGGCAGAACTCCAATTGCGCCGCGATCGCTGCACGTCACTGCCGGTCCTCCGACACGCTTGCCAGCGATGGCCCCGGAGACGGCCTTCTTCTCTCAGCCAAAAAAACCATAAAACGCCCAAGAATCCATAGAATGCATCGCTGATCAGGAGTCGCGACGGGTGGGCTTTCCGGACTATCACCGACTTGGCGGGCATGCGGTGCGATTTCGCTCATGATTTGCGGCCACGTTTCCGAGTACCGCGAGGCCACCATAATCGTCGAACTCGGCGGGGGGGCGATGGTTTCATTGTAAGTAAAGAGCGCTTCCCGCTGCCGAAGCAATGGTCAAAACGCTCGGCTATTTGAGGACTAAATGCGGATGTCGCTCAGAAATGAATTTCCAAACCTCATCGACAGATCTGTCTAAGCATGGCATCCCAAAGCAGATTGGGGCGTATCCGCGATCCATTAACGAATTTGCTCCGCGGCGTTGCCACCGCGATAGTCGTGATAGATATTTTGACGCATCGACCACATCGACAGCCAGTATTGGCACACCGTGAATCTCCTGCACGGAAACCCGGTGGATATCGCACCATTCAACCACTCCCCACTGCGCACGGGAATCATGAATCCCATTTCGATCTATGACAAACTGGGAATCACGATGCCTGAAATACACATAAAACGCACCACACAGTACTGCACAGTAGACTCCGACCATGAAAACGCCGCCAAGTACTGGAAATCGCAAGACTCTGCCAACGATCAGTGCCAGCGCAGCCGCTACCGCTGCGAAAGAAATCGATCTCAACAAAGACATCCACTGTGCCTCGGAAACGCGACACACCTATGCTTCGTCATTCTGTGGCATAACAATCGTCCCTCGGGCAATGCACTCTGCAACACCGTTGGTGGAGCGGTTGACATCGCCGAATTGGCACTTGGCCGGCAAGGCTCTGCTGCCAACCTGGGTAACCGCGAAAAAGAGAGACGTGACGCTATGTCTCGCAGTTACCGGACTGGTCTTCGTGTGGAGAATTGTACATCAGTATACATAGCGATGTCAAGCGAGCGGCGAGCGAACTGTCGCCGGATTTCTCAGTAATCCGGGATTGCTGGACGCCAGCCCAGAAAACGCTTTGTCGTTGGCGCCTCGCTCTGACCCCGGCACCAGGCGCCCATCGGGCCGACGCCACACAGACCGTCAGTTGGTGTGCCACCTGGGTGACCATGTGGTGGGTCATGTGGTGGGTCATCTGGTGGGTCATCTGGTGGGTCATCTGGTTCGGACGCAAGAAAATTGCCGCAAACTGATTGATTGTTTGAGTTTGCGGATGCATCACGATGCCGGAATGGGCTGGTGGGCCACGGTGGGTCAGGTGTAGGGAACACCGATTGAGGTATGGATGTGGCGCTGGGATGGATTTGTGGCGCGTGGGGGGTGGCGTTCGCCGACGCTGGCAGTGTCGGCTACGGAGGGGTGTGGGCGCCTTGCCCAAGACTTTCGGTTGACACGTCCGGGTGGCGCGGTTCATACGCAACCGCCTGGTCGTCAGCCGATCGACCGAAATCCATGGCTGCTCCCACGCGATTGTTCCACTCCAGTCCACCCGGCAACTCCTCGGCGGCGAATTCCATATGAATTACGCGCCGGTGGCCAGCCGTTTGAGACGCAGCCGACGCATGGAGCGTCAGCGGGCACATCGCCACGATGCCTCCGCAACGGACCGTACAGACCACTTCTGGCACGCGCCGTTTCCAGTCCTCGATCTCATCATCCAGCCATCCAAAACGATGGGAACCAGGGATTACTCGCAACGGACCATTGTCGGCGCCGCAATCGTCCAGGTAGACGCGGACGGCGATCATTCGCGCCAGAACTTCAGGCGAAGGCTGAACCTGCCATACTCCAGCCTTTTGCGACCACCCTACGAAACCAGGAACGTCGCGAGGCTCACGAACGGAAATGACATTGTCCTGGTGCCAAAACAGCGACCAGTTGGCACCAGGGAGCTTGTCGAAGAAAATCGCCCGGACAGCGAACGCTCCTTCGCCCAAAACGGCCGAGGCATATCGCCGGACGCCCGGTTGCAACGCCAACCTCTTCGCGATCGGACAGATTTCGAAGAGATTCCGCACCCCGTAGATACTGCGGCGTTTGCGTCGAACTTCATCCCGATTCGGAAGCGCAGCCACAGCGTCTCGCACCAGGTGTACTTCGTCCAGGGACAGACAGCCTTCGTGGATGAAGTACCCATCCCGCCGAAAGGCGGCGGCAAGTCGCTCGGAGTCAAATGCTGGTGCGCTGTCCATCGGCGCATTCTATGCCGTGATCCCAAGAACTCAACCCGTGCCGTGGGAAGGTGACGGCAAAACGATCTGCGACAAAAAAAGGGCGGCATTGCCTGTGTCGCGGTGCGTCTCCGGAACTCACTGGAGCATTCTTGTGAGTCAGGCGACCGCAGGTGTTTCCTTACGTGTTTTTCCGTGGCTCCCAGATTTAGCCACAGAAAAACCAGGAAGCACACTGAAATAGAGAGTAAAGAATGCGGCCAATCAAGATCAGGGCACATGCAGTAATTCCGTTCTCCTCATTGAGTTCGATTTTCTCTGCGTCCTCCGCACCGCAATCCAGCAGAATCTTGTTACGTTGAGAAGATGTTCGCGATGCGACAAGTCCGTTCATGGCAAAAGAAAATTGAACAGGAGCACGCAGAGATCGCAGAGACGGACGCGGCTTGGGGCCGCATGGATTCCAATTGACGTCCTTCGCCGGCGATCGAGTCGGGATCATTTGGCCAACCACGGTCGGATATTCTCTGCGTTCGCTGTGCCCTCCTGTTCAATCGGAGGTTTTGCGGTTGCCTGCCACGCTCGCGGTGCGCGAGACGGCTCATGTTTTTTGATCACTCTGACCCCGCCACCCGGCTGCCACCCGGCAGGCATTCGGATGTCAACCGGTGGCCGCCCGCCTCGGGAATTCCTCGCTGAGGCTTGAAGATCGAGTCGGCATGCCTATGATGCATGATTGTGCTTAGCAGGCTAATGATTTGCGAGGGGGGGAGCTGGTGCTCCAGTTCGATTTCGATGAGAGTTTGGGCTATTGGATCTGCAGCACGGCCCAGGCCTGCCGCCGGGCGTTGAATACGGAATTAGAAAAACAGGGGATCACCTTCCGACAATGGGAGGTGCTGGCGTGGATTGCCCTGGAAGGAGAGATGTCGCAGGTCGAACTGGCGGATCGACTGGGGATTGAGGCGCCCACACTGGTGGGGATTTTGGACCGGATGGAACGGGACGGCTGGCTGGACCGCTACAACTGCCCGGAGGATCGCCGTCGGAAACGGATTCGCGCGACGGAGAAGGCGGGGGCGGTCTGGAACCGAATGGTGGAATGCGCGCACCGCGTTCGCGCGCAGGCCCGGGCGGGGCTGTCACAACAGGAGTTGGATTTGCTGAAGTCGATCTGCGGCCGGATTCGCGAGAATTTGCAGCCGTCCGATGCACCTGGCCCCCAGGCCGGGGAACTCTGACCAAACCAAATCGGAGGCGCGCCCGCGAGCGTCCTCCGCCAGTAGCTCAGTGAGGAATCAAGGCATGAGTGTTTCCGAGGCGATTGTTCGCGTGGTGAGCGTCCACAAGTACTTCACGCGCGGCTCTGAGCGGGTGGACGTGCTGCAGGATCTGAGCGTGGATGTCCCCAACGGAGAGTTCATGGCGCTGATGGGGCCCAGCGGTTCGGGCAAGACGACCCTTCTCAACTTGATCGCCGGACTCGATACCCCCAGTTCGGGCGAGATCTGGGTGGGAGACGAGTTGATCTCGGCGATGTCCGAATCGCAACTGGCCCGCTGGCGAACGCGGAGCGTGGGATTCATCTTCCAGTTCTATCACTTGCTGCCGGTGCTTTCCGCCTACGAAAACGTGGAACTCCCCCTGTTGCTGCTCCCCATGTCCTCGTCCGAGCGACGCAAGCAGGTGACGACCGCGCTGGAACTGGTGGGGCTGACTGACCGGATGAAACACCGCCCTGGGCAACTCTCAGGAGGCCAGCAGCAGCGAGTGGGGATCGCCCGCGCGATCGTCACGGACCCCACGCTGATCGTGGCGGACGAACCAACCGGCGACCTGGATGCCAAGTCCGCCGATGAAATTTTGAAACTGCTGGATGAACTGCAAAAGAGCCTGCAAAAGACGATCATCATGGTGACGCACGATCCCAAAGCCGCCGATCGGGCGCAGCGCGTGTTGCATCTGGAAAAAGGGCGGCTGGTTGAGCAAACGACACGGCAATTGGAGCGCGCGTAGCGCGTCCCTTTTCGCCCGATGCGGAGTCCAATGGAGCGGGCCGCTTCGATCCACACGACTGCCAGCCGATAAAGGCTGGCGCACATTTGCGAGGTAGACCATGTTCGTGGCTCTGGGAAATCTGGGCAGATACGTTTCAATCATCTTGAAGAATGTCCGCCGCAACCTGTTGCGGTCCACGCTGACCAGCCTGGGGACGATGGTGCTGGTGCTGGTGGTGACGCTGGTCTGGTCGGTGCTGAGTTTCATTGACGAACAGACGACGGAGAAAGCGAACGACTTCAAAGTGCTGGTGATGGAGAAAAACAAGGCCCCCAGCCAGTTGCCCTACTCCTATGTCGCCTCCCTCAAAGAGGGGGCCGCCCGGAATGCGGACGACGTGCGTCCCGTCGATCACATGTCCTGGGCGTTTTACGGCGGATCGCTCGATCCCGACAAGATCACGCTCGAGAACTTCATCTTCTTCATCGCCGGCGAACCGGAAAAAGTCCCCACGATGATGGACGAGCTCGACCAGTTGGGTCCGGCCGACCGAGCGGAACTCGACGAGGCGGTCGCCAAGGTGAAAAACCAGCGGAACGCCTGCATCATCGGCCCGCAACAGCTCACGACGATGAAAAAGAGGGTCGGCGAGCGGATCAAAGTCTCGGGACTGATCTTCAAAGGGATCGACCTGGAACTGGAGATCGTCGGGACGTTTCCGACCGCCGCCAAGCGGTATGCCCAGACGTCGATCATGAACATCGAATATCTGCTGCAGGCGCTCGACAAGTACAAGGCCGAGAAAAAGACTCCCCACCCACAGGGGGACGCTCCGGTCTCGTTCGTCATGCTCAAGGTGAATGGCCGCGAGGAGTACGAGCGGCTGGCAGAGCAGATTACGAGTTCGCCGCTGTACGCCATGCCGGCGGTGCGGTGCGAATCGGCGGCGTCAGCGATTGCCAGTTTTCTGCAAGCCTATCAGGATATTTTTTGGGGGATGCGCTGGTTGCTGGCGCCGGCGGTCCTGGTCACGTTGTCCCTGGTGATCGCCAATGCGATCAGCATCAGCGTGCGCGAGCGGCGGATGGAGATCGCGGTTCTCAAAGTGCTGGGCTTCCGCCCGGGACATGTCATGATGCTGGTTTTGGGAGAGGCGCTGCTGATTGGAGCGTTCTCGGGGGTGTTTAGCGCCGGGGCGGCATACGTGCTGATCAGCAAATTGGCAGGGGGAATTCCGCTGCAGATCGCCTGGTTTCAGAAGTTCCAGATTCCGGAACAGGCCCCGTTGTGGGGGCTGGCGGTGGGGGCGGGGACGGCGTTTGTCGGCTGCATCGTGCCAGCCTGGTCGGCACGCTCCGTTCGCGTCGCCGACGTATTTGCAAAAATTGCCTAGCCGATGGACCGGCTTGGGCCGGGGGGACAAACATGCGCAGCGGCGCGAAGGCTTTGAAATTCGGGGATTCCATGACACCAGTGGCGCGTCAATGCGCGCGGAGCGGCCGCGGTCGTCACACGCAGTGGCTGGTGCTGGCGACGGTCCTGCTGCTCCACGGATGCGGAAGCGCCGTTCCGCCGGTCGCCACCAAAGATGCCCAGCCGGGAGTCACCGGCAGCGAAGGGGGGGTGACCTATGAGGTGTGGGGATCCAGCGTGTCGCGCACCGAAGCCGACAAGCAACAAGCCACGATCATCCTGGGGAACGGTCGGCTGCAGATCAAACACGAGGAAGGAAAGCTGCTATTCCGAGGCGAAGAATACGGCAGCATCAAGTCCGGCGACTCGATCGTCATCGACAAGGATCGTCGGGTTTTTGTGAACGGCGCACTCCGCCGGTCGGCCAACTACAGCGGAGTGGCGGAGGCCTTCCGGTTCATTGATCGGTACTGGCATTATTATCTGTACGGCTTCCTGGCCGCTGCGCTGGTGGCGATGTTGCTGCTGGCTGCAATCGGCAAGGTTCCCGTCAGCTACAATCTTCGCAATTTGCTCATCCGGTGGAAAACGACAGCGATGACGGCGCTGGCCTTTACGGCGGTCGTCGCGTTGATGACGGTGATGATGGCGTTCGTTCAGGGAATGTACTCGCTGACCGAGAAAAGCGGGCGGCCGGACAACGTCGTCGTCCTCTCCAGCGGGGCCTTCGACGAGGGTTCCAGCAGTTTGGCTCCTGATGACGCGGGTAATGTGGAGCGGATGCCCGGAGTGGTCGTCGACAATGGCAAGCCGCTGGCCAGCAAGGAGGTGTTCGTCGTCGGGACACAGGAGATTCCGGAGATCCACGAGGGACAGGTCGTCTCGGTGGCGGTTGGTGAGACGGACGCCCTGGGGACGCTGGTGATGACTGAGAAGGGCACCCAGCAGACACACAAACTCTCCTCCTCGGTGAGGATTACGCGCGGCGAGAAAATCGTTCAGCCGTCTGACCTGAAGCCGGGGGACTCGATCCAGTTTAAGACGCCCGGCGCGCGTCCGCGGCGGCGCTTCGTCCAGATTCGCGGCATCGAGAATCCTGTCGTGGCGGGGGCCGTTCACGACTTGAAATTGATGCCGGGTGGAAAATGGTTTTCCGAAGCCGGAATCGAAGAAGTCGCTTCGGCCGAGGGGGAGGCCAGCGAGCAGAATCTGATTCAAACAGTGGTGGGTCGCGGTCTGGCAGCGGAGATCGGGCGCGATCGAGGGGGACGCGAGCCGCTCAAAACGGGGGACACGTTTGACCTGGCCTCCCGGCAGTGGAAAGTGGTCGGGATTCTCGATTCAGCCGGTTCGACGTTTGATTCGGAAATCTGGGTCAAGCGTCAGATCGCGGGAGAGTACTTCGGCAAGCCGACAAGTTATTCGTCATTCGTCGTCCGCGCCCGGGACGCTGAAGGGGCCAGTCTGATGGCCGACGAACTCAAGGTGGCCAAAGACACCAAGTTCACCGCCATCCCCGAGGTGGAGTACTACTCCAACATGGCGGCAACCAGTCGCCAGTTTCTGATCGCGATCGTCGTGGTGGCGCTGGTCATGGGAATCGGGGGGGTGTTCGGGGTGATGAACACGATGTTTGCCGCCATCAGTCAACGCGGAAAGGACATCGGCGTGCTGCGGATCATGGGCTACGCGCGGCGACAGATTTTGATCTCTTTCTTGTTGGAGTCGCTCGTGCTGTCGCTGGTGGGGGGGCTTCTGGGATGCGCCCTGGGATCGATGGCGGACGGCTTGACCGCCCGCAGCATCATCTCGGGAGGCGGGGGGGGAAAGACCGTCGTTTTGCAACTGATCGTCAACCGCGATATTCTCGGGACGGGCCTGTTGCTCTCGTTGTTCATGGGGGCCCTGGGTGGGTTCATTCCCGCCGTGTCCGCCATGCGGCTCCGCGCCCTCGAGTCGTTGCGGTAATGACGGAAGGATGAAGGATGAAGGATGAATCAGGTTTTTCATCCTTCCGCCTTCATCCTTCCGCCTTCCCTGAGCTCCCGCTCACCGCGCCAGCGGTGTTTCGAATTCCGCGTCGTCGGCGGTCACATCGTCCACCTCTTCCAGGGTGTACGTGTCGTCCAGTTCGGACTCCATTTCCAAATCCCCTTCTGCGGCCATTTCTTCCTCCAGCGTCTCGAGAGGCGCTTCGGGAATGTCATCCGTCTCGGGCAGGGCGTCGGCATACTCGGTCCAGCGAGCGCGCTGCGTGGCGCGTTGCGACGGACGGAGCGAACTGACGGGGGCCACCGGAGGAGTCCGCGTCGAGCGCCGCATCCCTTGCAGCGACGGTTCGGGCGGGGTTCCCTCGGGGATCGCCGGAACGGGCGGAGGGGCAGTCTTGGGGGAGGCTGCTTTGGGGACTCGGGGCGTCGGCAGCGGATTGGTTTCCCGCGGACAGACGTACCCTTCGGCCATCCGTCTCCAGCAAGGGGGATTGTACCCATAGCCGGGGAAGCAGTACGGAGGAACCGGTGGGTAATAAGTCTGATCGCAATTCCGGCGACAGTGGGCGATGTGCCTGCCATACTTGTCGTCCGGACCGCAGCACTCATCGGCGGTATACACCGGAGGCGCGGTGTACCCGGGGGGGGCGGCGCCGGGCGGCTGCTGCCAGCTGCCGCCCGCCGCGGGAGCCCCCTCGGGAGATTGGCCGCGCCCGGCCACGGGCTTGGCAGGCTTGCTCTTGGTCCAGCGGCTGAACAGCCCGGCCTGGGCATCAGACGCACAGCTCAGAAGACACAGGGCGATTCCCAGCGCGCTCGCGCGGATCGTCGGTTTCATCATTTTGCCCTCCCTGGCAAAAAACTGACACTATCAAATGAATCGTCGCCACGTCGCGGAGCGGCTTCGCGAAAGCTCCACTACCGGCGGCCGCCGAAGTAATTCCCGGTATTCATGAACGAAGTTCCATGACCGGTCGACTTGATGCCGGTCTGGATTTGTCTTTCCTGCTGGTCAATCTCCCCTTGAATGCCCTGCAAGGCACGCTGCGTTTGGCGCTGCGTCCGAGTTTGTTCCTCTTGCGGCAAAGTACGCATCAAAAACTGCCCCTCGGGGGAACCGATGAAACCTGGAACCAGGTTCAGATAGGGGCTGAGGGTCGGGGACTGATTGCGTCGCAGTTGCCGGGCGCCCCCTGGTCGCGGCGCCTGGATCGACGAGTTGCTCAGCAGCGATGTGGAGCGGCTCAAGTTCGGGTTGCGCGTCGGGGCGGTGATCCCCAGAGTTCCGGCCAGGCTGGAGGTCGAATTGGATGGTCCGCCCCCCAGGTTGGGGGATCCACTTCCGGCATTGGCGTAATTGCTGAGAGAGGCCCGACTTTCGCCCGTGGCAAACGGCGACTGGTATTCCCGCCGCGTCCGAGCCTTCTGTTGGGCGTTGGCCGACGCCCCCCCCAGAATCCCCAACGCCGCCGCTGCATAAACTGCAAATCGTGCGATCCGCATGATACGACTCCTTGGCCGATGGCTACTTGACGTTAGATGATCACGCCCGCTGAATGATACCTGCGGTGGCTGGCATCAGACAAGCCAGCCGGACGGGACTGGGCAGGTCGCCAGGCAACCTGTCGGACCCCGGACCCAGCCCCCGACGTTCAGCGAATCCCTCCGAATCCACCGGCTCCACCCAGACCCTGGCCGGCATTGAGCGGTCCTTGCACCCGTCCGATCGTGGAGTAACCCAGGAGCGTGAAGCCAAACAGACGGGAGATCGGGACGGTCACCTTGGCGATGAAGTTGTCGGCTGCGACCAGCTTGTCGGCCTGGATGAAGACCCGGTCGCCGGGGAGCAACTGATAGTTGGTGAGCGTGTTCCCGTCCTGCGTAATGGCCCGCCAGTCGATCTGCATCGTCTGCGCGACTTCGCTCTCGGCAGGAGCGGGGCGAGCGATCCACATCCGCTTCGACGAAACTTCCGACAGCCCTTGAATCTGGGCAATGGCGTCGAGCACCGTCTCGTTGCCCGTGAAGGGAAGGGGAGTGACTGACTCGCCGCTCCCCCCTCCGTCGGTGATCACGTACACTTTCTTGCTGTTGTAAGACAAGACGTCGACCTGCACTTCGGGATCGTGAATGTATCGCGACAGGTGCGTTTCGACCGTCTCTTTGATCTCGTCGAGGGTCATCCCGGCGACGTAGACGCTCCCGTAAACTCCCAGCGCGACGGTTCCGTCCGGACGCACCAGGTGTTCGCCGGCGATGAGCTGTTTGCCGTTGACATTCGGCATGCTGAGCGCCACGCGGGGATTCTGGACCGCCAGGGCTTCGCGGAAGTGTGTTTCGATCGCCTGGCGGGCGGCCACCACGGTCAGTCCGTCAATCGGCACTGATCCGTATTCGGGGCCCAGGTCCACCGTTCCGTCCGATTGGACGCGGTACACGCCGTTGACCGTCTTGAAATCGGCAATGACCGGGTCATCCGCTTCAACCACCGGCGGCAGTCCACTGGCGCGAATCACCAGCTCATCTCCGGCCCGCAGCGGGTCGTCCGCCGGGCGGATGTTGTTGACGATGTCGATCGAGAGAATGTCCGGCGGTTCGACGCGGTAAGGCGGAATGCTGACTTTCTGGAGCTCGCGGGGATGGTCCGCCGTCTCCGCGTCGGCGACCGCCTCACGGAGCGTCGGTGACATGCATCCGGAGAGCGCCAGACAGGAGACGCTGGTAATGGTCAGCACCAGACAGAGTGCTGTATGGAGTTTGCCGCTCGTATTCTCGCGGCGTCCGGTCGGCAGCTTCTTCATCGGAAAACCCCCTGTGATCGTTCCGTTGGGAACATTCAGACTGTCCCATACAATCGGCATCTTCAGGAACTGGTCTTGACAGCAAATGCGCCACAATCGTTTCAATCCTCGCAACCGATTCGCCGAACAATTTCCCCCCCTCAAGTCGTCTCATAGTTTTGGCAGCATGCTGCACGACTGATGCCAGCTTGGCACCGATTGCGACAGTTGTCCCCCAATCTGCGTTGTAACGGAGCCCGCCCAGAAATCGAATGCGAGCACATATCCTATTGATATTTATAGAGTTACGAACTTGCACACCAATTCAAGCGAAGTGCGGCATGCCAGTTGCTGTAGATCGTGAGTGTGCGAATGGTTTTCCAGGCAAATGAAAGGGACATCATGCGACAGCAACGCCACGAATCCGCCGAATCGGTGATCACGCTCCGACTGTGGTCTCAGTCGGGCGCCGTGAATCTGGCCCCTTATGTCCGCTCGCTGATGCAGTCAATTCGAAACGAATGGCTGCAATTGCGGCAGGCGCAGGAGCGCAAACGCCGGATGGAAGCGCGGACCGGTGTGGCGAACCGGGATGCGCTCATTCAGTTGTCCGACGTCGAGCGCGAAATCTCCCGAAACCAGGGGAACCTGGAGGAGACGGTCGAGGAACTGGTCGGACTGAGCGTCTACTGTCTCGATCCGGCGACCGGACTGGCAGTGATTCCGTCACTCTCCGAGGGGGATCTCGCCTGGTTCATCTTCGATCTGTTTGATCCGGCGGGAATCGTCGCCTGGCGGAAACACACGGACCCGCTGGAGACCCGTCGCCCGTTGTCGGAATTTATCGGAACAGAACCCGATTCCGGAAGCGCTCCTCCCGTGACGGAACTTCCCGGCCCCGCGGCCGATCCTCTCGACGGAACCGGGGCTTGAGTCCCGTTCAATTCTGCCGCGAAATCTGCCGATGTCAGTTGTAGCGATGGCGCAGGCTGCGCCCGGTGCCGTCTATTGACGCCGTGTGCCTGAGCGCTGGACCGCTTCGATCATTCCCGGGCCGCCCGCCGGGGAATCTCACATCCTCCTGCTTTTGGAACCGCTGCATGGCCACCCATCCGCTCCGTAAGGATGAACTCCCGGACCTCTCGGCTCGAATCATCGAAACGTACCGGACTGTCAGCCAGATCAACCATCTGGGGTTTTGCCCGCTCCCCAATCTGAACACGGTGGTGGAGATCGTCGAAGACCTCAAAGAGGTTCTGTTTCCGGGTTATCGCCGCCGCCAGAATCTGCACCTGGGGAACGTCGGTTACCACATCGGCGACCTGATCGATTCATTGCACGACAAGCTGACGCAGCAGATCGCCCGGGCCTTGCGGCACGAGCACGATTTGCGGCATGGCGAGTCGTGCGGGACTGCCGCCCCCCCCGATTTCGAGGCACTGGGCCAGACCAAGACTCTGCAATTTCTGGGAACAATTCCCCGCATCCGCGGCCTGTTGGCGTCGGACGTCCAGGCGGCCTACGACGGCGACCCCGCCGCCACCAGTCTGGACGAGATCATCTTTTGCTATCCGGGGCTGGAGGCGATCACGGTGCAGCGGCTGGCGCACGAACTGTACGTGCTGCAGGTGCCGATCGTCCCCCGCATGATGACCGAATGGGTGCATGGCAAGACCGGGATCGACATTCACCCGGGGGCCAACATTGGACCGTCGTTCTTCATCGATCACGGTACGGGAGTGGTGATCGGCGAAACGACCGACATCGCGGCTCAGGTCAAAATCTACCAGGGGGTGACGCTGGGAGCGATCAGCTTTCCCAGGGATGAACAGGGCAACATCATCCGGGGACGCAAGCGGCACCCGACGATCGAGGAAGGGGTGGTGATCTATGCCAACGCCACGATCCTCGGAGGCGACACCGTGATCGGCGCCGGCTCCGCGATTGGAGCCAGCGTGTCGCTCAGCAAGAGCATCCCCCCCAATACGGTGGTGACGGTCGAAAAACCCAATCTCAGGTTTCGCGAAAAGCAGGGTTAGGCTCGGCAGGGAACCGTGTGGCGCGCGGCGTCCGCAGCTTTTCGACAAGTCGAGAGCCCCCCCACTTCGTTTCGCTTCCCTTTACTCCTCAGCCAAATGGCGATATGATATTCGCCATATGGCAATCATGACCAACGTCAATGAACGCAACATCGCCGACTTCCTCGGAGGGGCGAAAGTGCTCCGCGGGATTTCTGAGACACTGGGAATCCAGCGCGCCATTCGCGCAGGATTTCCCTATGCCGCGTTGGAGGTGCTGGCCGGTCTCCTGGACATGCCGATGCGTGACGTGACCGAGGTTCTGGGGATGGCTCCACGGACATTGGCGCGGCGAAAGAAAAGCCGGGGGCAGCTCTCGCCGATCGAATCCGACCGACTGTATCGTTGCGCCCGGATTGTGCAGTTGGCCGCCAATCTGTTGGGAGATCTCGACAAAACTCGTGCCTGGCTTGCCCGCCCGAACCTCGCGTTGGGGGGGAATACCCCGCTCAGCATGCTCGATACCGAACCGGGCGCTCGCCAGGTTGAAAATGTGCTGACGCAAATTTCACATGGGATTTACGCGTAGATGCGAGTCTGGCGACTCTGCCGCCGGTCGTTCGCGAAGCAGCCACTGAGTGGCGAAGGGGGGTTGCATGCTTCCGGCCGATGGCACAGCGCGCCACGCCTGGTTGTCTATGCTTCCCAGTCTCTCGCCCTGGCCAGCCTGGAGCTGCTGGTCCACGTCGATGTGGACCTGGTGCCGCGAGATCTGGTCGCCATTGAACTCGACGTCCCCTCACCAATTCACGTGGCCGAATTCAAGGTCTCCGAGTTGCCAAGGGGGTGGCGACGATATCCCGCGCCTGCGTCGCTTCAAAAGCTAGGCGAGGAGTGGCTCGATTGCCGCCAGGACGCGGTGCTGTGTGTCCCGTCGGCCATCATTCCTGGCGAACGAAACTACGTGATCAATCCAAAGCACCCCGACATCCTCCAGATTCGAGTTCTGGGAAAGACGCCGTTTTCCTTCGATCCCCGGCTGGTTGCGAAAAGACGTGGGTAGTGTCGAAGGCGTCTCAGCGAATCCGCTCGACGAATGGGCTGGCGGCACGCCGGCCAGCGTCGATCGTGAGCTACTCAGGCGATCGCCCGCGGCTTGGACGGCATCTCGTGTTGCTGACGCAACGCCTCGACCTGTTCCAGCACCCCTTCGAGTTGCTGCGCCAGTCGCTGTTGGGTCTCCAGCAGCGAATCGGCCGCCTGCACGTAATGCGATTCGCGCTGTTGCGCGCCGTCCGCAGCCGCTTGAAGCGTCTGCGACAGTCGCCCGAGTTGCTGTCCGAATTGCTCCAGCTCTTCCTGCAATTCGGTGTCCGGCAGAGCGCTCGCGACCCGCGTCGTCGGTGATCGGTGCTTCAGGAAGTGAGGCGCCGGAATCGCTCGGGGGGCGGCTGGCTGCGCTTCGCGAGCCCGCAACAGGGCGGCTTGCGTCAGGGCCTGCAGCCCCGTCCGTTGCCCCGCTTCGAGTTCCGCGATCTGCCGCTGTTCGGCTTCGATCCGTTCGATCAGTTCCAGCGCGCTGAGTTCTTCCAAGTCCTGCTCCGGCGTCTCGAGAGATTCCTGGCTTTGGGCCGCCGTTTGCACTTGCGCGGGGGCACGACCGGCAGACAGCCGCGCCAGGAGTTCGACTTCCCCAATTTCAATTACGTCGCCGTCTTGGAGCAGGATGTCCTGGATGGGTGCGCCGTTGACGATGAGCTGCGGAGTGGCGGCGATCGCCTCCAGATGGACCTCCTGTCCGGTCACAGTGATCAGACTGTGCAGCGCGGGCATCGCTTCTCCCCCCAGCCGCAGGTCGCAGGTGGCTCCTGACCCGATGAGAAACCGCGGATTGGTGACCGGTCGTCGGCGGAAACGGGTCTGCCCGCGAGTGACCTCCAGCACGAGGCGCGCCGCCTCAAAGCCCGCGATGGGGGGGGTGAACTCGACCGGGGGGATGGCGGCAGGGCCGCCTGAAGTTTCAGCCAGGACCATACTGTCAACCTCATGTCGGCAGAAGCGTACAGAATCGCAAAATCCGGCGATTCCGGAGCGGGGCTCGCGGGTATGCTTTGATTTCGTCCAGATGTTTCGACCCCCATCAGCCAAACATCGATCCCGCCGGCTCTGGCGTCCAGGGAACTGCGAGGAGACCGGTGCCATCAGCGCTAGCGATTCTAGGAAACGACCCCCTTGGGAAACCTCGACCGGCTGCGGGCTTTGGCAAAGCCCAGGGGAGGCTTCCGCCTGGAGAATTTGTGACGGACAGATTCTGGGAAAGCCATGCGGCCCCAAGCCTCGTCGATCTCTGCGGAATCAAAGCGGCCCCCCTTGCGACATCGGGAGTTCGAAACTGGACTTTGCCAGACTTCTCTTTTCGTGTTCTTCGGGTATTTCGTGGTTCAAACGCTTTGACTCGTTCAGACCAAATCGAACCGCGTCGGAGAGAAGAATGAACCACGAAATACTCGAACGACACGAAAGGAGCACAAGAGGTTTTGATGGACAGGGGCGAGGAACTACTGCGAAGCAGTTTGAGACGATAGCCTGGGGTCGCGAAGCGCACCCCAGGTAGGCTGGTCCATCCCGGTCGTTACCGCGAAGCGGTTGCACACCTGGCTTGGCAACCCAGATGCCGGGGTTCTGAAGTCGGGTGATGGAATCGGGCGGAGGTAAAAATGGCAGAACAATTTCTGGCAAAAATTTCTCTGGCAGAAAAATGGCTGTGTTGCGGGTCATCAGCCATCGTGCGCGGGACGGCGACCCACCATTCGGATTTGATTTTCATGACGTGGCTCATCGAGGTAGTGATTGCGATTGTGTCTGCCCTACCGCCATTTCTTTGCCACAGATCTTGCCTGAATCCTTCAACGGTCCACTAAGGAGGCTTCTGGGAAGTTCCCGCGCTCCCATGTCGATGGACGTGGATCGCCCCTTAAAGGGAAGGACTGGTCGGTGCCAATGGAAATTGTCTCAAGTCCATCAGGCCAAATGCAACCTCCCTCTCCGCGCCGCAATCCAGCAGGATCTTGGTACGCCGAGAAGATTTTCAAGTCGCGAGAGAGTTGGACAGATTCATTGAACCACGGATGACACCGATGGCACGGATGATTCGAGGATCGAGTCACAGGTGATGATCCGTGTGCATCCGTGTATTTCGTGGTTCATTTTTCTCTCCGACGTGGTTCGCTTTGGACTGAATGGATCAAAAAGTTGAAACCACGAAATACCCGAAGAACACGAAAAATGACGGATCCTCAAGGTCCGACTTCGATCGCCGCACGTTACATGCGCGCCAGCTCTACCGGGTGATCGGTTTCAGCACCCGACAACGAAGCGCGGGATCAGGGCGTTCGCGAGCCGGGAACCAAGACCTGGCGGACGGCTTCCAGCACCCGGTCATGCAGCGTTCCGTTGGTGGCGACGATTCCCTGGTTGCCGTCGAGTTGTCTGCCGCGGGAAAAATCCAGCCGCGCGCCGTGGACGTCGGTCACTTTTCCTCCGGCCTCTTCGGTGATCAGGACGCCAGCGGCATGATCCCACACTTTTTCCCGATAGTCGCTTAGACTGTGCCGCAGGTAGAGCACCGCGTCCCCGCGGGCGACGACCGCGTACTTGGCCTGACTGTCCAGCCGTCGGGGCGAGTGGACAATTCCCACCTGCTCGACCACCCGGGCAGTGACGTCGTGATTCTTGTCGCTCGACTCGACCCGTTCGCACCATTGGGCCAGCCGCGGATCGGTGGTGGAACAGACCGACAATCGCTCCCGCGAGATGATCACGTCGTCCGGCCCCAGATCGCAGCGTTCGGCCCCTTCCCCCCGGACCGCCACGTAAAGTTGGCCGGCGCCGACGCGGGTCGGGTCATCGTAGGACGACGGCAAATTGGGGCACGCCAGAACTCCCAGCAGAACCTCGCCCCGCTCCACCAGCGCCAGGGCGATGGCGTATTGCTCCTTGCGAAGAAAGCCCTTCGTCCCGTCCACCGGATCCAAAACCCAATACCGGCGCGCAGGATCGATCGGCTGCTGTCCCCGCTCGATCCAGTCCAGGATGCTCGCGGTCGTGGGACGTTCCGACCGGACGATGTAGACGTGCTGCGTGACTTGCGACAGTAAGTCGGACCATCCGGGCTCGCGCAGCTCGCGGCTCTCCTCCTCTCCCATCAGGGGATCGTGGGGAAAGCGCTCCTGCAAGGCGGCGCTGACCACCGCCTGGACCGCCAGATCGGCGACTGTGACGGGGGTTCGGTCCCCCTTGTCCCAGCGGCCGGGGGTGATTACCGATTGGACGAGCCGGCAAATCTGAACGGCGCTGCGGACAGTCTCCAGCGCGAAGTCTCGTTCCTGGTTGAGCATGGTGTGAATCAAATCGCGAAATCGACTTTCCGCCCCAGGATACGGTCGATGAGGTCCGTCGGAAGGTCGATCGCCTTGTCGGTCCCTCCATTGAGATCGGTGGGATTGATGCCGCAATACATGGCCCAGGGGCCCAGGTGCCGCCAGCGACCAGCCCGCTTGGGCTCGTCGGGCAGGACCGGCGTCGTGCAGCGGACGCAGCCGATTGTGGCATATCCCTGCTGGTGCAACGGATTCGTGATCACCTGATGATCGCGAATGTAGTCGGCCAGTTCCTGATCGGTGAAGTTGGCCAGGATGTTGACCCGCAGGCAGTTCATCCGCGGGTCAACGGCCAGGATCGGAACTTTGCTGCGACGTTCCCCGTCGCCGCGGCGGAGGCTGGCCACGAGCGAGTCGTATTGTCCGGCGACTTGCAGTAGCGGTGCGGTCTTACGCATCTCACAGCATTGGGTCTGCCCGTCGGGGGTCAGATACAGCACGCCATGCTGCGCCGTCTGCTCCTCCATGGAAAGTGGCGGAGACAGCGTGATGACGTTGAGTCCGTACGCTGTGGCGATGCGGTCGCGCGTGGCCAGCGTCTCGGGAAACAGCACGCCGGTATCGACGAACAACACCGGAAGCGGGATGCCGTTGGCGCTCGCCATATGACACACGACGCAACCGGCCCGTTGCATGGCGGACAGGATCGCCACCCGATCTCCAAACGTGGCACTGGCCCAGGCCAATAGCTCGAGTGGAGTTCGGGATTCAAGACTCTGATTCAAATCGGCCAGGTCGGCCTGTGAAAGACGTGCCATAGGGGTGGAAGTCTCCGCCGTGAGTCAGCACTCCTGCCGGTCGCCGGCCAGCGACGATCGGTTACTGTTCGTCCCCCTCGACATCGTCCACGGGGGCGGGCTTCTTCTTTTTGGACTTGGCTTTGCCCACGTCTCCCATCGCGGCCGGAAGCAGCTCTTCTCCCGTCAATTCCGCCCGAACGCCATACAGCGCCCGGACCCGCGAGAGATTGTACATGCGGACGACCTTGTTCTTATAGGTCAGACGGCCCTCGGCGTCGCGCCCCAGGTCCACCGCGACGTTGTCGGTCGCCAGATCGGCGTACAGCGCTGCATAGGTCTCAGGATCGACGACCGCTCCGCCACGTTCCAGATCCTGCACAGCGTTTCCCCCGCCGGTCAGGACAGCGAACGCGTTGACCCCTTTGGTCGCGGAGGAGTATTTCCCCTCATCGACAAGGGCGTCCATGGCGGCCCGCAGGGCGTCAGAGGCGGCCTTGATCTTGGCCTTCGTCTCATCCGAAAGATTGACCGCTCCCTGCTGCGGATCGCCCCCCCGGTTCCCGCCCCCCTGCGCCATCAACGTCGAAGGAGAGAACACGTGAAAAGTGCCCAATCCGTAGCCAACCGCCACCAACAGCACGCCACCCAGAATGGTCACCGACGTCCGCATGTGCAACTCCTGATGGAAGAATAGAACGATCTTCATTCAACGGCCGGAAATCCGCGATCGCGTGCGCCGGACACACGGCCCTGCCGTCCGAAGCCTCCGCCGCGCCCCAAATCCGTGGTCCAATCCGAGCGAACCAAATCAACGGACCCCGGAAAGCCCATAGTGGCGGTTCAAGGGCGGCGATGCAAGAGATGTTGGCGGAGATTTCACGCCCTGGGCACTCCAATGACCGGTTGCCGCAGTTTCCCCCGGTGCGGGGCGAAATGCGGGACTCCCCGCGGTTGTCCCGAGCTGGAAGCGAGAGCGAAAAATGAATCGCCTGCGTCCGGCGTTTTGTTTCCGTGCGGCACGCATCGCAGGATGCGGATTGCATTCGCGCGGGACATGGCTGACAATGAACCACCACGGTTCGCTCCGACACTGCCAGGAGTTGCTGCAATGACCCGAAATTCGACGGCCAGTTTCCACCTCCGTCTGTCCCTGTTGGTCGTTGCTTTAGCGAGCGGATGCGGCGGAGGGAGCGATTCACCCAAGCCGCGTGAGGAGCCTCCGGCTGGTGGAAACGAAGCCCAGACGCCGACTGCCGAGGCCAGCGGGAATGATGCCGGCGCCCGAATGGAGGGTGCCGCTCCGATCGGTGCTCAGCCAGCCTCGGCCGGGCCGGCCCAGCCTGCAGGAGTTGCTCCCGAGGAGCAGCGCGCGGCGTTGGCCGGGCTGGAACGGATCAAGGCCGCCGTGGAACTCGATGCGGACGGCAGGGTCTGGATGGTGGATCTGCGACGAACCGGTGCGGGAGACGAGGCGGTCGACTTCATCGCGCCGCTCACCTCTGTGACCAGTCTGGACCTGACCGGCACGAAGGTGACCGACGCCGGGGTCAGTCGCTTGGCGGGACTCACGGCATTGGAAACACTCGACTTGTCGGCGACCGATGTGACCGACGCGGCACTGGAAACCGTCGCCCGGCTCCCTCGATTGAGTTCACTGACTTTGTCCGGCGCGCGCATCACCGATGCCGGGTTGGAGCCGCTTGTCGCGTTGAAAGCACTCAAGTCGCTCGACGTGGCTCGTCGGCCGCCAGAGTCGTTCGCCATCACCATGACCGCCCGCGGGCCACGACAAGTTCCGAATGTCCCGAAATCGCAAGACGGTCAGACGCAGATCACCGACGCCGGATTGGGTCACATCGGCAGAATGACCGGGCTGGAACGTCTGGATTTGAAGGGAGCGAAGATTACCGATCAGGGACTGGCCGCTTTGGGTTCGTTGAGAGCGCTCCAGTCGCTGCATCTGGACGAAACGCCCATCTCACACGAGGGACTCGCGCATTTGAAGGGACAGGGCCGCCTGAAATGGCTCGGATTGTCGCAGACCCGGATCACCGACGCCGGACTGGCCGTTGTGGCCGGTTTCAGCCGCCTGGAGACGTTGTCCCTGTCGCAAACGGCGATCACCGATCAAGGGCTGGAACGGCTCAAAACGCTCACCCGCCTCGAGAATCTTTGGCTTGAGAAAACGCAGGTCACCTCTCAGGCCATCGCGGGGTTCCGCCAGGCAGTCCGCTCGCTGAAGCTCGTTCAGCCGGATCCCGACGAGGCATTGGCAGGGGAACCGGCGGTTCCGCGCTTTGCGGAAATCGAAGAACTGGGCGGAACGGTGAGGCCAGCCCCCAACGTTGCCGTCGGACCGGCCTGGATCGTCAGCTTTGAAGGGACAAAGATCGGCGACGAGGAAGTCGAGCGCATCCGGACGGTGCATGACTTCGGCTACGGCTATGTGGCAATGGTCGTGCTCTCGGGAACCAACGTGACCGATGCCGTTTTCCCCAAGCT
>JBJXGA010000249.1:0-12241 GCA_046152955.1 Planctomycetales bacterium | reverse complement strand
GTCGGGCGTTTGGCGATCTGAGCGCAGAAGGCGCGCAGACCTGCGTTGTGCCGAAACGGACTGCCGAGGAACGGAGCGGAATCGATGTCATTGGAGGGGGGCAAACTCGATGAACCTCCCGCGCATGGCGGGAAGGAACACCTTCCTGGTTCAGACGGGAAATTGTGGTTCCCCCCGGCCTGCGTGATCGGTCCGCGTTGGTTCTTGCTGTTGTCGGCGACGCTTCTGGCCGGGTGCGCCGCGCTCTTCATCGATATTCCCGTCTCCCGCCTGCTGGTGCAAGACAAGAAGTTGCGGGCCCTCCACGATTTTCTCGGCGACATCGAGCCGTTCGGACGGTGGGCGGCCATTGTGTTTTTCGCGATAGCCATGTTTCTGTGCAACCCGCGGCGACGAGTCCTGGTTCCGCGGCTGCTGGCCTGCTCGCTGGGATCGGGACTGGCAGCGAATCTTGTCAAGCTGCTTGTTTTGCGCGCCCGACCGAAACACCATGATCTGACCGAGTCGATCTGGAGTTCATTCCAGGGGCTGTTCCCCGGTACGGGAGGGGGCTCGCCACTGCAGAGCTGCCCCTCGGCGCACACCGCCACTGCGGTGGGCTTTGCTCTGGCACTGTCGGCGCTCTATCCGGCAGGCGCCCGGTTGTTCTATACCGCTGCGGCGCTAGTCGCCTTGCAGCGGATCGAAACTGGAGCGCACTTCGTGAGCGACGCGCTGTGGGGAACCGCCGTCGCGGTGGCCATGGGAGGGCTGGTGTTTCGACCTGACCGACTGGGAAGCTGGTTCAACCGCAAGGAGCGCGAGCGATGGCGACGGTGCCCTTCCGGAGATGAGGTAGCTCATTGACCCCACCGTATCCATTTTCCGCGGAATTCACCGTGGAGAGTTACCTCCACGGCGTGCGGATCGACAGTTTTCTGATCAAGCACTTTCGCAACTACACCCCGTACCGGATGCAGCGCTTCGTGCGCGCCGGCCAGGTGCGGATTGAAGGAGTGCTCGCGGAATCGGACAGCCGCGTCTACAAGGGGCAAACCGTTTCCGTGCGGCTCCTGGAACCCCCCGATCATCTGCTCCCCCCCGAGCCACGCGACTTGGAGATTCTGTATGAAGACTCGTGGCTGATCGTCGTCAATAAGCCGGCGGACCTGGTGGTCCATCCGTGCGGCAACTACGTGACCGGATCGCTGGCCAACGCGCTGCAGGCCCATTTTGACGCCTCCACTCAACTCCGCGGATTGGTTCGTCCGGGAATCGTCCATCGACTCGATCGACTGACGAGCGGCGTCATGGTTTGCACGAAGGAACACCTGGCGCACCGCAAGCTGGCGATTCATTGGGAGCAGGGACGGGTCCGCAAGACGTACCAGGCGCTGGTCTATGGCGTGCTCCCTGTCGATCAGGGGGAGGTCGATTTGCCCATCGGCCAAATGCCGGGAGGGGGCACGATTCGGATGTCGACCGCCCCCGACGCGGTCGATTCCCGCCCGTCGCGAACGCTGTATCAAGTGCTCGAACGGTTCGAGCGCTTCACGCTGGTGGAAGCCCAGCCCCTTTCCGGACGGCTGCACCAGATTCGCGTCCATCTCGCCAGCCTGGGGCATCCCGTCGTCGCCGACGAGTTTTATAGCCCCTCCGCCGAACTGCGGCTGGGTGACCTGACCGGCGCAAACTCCGAGGCCGGCGCCGACGAACCCCCGCTCATGGCGCGGCAGGCGCTGCATGCCCACACGCTGCGGTTCATCCACCCGATCACGGGAGAGTTGATCTCGTTCGAGGCCCCCCTCCCGGACGATATGCAGCGGACACTCGCCGCCCTCCGGAAGCTTTCGTTGTTGGGCGCATCCTAGGACGCCCGACCGGTTCTTGCACGTGCCGCAAGGGGGGCTGCGCCCTCGGCGACAGCCGGAACCCGGCGCGGACTTCGGCATATTCTTCCAGCCCCAGCGCATGACAGACGCACTCCTGCGCCTGATCGAGGATGGAACCTGCGCGCGGCGGGAAACCGACCACCTCTCCCATGGCTGAGAGCGCCGGTGCCCAGGTCCGTCCCCAATCGTCGCACCAAATCTGTCCCCGTTCATCCAGTTCCAGTCCGGCCAACTCCAACCCCAGTCCGGCGGTCGCACCGATCCGCTTCGCCGTGTAGAGCACGCTTTCGAAAATCAGCGAGCGCCCGGTCTCCAGCAGGACGCGTAACCGATTACCGGCAGTCGGCTCGACGGCGATCGCATCCACCCCCCAGTGCTGATCGATCCCCAGTTCCTCCACCTCGTCGAGCATTCCCTGCGCCTGGCCTCCCATCAGGCCATCCCGATGAAATGCTCCGGCATCCAGGACGCTCACCTGTACTCCCAGTCGCGCAAACGCCAGTCCCAGTTCGATCCCCAGCCATCCCCCGCCAACGACCAGCAACACGCCGGGGATCGACTCCAGGCGGCGGATGTCTTCCGGAACGAAGACCCGCTGACCGTCGAACGCAAACCCCGTCGGGCGCGTCGGTCGTGTGCCACAGGCGATCACGAACCGTTCTGCTTCCAGCCGCGCCTCCCCTTCCAGGGTCACGACCGACAATCGATGCGGACTGGTAAACCGCGCCGTCCCTCGTAGGAGATCGACCCCCCGCGCGTCAAGCTGCTCCTGCAAGACGGCGACATCGCAGCGCGCAATCGATTCAAGCTGTCCCCGGACGGCACGCATGATTGCGAGTCGCAGTTCGCGGTCTGTGCGCGGACTCACCTTCCCGGCCCTCCGACGGGGGAGGTTGGCGGCCGACGGTGCGCGATGCAAAACCGGGCTTCCGGGAATTTCCAGCACCCGCGCGACCGCTTCGCGCAACCAGCGGGTCGGCCACTTTCCCGCTGGGCGCCATTCCCCCCCCGGACCGAGTTCGTGCGGTTCCACCAGCGCCACGCGCTGGTCCAAGGCCGCCGCCGCCAGCGCGGCATGTCGCGCTTCGATCTCCCCTCCCACAACCACCAAGTCGTATCGCATGGCAATCCACCCCGATTCCAACCCAACCGCAGACGACCGCTCGCCACCAAGCGAGAACGGTCCTTCTGCAGCTCATCGAAAAAACGAGCGGTTGCGAAAGACACAAAGACCTTGCCGCCCCGGCATTCTAGGGAAACTGCACGCGACCATGATGACTATGACGGTTGTACGCCCCCGTCAGCCCTCCTCAGAGTCCATCAGCGCTACCGGACCCGACCGGGGAAGCATTGGCGCCAGTGGGCATCCGTCGCAGTCGGGACTCCCGCGGCAATGCTCGCGCCCCAGAGAGACGAGCCGTCCCGCGAGCTCCGCCAGCGGCCAGTCCCCTTCGCGGCTCCCCCGAGTGAAGAACTCCTGCCACTCTTCGTAGTCCGCCGTGACCTCCATCCAGCCATGGCGCGCGATGACGCGCAGCACCCCCCGCTCCAATGGAAAAACCGGCAACCCGCCGACGAACAGCAAAATCCGATCGGCCAGCGTCAGGCTCACCCCTCGAATCCTCCGGAGTTCGTGCCGCAACTGGTCCGCCGGCCGCTCCCATCCATAAGCCTCTTCCGCCTCGCGGCCGTCATCCCGCAACCACCACTGGGCCAGGCCGCGTAACGGACTCGCCATCCGCGGCGTGTACCCCTGCCCTTTCAGGAATTCCGCCAGCCCGTCCACCTGCGCTGCCGCCGCCTCCTGGGGTGAACCGAGTGGACCATGCTCCATCCACTGGGGGTCGGTGAGGGAGCGTCGCGACTTTCTCTCCGCGGCGACAACCACTTCCACCAGAGTTCGCCAGCGATAAAGTGCTCCCACAGACGTGTGGGAGGCCTGATGCAAGCGGAGCAGTTCCAGCGTCTGTTGCAAAACCGATTGAGCCACGGGTCGCTTCCAGGGACGCCGCCAATCCAGCGGCACCGGTCATTTTGTTTCCGTCGTTTTCCACAAACGGGAGGGACGATAGAATACCGACTGCCACTCGTCCGCATCCCCTCCGAGACCAGACGCATGCATTATTTCATCCGCAGGCCGTGGGAGCTACCTCAGCGGCAGCACACCCCACCGTCGATCTATCAGAATCGCCAGTTTCATCGCCGCGAGTTCCTGGCGAGCCTGGGCTGGACGATTGCCGGCGCCGGCGCGCTGACGCTGGCCACCGGATGCAGCCGGGGCACCGACGAAGAAGTGCTGAATGCGGGCCGTGTCGATCCTGTGGAGGTTGCTCCGCCGCCGCTCCGCGAGGGAGCGATTCCCGAGGCGACGCAGGAAGGAGCGAGCGAGACGTCGGGAACGATCTACCCCGCGCGGCGAAATGAGGCGTTCACGTATGGCCGCGACGAGACGGTGGAAACTGAAGCGGCGCGGTACACCAATTTCTATGAATTCAGCACGCTCAAATCGGTCTGGCAGCACGTGGCGGCGTTTCAGACCAGCCCCTGGCAGATACAGGTGGATGGGCTCTGCGCCAAGCCGCGGACGTTCGATCTGGACGATCTCCATCGGCTGATGGCGTTTGAAGAACGGCACTACCGCCACCGCTGCGTCGAAACCTGGGCGATGTGCGTTCCCTGGACCGGGTTTCCGCTGAGCGCGCTGTTGAAGCTGGTGGAACCGAAAGCCCAGGCGGAATTCGTCGCGCTGCAGACGTTCGACCGACCGGCGGAAGCCCCCAACCAGGCGGCTTCCCCCACGTCTCCCTGGCCCTACACCGAAGGGTTGACTCTTCCGGAAGCGATGAATGACCTGACGTTGGTCGCGACCGGCATGTACGGACACCCGTTGTTCAAACAGCATGGCGCGCCGATCCGCCTGGTGGTCCCCTGGAAATATGGGTTCAAAAGCATCAAGTCAATCGTGCGGATCACGCTCACCGATTCCCAGCCCCCCACGTTCTGGAATACGCTGGCCCCGCACGAATACGGGTTTGAAGCCAACGTCGAACCAGACGTTCCGCACCCGCGGTGGAGCCAGCGGAGCGAAAAAATGCTCGGGACCGGTGAACGCTTCGACACGGTTGTTTACAATGGCTACGGCGATTACGTCGCTCGACTGTATCGCTGAGTCACCGCCGGCGCGGACCTGTCTCCCTTCTCCCGCCCCCATTTCACCGCGGAGCCTGGCATGCCTCCCATCTCTCGAAAACTCGTTTGCGTCCTGCTAGCGGCCGCCGGCGCCGTGTGGCTGCTCCGGTCCGATGGCGGATCGGGAGGGGCGCCGCAGCAAGTGCTGGCCGCGGACGAGTCGCTCCACTGGTATCGGGGAAACCTGCACACGCATACGCTCTGGAGCGACGGGGACGATTACCCCGAGATGGTCGCGCTGTGGTACAAAGAACACGGTTATCCTTTCCTGTGCTTCACCGACCACAACACGCTCCTGCGAAACCAGCGGTGGATCGACGCGGAGAACAACAAGGGGGGCTTGACGGCCCTGAAGAAGCTCCGCGCCCGGTTTCCGCAGGATTGGATTGAAGAGCGGCCGGGGGGAGCAAATCGGGAAATCCGCCTCAAAACGTTTGATGAGATTGCCCTCCGAATCGCCGAACCGGAGAAATTTCTGCTCCTCCAGGGGGAGGAGATCAGCGACCATTTCGACAAGGTTCCGGTGCATATGAACGCCACCAATCTGCGGGTGGTTCAACCCCCCTTGGGGGGGGACAGCGTCTATGACGTGATGCAGCGGAACACCGACGCCCTGCTGGCGCAACGAGAGCGGAGCGGCCAACCGATGTTCATCCATCTCAATCACCCCAATTTCCATTTTGGTGTGACGGCCGAAGACCTGATGCGCGTCCGCGGAGAGAATTTTTTCGAAGTCTACAATGGTCACCCCGGCGTCAATAACCCTGGGGATAGGGAGCACGCTTCCACCGACCGAATGTGGGACATCATCCTGACCCGTCGGCTGACCGAGTTGCAGTTGCCCCTCATGTACGGACTGGCCACGGACGATGGGCACGAGTACCACAAGATCCCCAGTCGGGTCAGCGAGCCGGGACGCGGTTGGGTCATGGTTCTGGCCCGCGAGCTGACCCCCGAATCGCTCATCGAGGCGCTTGAGGCAGGACGGTTTTATTCCTCCAGCGGCGTCAGTCTTTCACGGGTGACCACGACGGCCGGCAAGCTGGAGATCGAGATTCAAGCCGTAGAGGGGGTGCGTTATCTGACCGAATTCATCGGCACGCGCACAGGGTTCGACTCCGCCAGCCAGCCGGTGCTGGGAGCGAATGGCCAGCCGATCCAGGCGACCCGGCGGTACAGCGCCGACGTGGGGCGCGTCCTGGCCAAAGTCGAAGGCCCCCGCGCCAGCTACACCCTCGCCAAGGACGACCTGTACGTCCGGGCGCGAATCACCTCCACCAAGCGGCACCCCAATCCCTCGACCGTCGGCGAATTTGAACGCGCCTGGTGCCAGCCGGTCCGCGGCCCCGCGGCGACACCGGCCGAATGACGAACCTGCATCTCGTTCTCTGCATATCATTCACCTCACGACCGCATTGCATCATGCCCTTTCGACTCACTGGTCTCATTTTCGGATTGCTCCTGGGAATTGCCATGCCTGCTTGTGCCGCTGATCAGCCGGGAACGCAGCGTCCCGAGCGTGTTGAGTTTCAGATCAAGGTGGAACTGAACTACCTGCTGTACTTGCCTCAGGAGTACGAGCAAAAACCGGCTTGGCCGCTGTTGGTGTTCCTGCACGGCGCGGGGGAGCGGGGGAACGATCTGGAGCTGGTCAAAGTCCACGGTCCTCCCAAGTTGATTGCCGCGGGGAAACACTTCCCGGCCATCGTCGTCTCCCCGCAATGTCCGGAAGACAGAACCTGGCGGGCGCTGGAACTGATCGGTTTGCTGGAAGACCTTTCGCGGCGTTACAAGGTTGACGCCGACCGGATCTACGTCACCGGACTGAGCATGGGAGGCTTCGGAACCTGGGAACTGGCGGCCAACGCCGCCGACCGCCTGGCGGCGATCGCGCCGATTTGCGGAGGCGGAGAGCCATTCTGGACGCGCTCGTTCGCCAACCTGCCGGTATGGGCCTTTCACGGCGCCAAAGACACCGCCGTCACGCTCGATCGATCACAGGTGATGATCGACGCCCTCAAAGCCGCCGGAGGGAGTCCGAAGTTCACAATCTATCCAGAAGCGGGACACGACTCCTGGACAGAAACCTATAATAGCCCCGCGTTTTACGAGTGGCTGTTTGCGCAGAAGCGAGCGCCGCGGAAGTGACCCGTTTTGCTCAGCGTGCCTGAGTGAAGTGACGCATGGGCAGATTTGGAAATCTGCCCCACGTGGGGTAGATTTCCAAATCTGCCCGGTCCATCATCGGCGATCCCAATCGAGTGCAATTCTCTGCAGGCTGATCGGCACGGCGACCTGTCGCGTCCGGTGCCTCCGTCGGTGTCCGGATTTGCTAGTCATGCGCAGGGCAACTTGCCCGGCCCCCGCAGGGTTGCATGAATCGTGAACATTAGTACAATCACCTGCTGAGACTGGTGGGAAATGGAAGTCGGTCCCCCCCAACCTGAGGAGAGGAATACATGCCCAGAGGCCCGTCGCCGATATTTGTGACTCCGCGGACAAAGGTTCAATCCCTTCCGGGAATGGCCCCGAACGTGCCGCCGCGAAGAAAACTGATTGCGTTCGGCTGGTACGGAGGAAAGCTCAGTCATTTGGGGTGGTTACTGGACGAATTGCCCGAGTGCCATCACTACTGTGAGCCATTCGCAGGTTCCGCGGCAGTCCTGCTCAATCGCGCTCCGTCGCCAGTCGAAACCTATAACGACATCGATGGCGAAGTGACAAATTTTTTCCGCGTCCTCCGCGATCAAACGGAAGAACTGACCAAGGTCATCGCACTGACTCCATTTTCTCGTGAGGAGTTTTTTCGCGCTGTCGCCGAAGACGAGATCGGCGTCAACGACCTGGAACGAGCACGCCGGTTTTTTGTTCGAGCCAGGCAGGTCCGGACCGGGTTGGCGCAAACGGCGACGCTTGGTCGCTGGGCCAATTGCAAAGACACCACGCGATCAGGCATGTCCGGTGTGGTGTCGCGGTGGCTGGGGAGCATTGAGTCGCTCCCGCAAATTGCTGAGCGGCTGCTGAGAGTGCAGATTGAAAATCGACCGGCCTTGGAAATCATCAAACTCTACGACGGACCTGGCACGCTGTTCTACTGCGATCCACCGTATCCCCATGAGTCTCGCGGCGACAACCAGGCGTACCGGTACGAAATGTCCAATTCGGAACATGCACAATTGGCAAGAGCCGTCCGGGGAATCCAGGGCAAAGCCGCCGTTTCCGGTTACCGCTGCGACCTGATGGACGAACTTTATGAAAAATGGCGGCGGATTGATACGCCAACAAAGAAATGCCACTCGGTGAAGAAGGACCGAACTGAGGCGTTATGGGTCAATTTCTGATGCGCCTCGCGGGGAGCTGATTTGGTCGAGTCATCGTTACCTCTATACGACGGACCTGATGTCGTTCGCCCGAGGAATTTTGGCACTTCTGGGCGAACCAGGGCGAAGAGAAATACTGGAATTCGTGGGTGAGCACCTGAATCGACATTCGGATGTCGCACACCGAAGGGCATGGGCAGATTTGCTGGCGACCATTTAGTAAATTATTCTTGAGCTGCATTTCTTCTTCGGCTGGAGACTGTCAAAATCCACCAAAAACTGCCGTATCCAAGGGAGAAAGTTCGGCCAAAGTCAACAGAAACGCTCCGTATAGGCACGCCGTCATGTCAGAACTACCACAGACCGAATCCGATGCCCCCGTCGCGGCAACTTCCACCGGCTTGAAACGCCACCGACCCGCGGGCGCTCTGCTTCTCGCATTGGTGCTGTTTCCCCTTCCCTGGATCCGTGTGAGCTGTGGCGAGCACTCGCCGGGCCAGCAAAGGAAAGTGTACTTCAGTGCGACGCAATCCGGCCTGCAAGCAACGTATGGAGGCATCACGTATCACCCAGGGACGATGAACGAGCAACAAGCGCAAAGTCAAGGGGCCGGACGGAAAGAAGCGGGAGGGGCTCCCCTGTTGGTGATCTACGCACTGCTGCTTTTGGCTGGAATTGTCGCGAGCATCAAGGTCAGGAGCGAGGTGGTGCGACTCAAGTCGATGCTGGCTTGCTCTGCCGGGGCGCTCGCGCTGCTTGTGACCCAAGTGGCGATTGGTTTTCCATTGAAACCCAAGAATGGGACCAGTTCCGGCACGCCCGATCCGCTCTATCATCTGTTTCTCGAAATGCATTACACGCTCTGGTTCTGGCTCGCGCTCGCCGCCACCATCGCCGCTCTCGGGTTGGTCGGGATTGATTGGTGGCGCCGTCCCCGTCAGGAAGCCAGGTGAACTGCCGGCTCCGAAAGGAGCATCGCGGATCGCATCCGGCAGACCACAGTCGTGGCATGACGACGAGACCGCAACCCCAACCGTATCCCAAACCTACACACTGCCCCAGGCTTCCCTCGTGTGGTATGCATAGCTTGCTGCCAACAACAGAATCACGACGCAGCCAATCAGGAGCACAATCGATCTCGACTGCGGCATAAAGACGGCGGCGAAAGCGACGACCAATGCTCCGGCACCTCCAAAGAATGCCGCGAGCATCACAACGTCCATGAAGTCACTCATTTTCTCAGGCATCATGAACAGGACGATTCCACCCAGTGCGGCCGCAAACGACAGCGCGATATCCAGAATTGCAAATGCAATCCCGAAAGATCGATTTGGATTGCTCTGAAGTTGGCGCATGGTTTCATGAGACCTGCGACGCAGGCACGCTCAGCTATTTATTTCCCCGGGCGCTCCAGCGCCTCATACACGATCGGTTTGACCGCCGACTCCAACTGCAGCGTGAACGGCATGGTCTGGCTCAAGACGACCACCGCCAGGTCGTGGGCTGGAGAGATCCAAAAGTGCGTCGACGCCGCCCCTCCCCAGCCATACTCGCCGATGGGAACATACTCAGCCCCCGGAATCCTCTCGACGATGACTGAGAACCCCAGCCCGAATCCGACGCCATCGCGCCGATCTTTGCCGATTGAGATCGGGTAGGCGGGGCCGACCAGTTGGTTCACGGTCATCGCTCCCACCGACTCCGGACGGAGGAGCCGCACCCCCTCCAGTTCGCCTCGGTTCTGGAGCATTCGACAGAATCTCACGTAGTCGCTGGCGGTCGACACCAGCCCACCCCCTCCGGAGAGAAACTGCGGCGGTTGCCGGTAGGGACTCGTGCCCGGAGAGTCGATCGGCTGGAGTTTGCCATCGTTCCCCTGCCGATAGTTCGTCGTGAAACGGGGAAGGTCCGCGTCCCTGACTGCGAACGACGTTTCGGTCATCCCCAACGGCTGGAAGATGCGCGTCTCGATGAACGCATCGAACGATTGTGCGGCAACGACCTCGACCAGCCGCGCCAGCACGTCGGTCGAGACGCTGTAGACAAATCGCTCGCCCGGATGACAAACCAGCGGCAGCCGTTGCAGTTTCGTCAACATCTCGGCGAGCGTCGAATCGCGCGACAGGAGGTTGGCTGCCAGGTATTGCCGATCAACCGCCGTGTCTCCGTAAAAACCGTAGGTCAATCCCGACGTATGGCGCAAGAGGTCGCGGGTCGTGATCTGGCGGCGGGCCGGGTCATGTGGCGAGCCCCCCGCGGCAAGCACATCTCGTTCGCGAAGTTCGGGCAGATAACGATCGACCGGCGCGTCGAGATCGATTAGCCCCTGTTCCGCGAGCAACATGACGGCGACGCTCGTGATCGGCTTGGTCATCGAATAGATGCGAAAAATCGCGTCCCGCTCCATCGGCTTCCGCTCAGCGATATCGCGCCACCCGACAGCCTCGAACAGCACGACGCGGTCCTTGCGGAGAACGACCGCCACCGCCCCGGCGACCTTGCCATCATCGACAAATGACTGCAACGCCGGCTTCACGCGGGCCAGTACGCTTGACGACATCCCCACCTCTTCCGGCCGAGAAAGCTCCAGTTCGGCGGCCGAACCTCCCTCCAGCCCCGAACCCAACGCCACCAAAACCAGAAGTATCGAACGTGAAAGAATCAAACGATCCATTGGCGAAGTCCCGGAGAGACGTGTGGAGTGGTCAATGCGCGGATAGTCTATCCAGCCGCGTGGAGGGAAGGTAGCGAATGGCAACACCGCAGGCGGCTGCTTTGGAACAATGCGAAAAAACAGGGTTCAGGGGAATCCATCGAACCAGAGAGAGGGACTGGCCTCCCCACGATCGCTGCCTGCCGTATGGCCGGACCTTGAGGAGCGGAAACTCGGCGAGAGTGATGGATCCGTCAAAAAGGAATGGCTGACAGACGTGACGACAATTCCCGTGGCGAAATGCGATCGTTACAATCAGACTGCTGCGGACGCTGGCAGCGTCCGCCACGAACGCCTCACTCCCATCGACGTGGAGTGTGCTATTCCAGTCTTCTCGCCGAATCGACAGGAGCTGCTCTGATGCGACAAAAGCGTGCGTGGATGGCAATCGCCACCGCGGCCTGCGGTGCCTTTTTTGGTTGGCTGGCCGCCTCGGGCCAATGGACGCCCCTGGCGGAGGGACAAGACAAACCCTCGGCGAATGGTCCGCTCGAACGCACGATCCTGCCGATCCCGGCGCCGAGAGTTGCTCCGTTCACACAGCTCGACGCCCGCGACGCGAAAGCTCCGGCGCGGTTCGAAGTGAAACCGCCGAAGGGAGCGCCCAACGTCGTGATCGTCCTGTTGGACGATATTGGTTTCGGCCATTCCAGCGCGTTCGGTGGGCCGTGCCAGATGCCAACTCTGGAGCGGCTGGCGGCCGGCGGATTGAAATACAACCGCTTCCACACCACGGCACTCTGCTCGCCGACTCGCATGGCCCTGCTCACGGGGCGCAACCACCATTCGGCCAGTTGCGGCGTCGTCCAGGAGATCGCCACGGCGTTCCCCGGTTATACGGGGGCGCGCCCCGCCAGCGTGGCACCGCTGGCTGAGATGCTCCGGCTGAACGGTTACAGCACCGCCGCGTTTGGCAAGTACCATGAAACGCCCCCCTGGGAGATCAGCCCGTCCGGTCCCTTCGACCGTTGGCCGACCCATTCGGGGTTCGACAAGTTTTACGGCTTTATCGGCGGCGAGACCAACCAATGGGCGCCGCTCATTTACGACGGCGTGACCCACCTGGAGACTCCGCAGGAGCCGGGCTACCACTTCACCACCGACATGACCAACCAGGCCATCGCCTGGATGCGGTATCAACAAGCCCT
>JBJXGA010000240.1:0-19914 GCA_046152955.1 Planctomycetales bacterium | reverse complement strand
GCGATCACTGGTCCTCGCTCACCTCCCCGTTCCCACCCCGCTCTGGAGTCGAGCCGCAGTTTGCCTCCCGCATCGTCCTCGCCGTGGCAGTCCAGGCAATGCTTGACCAGCAGCGGTCGAATTCGAGTCTCAAAGAACTCGATCTCCGCCATCCGCTCCGCGGCGATCGCGGCCTGGAAACCCGCCAGCCACACCACCACGGCACAAAGCGCCCAGCGACTGGACCTCATATCCGCTCCCCCCGATGGGCGCCGTTGTGCGCGTTCGATTGCGTCCCCCGATTCATGCCTGATCACCGTTCTTTTGCTCAGATTGATTCTGTTGACAGGAGCGGTCGCCCTGCCATGCGCCGGCGCCTCATCGCAATCCAGATTACTGAAGAGTCCGCCAACACGTCAAACCCGCCAGAATGGCGAGCGGGGGGTGTCAACCCCCTGTTTCGTGAAGCGACGCAAGCCCATCGATGGCATTTCCCGCAACTCGCGTGACACACCGGATCTCGCCTACAAGCGCTCAGAGATGTCCTCCGCGTCCTTATCAAGGGTGTGCCACCCGACAGTTTTCGGTTTCTCCTGTCGTTGTGACTTGGGACGTGTGGAGTTGCGGTGGAATGGTGGCGTGCGCCCAGAAACAGAAAAGAAACAGGGGGTTGACACCCCCCGCTCGCCGGGGGTGAATGGCGACGGTTAGCACCCTGCTTTTGCCAGCAGGCAGTCGAGGTAGCGGTTGGCCAGTTTTTCGGCGACGCCGTTGGTTTTTAGCCTTTGCCGGAGGTTGGTGAAATCGACACAGTCCATCGCCTGGTCCTGATTGAAGCAGGAAAAGACGGGGCTCGTTTCTTTTCCGGTGGCGGGATCGACGTGCTTTTGCAGGCATTGGCCGCAGACTTCCTTGAGCATGCACTGCATCAGGGAGTTGATCGAGGCGATCGCCACGTGATCGGGACGCAGGAAGGGTTGCAAGACGCCGCGTCGCGCTTCGGAGACGGCGGCCATCATGCGGTCGGAACCGATGGCCAGAATATGGTCCAGCTCTTGGAACGGAATCTGAGGCGCTCCCCCAAGCTGTCCGCTGGCGTACGCCATCATCGCCTGGACGATGTTCCCGACGAATGTGAGATCCTGCGGGCGACGGGGCGGGATCGGCTCTCCCCGATCGACGGCCCACACCACCTGGTCGGTCGCTTCTTCGATCGCCTCTTGCATGAACAGGTCTTCGAAACGGCGATACCCCGCGAAATACAGCACCCGCGAGCCCCGCTCCCGCAGCGCTTTCCCAATCGAAAACAGCACTGCGTTTCCCAATCCTCCTCCCACCAGCAACACGGTCTTGCCCCCAGGGGTTTCACTCGGCGTGCCGGTCGGTCCCATCACCACCACCGGTTCTCCCGGCTGCAACAGGGCGCACAGCCGCGAACTGACCCCCATTTCCAATACGACCATTCCCAAGAGATCGCGCTCGACATCCACCCAGGCGCCGGTCAGCGCCAACCCCTCCAGCGAGAGCCGCACCCTATCCACAACCTGCGCCCGGGAATCGTAATTCTGCAGGCGGAAGAACTGTCCGGGGCGAAATTTTCGGGCTGCGAAGTGAGCCCGCACCACGACTTCGACGATGGTGGGAGTCAGCCTCCGGACTTCGACGACGTGGGGGATCAGCCTTTCATCGAGTTGTTGGGCGAGCGCCGTGAACTTGTCGAGCGGCACTCCCCCCGCCTCGGCCCGGTCGATTTCCGGACGAAACAGCCGCGCCACCTGCGTGGCGCCGTGCTTGGCCGAGGCCATCGCCTTGACCACGTTGCCGGCATAGTCGGGATGGTTGTCCCCATAGAAGGAGACGAACCGCCCGTCCTGGCGGTAGGATAGAAAAAACGCCTCACGGGAGGGACTATCGATCGCTTCGAGTTCCCAGCCCTCCCCCGCCGGGCGCAGCCGGTGTTTGCGGAAAAAACGCCCCTCGCCGTCGAGTTCGAAACTGCCGGGAATTTCCCGCTCGTAGACGGTATTGGGAGTGGTTCCCGCGGCAACGCAGACGGTGCGGGCTGGAAGGACCACCTCGGTCCCATCGCCGCGACGGCATTTGAGCGCTGCGACCGCGCCGAACTCGTCGGCGATCGCTTCGGTCGGGGCCAACCCTTCTACAAAGTGGATTCCCTCCTCCAGCGCCTTTTCGACCTCCTCGTGGTTCAGGCGATAGGCAGGAGAATCCCCCAATTGCTTGCGATAGACGATCGACACCCCGCCCCAGGCTCGGCACAGCGCCACGAAGTTCGGTTTCCGTTCTTCGCGCTGGGCTGCGGCACGCTCCTCACGAATGGCGCGACCATGATCCAGAAACGTCTCCAGAATCGCCGCTTCTTCGCGATCCATCCCACTGTGGAGTGGGTCGGCGCCGAGTTCGCTCACGATCCGTTCGTGCTGCTGGAGCGCCTTCTCCACCTGGACGGGGTAATAGGCCATCAATTCGGTGGCAGTGTCGATGGCGGTGAGCCCCCCTCCGATCACGACCGCAGGCAGCCGTACTTGCAGACTGGCCAAGGAGGACCGCTTGAAGGCGCCCGTAAGTTGTAGCGCCATGAGAAAGTCGCTCGCCTTGCGAATCCCCCGGAGCAGGTTGTTCTTCATCGGGATCACCGTCGGCTTTCCGGCCCCGGTCGCCAGAGCGACATGCCGGAATCCGAGCCGCCAGGCGTCGTCCAGATCGAGCGTCCCACCAAACCGTACACCGCCGTAAAAGCGGACGTTGGAGCGGCGGAGCAGCGTGAGGTAGATCACGGTCAAAAACGTTTTGTCCCAGCGCACGGTGATGCCGTATTCCGAGACGCCGCCAAAGCCCATGACGATCCGCTCATCGAGTTCCGCCTTGAGTGTGGAAAAATCGCGGATTGGCGCGGGGCAGGCCCGGCCGCGCCCGGTGAGCGCATCGTCCACCGGTTCGAGCTTCAACCCATCGATACCCACGACGCCAAATCCCTGGTTGGCCAGGTAATGGGCCAGCGTGTATCCCGCCGGTCCCAGACCGACGACCAGCACGTCCGCTCCGTGGTAGGGAAGGGCGTAAGGCCGCGCGCGATGGAGCGGATTGAACCGCGTCAGCAGGCTGTAAATCTCGAATCCATACGGCAGCTCCAGCACGTCCGAGACGACCCCCGTTTCGGCCTGCGGAATATTCACCGGATCCTGCTTCTGGTAGATGCATCCCTTCATGCAGTCATTGCAGATGCGATGTCCGGTCCCTGGGCAAAGGGGATTGTCGAGCATGATCATCGCCAGCGCGGCGATCACCTCCCCCCGCTGCCGCAAGGCATGCATCTCCGAAATCTTCTCCTCCAGCGGGCATCCGGTCAGCGGAATTCCCAAAGGGTTGAGCTGATACACCTCGGGACCGGAACGAAAGCCGTGTGAACAGGAGTCCTTTTCACGAGGATGACAAATGATGCAGTAGTCGATCTCCCGCAAGTACTCCTTGCGGCTCATGCGCTCGTCGGTGAGCCGGAAGCCGTCCCGATGCCGCAGGTGGGTGTCGTCTCCCGCCAGCAGCTCGGGGAGATCGGCGCGGGGGTGGGTGACTTCGACCAGATGCTCAAAATCGATCTTGTCCGGACGAACGAACGAGACCCAGTCGGCGACGCGCTGTCGCCGGACAGGATCGGCCAAAACCTGGACGCACCAGGTGGCCAGCGTCTCCAGGGCTTGCGCGACGCGCCCCGCCAGAGCCTCCTCGGGAGGAGAGCCGCAGATGCATCGCGCCAGATCGCGCGCACTGGGAGCCGCGCGGTCCCGGCTGTCATGGTGCGCGGCGGTCGCCGCCCCAGGGGTGGGGGACTCCGCGTTGCTGGCGGCTGGCGAATCATCCCGTTCCGAGTCAAGGAGCGCCAGAACCGTCCGGGCGAAGCGAATTTCGGGATCGGGATGTTCGGGGGTCGCCGAGAGGAGTTGCTGAACTTGCGCGTCCAACAAAGAGAACGCCGCGTCGTCCAGGGGCTGGTCACATTCTTTGCGGAAGACCTTTCCCTTCAGAAAATCCTGTTTGAAGCGAAAGACGGCGTTCAGGTCGCGGGATTCGACCCGGAGTTGATTGGCGGCCGATTCGATGGCAAACAATCGTGCCAGGAACGCTCCCAAATGCGCTGCGACTTCGATCAGCAATTCCGACTGGGAGGGGCGCGGGAGGGGGGTGTCGCCCGCGGCATTCCACCGCGCCGGAAGGTCCGGCGCCCGGCTTTCGACAAATCGCCAAAAGGTCTCGTTCAACTCCCGCAAGCGAGTGGGCTGGTAGAGATCGGAGAACCGAAACCCCTCCCATCCCAGGTGAAAATCCTCTTTTTCAGCGGCATCCATCTCGCAATCTCTCCCGGCTGACCGGCCGTCCCAGGGAAACCACGGCGGTTTCCGCTCCCTGCACTGGGACGTGCGGGAATTGTAGGAGGCGGGGGGACGTCGCGAAAGGGGGTTGCGGTGGCCCGAGCGAGAACGGAGGACGCTGCCGAATTCGCCTGTGGCTCAACCTGGGAGGGTCGGGATGCCGATCATGATTAGTTAGGATTTGCGGAGTCGATCAGCACTGCGCACATTGCCGCAACCACTGCCTGGAATGTCACGGAATCCGCATATTGTCGAGCTGGCTCCAGGGGCAGTCCGCTGGCGATGGGGACTGGTCTTGTGGGTCGTCGTTACGCTGACTGGGCCGGGGTGCGCCTGGACGAATTCACAGGCGGTCTGGTTGAGTCCGGAGCCGGAAATCACCGGCCAGCTCCATCAGGCGGCGGATTGGGAACAGGTGGAGCAGGATTCAGCGGAGCCCCCCCACAGCTCCCCAGCCGCCCTGATTGCCCAGGCTCTGATTCTGGAAGCCGAGGGGGATGCCGGATGCGTCGATGCGTATTACCTGGCGGCGCAGGCCACCTGGCGCGAGGCGCGACTGGATCAGCCCACTCCCGCCTGTGAAGCCGAGGCCGCTCTCCTTTACCATGCCTGCTTGTCCAAATTGCTGGTGCAAGCGCAGCGGCACCAGCGGTTTGACCCGTGCCGGGGACTTCTCATTTGCAGCGGCGGCGAGAGTCAGTGGATTCCGATCGAGTACGTTGGATTCACTTGGGAGCCGGGAGATTTCAGACATTTGGAACTGGTCGGCGAATACGATTCGGCGGAACTGGAGCACAACTACCGCAATCCCGGACTGGGAGTGCCGCTGGTGGTGGTCCGGAGCGGGTGCGCGCCAGAGCGGTTTCACTCTCCCGATCAGGCCTTCGCGGCGACCGCTCTCCTGGTTCCTGGAACCGAAGCGGAAAGAAATTCGCCATATGACGAGGAAGCTGGAGACGATTCTCCTGGGTTTGTCCTGAGGCTCATCGATCCGCTCGATTTTTCGGAAGTGCCGCTGGGCAGTCATTCGGCGCCGCTGGCAGGGGATCTCACGGCTCCGTTCGTGTGGTATCTGGCCCAAAATCCGACGGTGGCCTGGAGTTCATTTTTCCGTCCCGACGACGACGCCGAGCCGCAGTTGATCATGATGGAACGGTATCAGCCGGGGAAAATCCCGGTGGTGTTCGTGCATGGCATTCTGTCGGAACCGACCACCTGGTTCTGGCTGGGAAATGAATTGCGGGCTGCTCCCTGGTTCCGCTACCGGTATCAGATTTGGGCGTTTAAGTATCCGACCGGACGGCCGTTCCTGGCGAGCGCGACCGATCTGCGGCAGGAATTGGAAGCGGCAGTGACGACGCTCCCTCAGGGACAACACGACCCCGCGCTCTCGCAGATGGTGCTGATCGGGCACAGCATGGGAGGACTGGTGTCGAAATTGCAGGTCGCAGACAGCGGCACGCAACTGTGGGATCAGGTGGCGACCCGCCCCTTCGAAACGCTGCAGGCTCCTGAACCGGAGCGGGAGCGGATTCGAGATGTCTTCTTTTTTGCGCCGGTGCCTGAAGTTCGCCGGGTGATTTTCATCGGGACGCCGCACCAGGGTTCCTCGTTCGCGTCGCATCTGGCCGGCAAGGTGGGATCGCGGCTGGTCTCGCTCTCCGCCCGCAAGCATGCGGAGCACCGCCAGGTGATCCATGACAATCCGGGACTGTTTGTCCGGCGGCATCACCGGATTCCGACCAGCGTTGACCTGTTGCGTCCGCACCACCCGCTGCTCACGACGCTGGCGCGGCTGCCGGTGGGAGCTGACGTCCGGTTTCATTCGATCATCGGCGACGATCGCTACGTCCCCTGGGACGGGCGCGGCGATGGAGTGGTGTCCGTCGAAAGCGCCCGATATCCCGAGGCGGAGACCGAACGCCTGGTGCCAGCCTCGCACACCCGGCTGCACCGGCACCCTGAGACGCTGGAGGAAGTGGATTGGATTTTGCGCGAACACTTGGGGGCGGGTGACGGGGGGCGGGTGGTGGACCGGCGAGCGGGGGGCGTCAGCCCCCTGTTTCTTGGATGGTTGGGAAGGGATTTCAGAGATTTGAGATTTCAAGACTTAGATATGCAAAATGAGAAATGAAAAATGAAAAGTGCAAAATAGTTTTGGGGAGGGAATGATGGAACGGGGGAGTCGGGTGGGGGTGATTCGGGCGTTGCGGATTGCGGTGCGCGGCTGGTTCCGTCACGACGGGTCGGTGTTGTCAGCGGCGCTGGCGTATTATGCCAGTTTGTCGCTGTTTCCGATTCTGCTGGTGCTCATCGCCGGCCTGGGATACCTGAGTCGAATTTCTCCCGCGCTGCAGGGGTAGCAGGCCCAATTGCTGGAGTTGGTCGAAAACAATGCGAGCCCCTGGCTGGCCCAGCAGTTGCAGCGGCTGCTGGCGGAGATTCAGACGCAGGCGGCCATTGGCGGGCCGGTGGGGTTGTTGTTTCTGCTGGTCTCGGCAATGGGGGTGTTCGTTCAGTTGGACGCGAGCCTGGCCAGGATGTGGGGGGTCGCGCATCCGCCGCGAGGCTTCTTTGGCATTCTTAAGACGATTCTCTGGGATCGCCTGATCGCCTTTTTGCTGTTGTTCGGAATGGGGGGGCTGGTGCTGGTTCTGTTCGTGGGAAACCTGGTGTGGGGGAGGTTGATCCTGAGTTGGCTGCCGTGGATGAGCGGCCATTTCGTGACGCGCCATGCTCCTCCCTGGGGAGCGGTGCTGGTGAGCGCGTTGTTGTTTGGGACGATCTACAAGGCGCTCCCCAGGGCGCCTGTCCGGTGGCGCGCCGCCTGGTTCGGAGGACTGTTCACTGCGGTCACCTTCAAATTGGGGCAGCAGGGTTTGGAGGCGGTCGTCATCGGCAATCATTACAGCGCCTACGGAGTCGTCGGTTCGTTCCTGGCGGTCATGCTTTGGATGTATTACGCCAGCGCCGTGGTGTTGCTGGGGGCGGAACTGGTGCGGGCGCTGGAGGGGAGCGGGGAGTGAGCGGCGGCGGCGCTGCGAGTTCGGCGGAGCCTGGGACATCGCAGCTTTTTTCGGACACGGAACAGCCCAGTCGTCACACTGGCTGGGACCGAGTCCAGGAAACATCGTGACACACCGGACTTGGGTCGGAATTTCCCGGCACTTGCTCTACACACTTCCGGCCATTTCGACGAAAATGCCCCCGGTTTTCACCAGGAAGCCGAGGGAGCGCTGAACCGTGGCCCGGCCAGCGGTGTCATTGGTTGTCATCCAGCCCCTGTTGCCTTCTATCCATCGTCATTGAGAGGTGTCATGCCGGTCGCTGCCCAAACCGATTCTGCCCTGCTGCTTGAGGAACTGCTCGCCACTCGGATACTCATCCTGGACGGGGCGATGGGGACGATGATCCAGCGGCACAAGTTGCAGGAAAGCGACTTTCGCGGCAACCGCTTCACGTCGCACCCGCGCGATCTCAAGGGCTTCAATGACCTTTTGTGCCTGACACAGCCCGAGATCATTGCCGGTATCCACCGACAGTATTTCGAGGCGGGGGCCGACATCGTCGAGACCAACACGTTCAATGCCCAGTCAATCTCGATGGCCGATTATGGCATGGAGCCATTGGCCTACGAGCTGAATCGCGCGGCGGCGGAGTTGGCGCGCGGCGTCGCCGACGAGTTCCTGACGCGCACCCCCGGACGGCCCCGGTTCGTCGCCGGAAGCATTGGCCCGACCAATCGCACCGCGTCGCTCTCTCCGAAGGTGGAAGACCCCGGTTTCCGCGGCGTGACGTTCGATGAATTGGTCGTCTCTTACACCGATCAAATTCGCGGACTGGTCGATGGCGGTGTCGATCTCCTGATGCCGGAGACCGTGTTCGATACACTCAATCTCAAGGCATGCCTGTTTGCGATCGACAAGTATTTTGAAGAACATGGCGTGCGGCTGCCGGTGATGATCTCCGTGACGATCACCGACAATGCCGGACGCACCCTCTCGGGCCAGACGATCGAAGCGTTCTGGAATTCCATTGCGCACGCCAAAGCGCTGTCAGTGGGAATCAACTGCGCCCTGGGGGCCGATCAGATGCGCCCCTACGTCGAAGAGCTGTCGAACTGCAGCACCTGGTTCACAAGCTGCCATCCCAACGCGGGTTTGCCGAATGCCTTTGGCGAATACGACCACACCCCGGAACAGATGGCTCGCATCCTCCGCGATTTTGTGGCCAATGGCTGGCTCAATGTCGTGGGGGGGTGTTGCGGCACGACTCCCGCACATATCCACGCCATCGCCCAAGCCCTCCAGGAATTCACTCCCAGAGTCCGTCCCACAGTTTCTGATCGCACCCGCCTGTCGGGGCTGGAGCCGCTGACCATCCGACCCGAGAGCAATTTCACGATGATCGGTGAACGGACGAACGTCACCGGTTCCAAGAAA
This sequence comes from Planctomycetales bacterium, assembly GCA_046152955.1. Classification (GTDB taxonomy): domain Bacteria; phylum Planctomycetota; class Planctomycetia; order Planctomycetales; family Planctomycetaceae; genus SIAF01. The sequence goes on along the minus strand of JBJXGA010000240.1, from coordinate 11,108 downwards.
TTCGCCCGGCTGGTGCTTTCGGAAGATTACGACGGCGCCGTCGCGGTCGCCCGCGAGCAGGTGCTGGGGGGGGCCAACATCCTCGACATCAACATGGACGAGGCGCTGCTGGACGGCGAAAAGGCGATGACCCGATTCATCAATCTGATCGCCGCCGAGCCGGAAATCGCCCGCATCCCGTTCATGATCGACAGTTCGAAATGGTCGGTCATCGAAGCGGGGCTCAAGTGCGTGCAGGGGAAGCCGGTCGTGAATTCGATCAGCCTCAAGGGGGGCGAGGCGCAGTTCCTGGAGCAGGCGCGGCTCGTACGCCGCTATGGGGCGGCGGTCGTCGTCATGGCCTTCGACGAACACGGCCAGGCGACTTCGGTCGAACACCGCGTCGAGATCGCCGACCGCATTTACAAGCTGCTGACCGAAGAAGTGGGGTTCCCCCCCTCGGACATCATCTACGATCCCAACATCCTGACCGTCGCCACCGGCATTGAGGAACACAACCCCTACGCGGTCAACTTCTTCGAAGCCACGCGGCGGATCAAACAGCGCTATCCCCTGATGAAGATCTCCGGCGGCGTGAGCAATGTCTCCTTCTCGCTGCGCGGCAACGACACGGTCCGCGAAGCGATGAACTCGGCATTTCTCTACCACGCGATCCGGGCGGGGATGGACATGGGGATCGTCAATCCCACGCAACTTGCCGTCTATGAAGAGATCGACAAGACGTTGCTGGAGCATGTCGAAGACGTGCTGCTGGACCGCCGCCCGGATGCCACCGAGCGTCTGGTGGAACTGGCCGAAAAGGTCAAGCTCCAGGGGAAGACGGTCGTCGCCGCCGAAGAGGAAGCGTGGCGCAAAGCGAGCGTCGAAGAGCGGCTCTCGCACGCCCTGGTGAAAGGGGTCGTCGAGCACATTGACGCCGACGTCGAAGAAGCACGCCAGAAATACCCCACGCCGCTGGAGGTAATCCAAGGCCCTCTGATGGCGGGAATGAACGTCGTGGGAGAACTTTTCGGCCAGGGGAAAATGTTCCTGCCGCAGGTGGTCAAGAGCGCCCGCGTGAGGAAAAAAGCGGTGGCTTATCTGCTGCCGTTCATGGAGGCGGAAAAGGCGCGCGCCGGCGTCGAGCAGCGCCCCCGCGCCCGGATCGTGATGGCCACCGTTAAAGGGGACGTTCACGACATCGGCAAGAACATCGTGGGGGTCGTGCTGGGCTGCAACAATTTTGAAGTCATCGATCTGGGGGTCATGGTCCCGTGCGACAAGATCCTGCAGGTCGCACGCGCCGAGGGGGTGGACCTGATCGGGCTGTCGGGATTGATTACACCGTCGCTGGACGAAATGGTCCACGTTGCCCGCGAAATGCAACGCGAGGGGTTCGCGATTCCACTTCTGATCGGCGGCGCGACGACCAGCGGCAAACATACGGCAGTCCGCATCGCCCAGGCCTACCAGCATCCCGTGGTCCACGTCCTCGATGCGTCGCAGGCGGTCGGTGTCGTTGACAGTTTGATCGATCCGCAACAGAAACCGGCGTTTGACGCGCGGAACCGGCAAGCGCAGGAGCGCGATCGCCAGAGCTTTGCCGATCGGCAGCAAAAATCGCTCGTCCCGTATGCCGAAGCCCGTCGCCGGAAGTTCGCCACCGATTGGAACGCCATTCCGATCGACACACCGGCGTTTCTGGGACTCCGCGTTCTGAACGATTTCCCGCTGGAGAAAATCGTCCCCTACATCGATTGGTCACCGTTCTTCCAAACCTGGGAGTTGCGCGGAAAATACCCCGCGATTCTCAGAGACCAGACAGTCGGAGGCGAGGCGACAAAGCTGTTTGCCGACGCCCGGCAATTGCTCGACGAGATTGTCCAAAAGCGATGGCTCCGGGCCAACGGCGTGTACGGTTTCTGGCCGGCGAACTCCACGGGGGACGACATTGTGGTCTATGCCCCGGACGCCACCGGCGCCGAACAGACCCGCTTCCACACGCTCCGCCAGCAATGGGAACGAGTCGGTACGAACGATTTCTACGCTCTGGCCGATTTCATCGCCCCCAGGGAATCGGGCCGCACCGACTATCTCGGAGCGTTCGCCGTCACGACCGGCCTGGGGATCGAACCGGTCCTGGAGCGATTTCATAAGGACCACGATGACTATTCCTCGATCATGGTGAAGGCGCTGGCCGACCGTTTGGCCGAGGCGTTCGCCGAATACCTGCACGCGCAGGCCCGGCGCGACTGGGGCTACGGCCGGGCCGAGGAACTCTCCACCGACGATTTGATCGACGAGAAATATCGCGGCATCCGCCCCGCCCCCGGCTATCCCGCCTGCCCGGACCACACGGAAAAGCGGATTCTGTTCGACCTGCTGCAGGCCGAAAAGAACACCGGAATCACGCTGACCGAATCGTTCGCCATGTACCCGGCAGCATCCGTCAGCGGCCTGTTCTTCGCACATCCCCAGGCGCGCTACTTCGCCATCGATCGGCTGACCCGCGACCAGGTGGAAGACTACGCCGCACGCAAGGGCATGCCACTCTCCGAAGTCGAACGCTGGCTATCGCCAAACCTGGGCTATGAGAGGGGGTAGAGGCTCTGGAGTGCGGGAAATCTTTCCCGCTGTTCGTTCTTCCGGATGAGACGTTCACAAATCAAAAAAAAGCGTCGTCCCCAGCACGAGCCAAATCTGCCCACCGGCAGCCGAATTCAGTCATACGAAAAGCGCCGAGAATTCGCCGCACTCCACAGCCGCCTCACCGCTCAACCACGCGCGGCAACTGGCGCTCATACTCCTGGGCAATCTCCTCCTTCGGCAGTGCGCGATTGTAGATACGGATTTCATCCAATCGGCCGCGGAATTTCTGCGTGCGGCTCTGGTTGTAGTGGCCCAGCTCCAACGGGAAGCCGGCGGTGGCGCCCAGGGCGCCGTCAGTGCGTGCGCGCTCTGCGGCGAGTTGGCCGTTGACGTACAGCGCGATCTGCCGCTGCTGCGGATCGAAGAGGGCCACGACGTACGACCAGGAGTCGGAAGGGAGCGGCTGGCTCGCCGCCAGCGTGTCCCAGGCGGTGTCGTTGGCGCTCCGGGTTTCGAACCGCGGCGCCAGATCGGTCCCCAGGTAAACATTCCACCCATGCTTCGACAACAAGTAGCCGTTCCCGGCCTGGGGCGCAGGTCGGATCCAGAATGAGAGCGACAATGGTCCCTGCAAGCGCAATGCTTCGGGATTTCCGGCAGAGGCATAGGAGGTGGCGCCATCAAACTCCAATGCCCCACGCCCCTCTTTCTGTATGAGCTTTGTGCCGTGCCATTGCAAATGATTGCGTCCCGCCCGATCGCGGCGGGCATCCGCCGGAGTCCGGCCGTCAAAATCGTAATGGGCCACGAGCCCAGTTGGCCCCACGGCGGGTTCGTCGTCCAGCGGGCTGGGGGGTCCGGCAGCCAGGACCACATCGCCGGGGAGCGCGAGTCGGTATAGATCAAAACCCCCGTCGCGGAGCGATACAAAGGCGATCCCCCTTCCGTCGGGGGACCAGACGCCATGATCATCGAGTGCTGTATGTCGGGTGAGCGGGCGCGCGTCGGTTCCATCGGCGCGCATCAGGAACAGATCAAAATTGCCATCCCGGTTGGAACTGAACAGGATCCACTGCGCATCGCGGGACCAGCGCGGGCGGCAGTCAATCCCCGGCGCTTCGGTCAGCCGCGTCAGGTCCGAACCGTCGCTGCGCACTTTGTACAGCTCGACATTTCCCTCATGATCGCTGGCAAAGGCAATCCACTCCCCATCAGGGGACCACGCCGGCTGATGGCAGTATTGCCCGGCGACCTGCAGGACCATCGTCTTATTCTTTCCATCGGCCTGGACGACCCACAACTGTTCGGTGGTGGTTACATAGGCCACCTGACGGCCATCGGGAGACCAGGCCGGCTCTTCCCCCAGAACCGCGGCCCCCACCCCCGCCAGCTTGCGCAGGTCCGTGGCCTGAAATTGCTGGTTGACATCGCAGACAAACAGGTCTTTGGTCGCGTTTCCGGTGTCATTTCCGCCCCCTGACAACACCAGCCGTTTGCCGTCCGGCGACCATGCCGGGTGTTCCTGAATCTGCACCTGCGCGTCGAATTCAGGAAGCAAGGGGCGGTCCCCTGTTCCATCCGACTTGACGATCCGCAATCCCACCAGAATCTTGTTCGCTGCGCGGCGATTGTCGTATTGCCGCGAGTAAACCAAATGCGATCCATCGGGGGAGTATTGCAGGAAGAACTTAGGAAAATGGGACCGGGTGAGCCGCTGGATCGTCCCTTCTGAGAATTCGTCGGCCTGCAGCGTTCCGCCGAGCACCCCGCCGATCAAGACCAGGATCGCCATGGACAAGCGAGCCAGACAGTAAATCGCCGCATAACGAAAGGGGAATCGCTTCGGACCACGACTGGAAACGAACGTCGGCATCGGGCGATGGAACCTCTGGTCTGGTATCAGATCAACTCCGGCACAGTCGCTCCCAGCACCGATGCATCGCGGTCGAACAATTCGAACCGGTCCAGATGCATTTTCTCCAGCACCGTCGCCAGCAGATCCACGGGATGAATCGGCCGGGAGGCCGGATAGCCTCCATCGGCGGTTGAAGCGCCGATGACTGCTCCGCCGGGGGTTCCGCCTCCGGCTACGACCAGAGAATAGCCAAACGGCCAGTGCTCACGTCCACCGATGCTGCTGATCTCGGGACTGCGGCCGAATTCTCCCATCGCCAGCACCAGCGTCGTTTCCAACAGGCCGCGCTGGTCGAGATCTTCCAACAGGGCCGTGAACGTCCGGTCGAAAATCGGACAATACCGGTCCTGCATCCGCTCGAACAGCCGATAATGCAAGTCCCAGCCCCCATCGCCCCCCTGCTGTTCGTCTTCCGCATCGCCGCTGTAATTGACCTGCACGAACGGCACGCCCGCTTCCACAAGTCGGCGTCCCAGCAGGCAGTTCTGCCCGAAGACCGTTCGGCCATAGCGGTCGCGCAGCTCCGCCGACTCCGCCTCGACGTTGAGCGCCCCCTTCGTTCCGGCCGAACTGAGCAATCCGAACGCCTTCCGCTGCAAGTCCCCGTAGCGTTCCGTGGACTCTTCGGTTTCCATTTGGCGCTGCCAATGATCGAGGTCTGTCAACAGACGACGGCGGTCTGTGAGCCGTTCGCCTCCCAATTCTCCCAACGGCTCGATCGACGGCGGGATCTTGAATCCTTCGTCAAACGAAAAACTGTCGAGTCGAAACGGATCGTGCGCGGCCCCCAGAACCCCCGCCGTCTGCCCCCGCAAATCGGCACCGCTGACTTTGCAGTTGGGACCAACGACGGTGAAGGCGGGCCAATCCCCCGAACGGCGGCGCGTCAGGAAAGAGACCAGCGAACCGAAACTCGGGCGGACGCGACCGGGAAACGGGACTCCGCCGGAGGCCTGCGATCCGTTGGTGCTGCCGGTCAGTGAGACGGTCCCCGCCTGATTATGGTCCTTCATGTCATGGGCCATACTGCGGACGATCGTGTACTTGTGTGCCAGCTTGGCGCATTCCGGAAGCAGTTCACCGATCGAGGTTCCTGCAACCGACGTTGCGATGGGGCGATAGGAACCACGAATTTTGCTGGGGGCCTGCGGCTTGGGATCCCACATCTCATGATGGGACGGTCCACCCCACAACCACAACAAGAGGACCGAGCGGACGCGCGCCCCTTCGGGGGCGCCGGCGCCCCCCTGCCCCGCGAGCCAATGCGGCAATCCCAATCCCAGCGCCGTGCAACTCCCAACCTGCAACAGCTCCCGCCGGGTCACTCCGCCGCAATCGCGAGTCAGCAATCGCCCCAGATTCAGCATGCTACAGTTCCAGAGGGAAACGCCACCGGTCTTTGAGTTCACAAACTCGTCTGCAACGACAGGTGCTGGGCGCCCGGACGAAATCGCCCTTGGACGCCGCAATGGCACAGTGTACCCGGAGTTCCCCATCTCCGACAATACATAAAGATCAATTGATGTGGCTATGCCACATCGATCCATTCATTTTCGTGTATTTCGTGGTTGCATGAAGCAACGTCACAAAAAAGTGCATCGCGCACAGACGCGGAGCTCGCGGAGTGGGGAGTGGCATTTGGTTTGCCTTTTGGACACTGTCCAGTGTGCAACCGCTAACCTGGTCTCCCCGCGGTCGCCGCCAGCATGCCGCAGGCGCCATGGATGTCCTGGCCGCCGCTGTAGCGGCGCTGGACCGGCATTGCCAGTTCTTCGCGGAGCGCGTCCCGGAAGGCATCCGCTTCCTCCGTGTCGGGACGGCGAAACTCTCCCGTCGGATCGTTGACGTCAATCAGGTCCAGGAGAATCGGCACACCGCGCGTCAGTTCGGCTAAAGCGCGGGCGTCGTCGCGGCTCGTGTTGATTCCCGCCAGGACCGTCCACGCCAGCGTTACCCGCTTGCCGGTCGCCGCGTAGCGCTCCCGCACCGCGGCCATCAATTCCGGCAACGGGAACTCCCGCTCGATCGGCAACAGCCGCGCCCGCTGCTCCGATCGGGCGGCCGTCAGCGAAATGATCAGCCGGTACGGATGTCCTTCCTCCGTAAATCGGCGAATGCCGGGAACGATGCCGACCGTCGAGATCGTGATCGCCTTGGCGTTGATCGCCATCCCGCATGGTTCCGAAAAAATGCGCGCCGCCCGGATGGCTCGGTCATAGTTGAGCAGCGGTTCCCCCATTCCCATAAAGACGACGCCGCGGACAGGGTGTTCGGAGTCCGCCTGAATCTGAGTCACCTGATCGACGATCTCCCAGGTGGCCAGATTTCTCTGAAAACCAAGCCGTCCAGTGGCGCAAAACGCGCACCGCAAAGCGCATCCCGCCTGCGAACTGACGCACACGACGTACTTCTCATCCCCCGGCCGATGCAGCAGCGGAATCCGGACCGCTTCGAACTGTTCAGAATCCTCCCCGCGAAACAGGTACTTGGCGAACCCGTCGACTGGCGAAACCACCTTGTCCACCAGCGTCAACCGCGGAATCCGCACCACCTCGCGCAGGCGGGTCAGGAGCCGGGGAGAAGTGTTGGGGAGTTCGCGGGGCAACTCTGCCTCTCCGCGACGGACTGCGGCGGCATGCAACTGCCTGACCAGCCGTGCGGGAACCGCCAGGTGCGCCAGCTCCCGGGCGAGTTCGTCGGAGGTGTGATCTTTGAGCAGAATCATGCGGGAGAAATTGCCAGAGAGCTGGAGATCGCTCAAGACAGTCTCCCAGTCTGAGCGATTCCACTCTCCTAAGCAACCAACCACGCAGTTCCAGTGCCTGACCAGGCGTCAAACGTGAAAACAGCGATTCCCTTCCGGAGAATCGGTGACCACCACGTCCGCGTCGATTCCTTCCGCCAAATATTATGAATAGCCTTCGGTCACGAACCAGCGATCGACCATCCGGCCATAAGCCAGCATGCCGGGGGAGACGGCGGCGATCGCCCAGTACAATCGTCCCACGGCGGGAAGCACCCAGAGAATCGCCAGGCCGCAAACGGCGATCGCCAATTCCAACAGAGCGTCCACGCGGAGCGGATGCCGGCCGCTGGAAGACCAGCGTGGATAGCCGACGCTTCCCTGGCACATCCCCCCCATAAATCCCGTGAGCAGAATCGCCAGCGAGATTCCCGAGGCGCCGATGACCAGGCTCAACAGGTGGAACCAGGCCACTTCGTAAATCAGCGCGGCACACCTGCTCCCAACAAACAGCCCCCACATGGCCCATTACCGTTGCTGGTCTCCCCTCCCTGGGTGGTCCGGGTCGTTCGTCTCCCCTATCCGTGGGGTGCGGAAAGGTACAAGATTTGACCGGCGGGACCAAGAGCAACTGGATTTTCCTTGCCGAAATCGGTAGACTGCTGGAATTATGAACACTACTTCCATCCCTGCCGACGGCGCTCCAACCTGGCGTGACAACCTCCTGGCGGCGGTTCGCCGGCACTGGGGCTTTGATTCCCTTCGCCCCCTGCAGGAGCAGGCGATGCGCGCCGTCCTGGAAGGGCGCGATTCCCTGCTGGTGTTGCCGACCGGCGGCGGCAAGTCGCTTTGTTACCAAGCACCGGCCGTCGTCCGCGACCAGGTGACCGTCGTCATCTCCCCGCTGATCTCGCTGATGAAAGATCAGGTTGACGGCCTACGGTCCAATGGCGTTCCCGCGGTGCAACTCAACAGCGCGCAATCGATGGAGGATTTGCGGCAGGCGGAGCAGGGAGTTTTGAACGGGAAGGTGCGGCTGATTTTCGCCTCTCCCGAACGGATGGCGACCGGCGGATTTCGCGGCTTCCTCAAGCGGATCGATGTCCGAACGTTCGCCATCGACGAGGCGCACTGCATCAGCCACTGGGGGCATGATTTTCGTCCCGAATACCGGCAACTCAAAGAGCTCAAGGAGCTGTTTCCACTGGCGTCGGTGCATGCCTTCACCGCGACGGCGACCGAGCCGGTCCGGGCCGACATCGTCGAGCAACTCGGCCTGCGCAACCCCGAAGTCCTGGTCGGGAATTTCGATCGTCCCAATCTCACCTACCGGGTCGTTCCCCGTCACGACGAGTATGGCCAGACGCTGGAGGTTCTTGGGCGTCACCAGGGAGAGGCGGGGATCATCTATTGCCTCAGGCGGCGCGACGTCGACAGTCTCTCCTCCACGCTCAAAGCGCGGGGGATCAACGCCATCCCCTACCATGCCGGGATGACCCCCGAGGATCGCAAACGGGCACATGACCTGTTCACGGAAGAGAAATGCGACGTGGTCGTCGCGACCGTGGCGTTCGGAATGGGGATCGATCGTTCGAACATTCGCTACGTCCTGCACACCGGCATGCCCAAATCGATCGAACATTACCAGCAGGAAACGGGGCGTGCCGGGCGCGACGGCCTGGAGGCGGAATGCGTCCTGTTGTATTCCGCCGGGGATGCCATCACCTGGAAGAAACTGATGCAAAAGTCGGTCGCCGAGGCGCCCGGACCGGTCGATCCCGACTTTCTCCAGTCCTCATACCGGCACGTTGCCGACATGGAGGCGTATTGCCGCCCGGTCCTTTGCCGCCATCGGTCGCTGGTCGAATATTTCGGACAGACGTATCCCGCCGACAATTGCGGCGCGTGCGATCTGTGCCTGGGAGACGCGGAACCGGTTCCCGACGCGCAGACGATCGCCAAGAAGATCCTCTCCTGCGTCTTCCGAGTCCAGGAGAGTTTTGGCATCGCCCACGTGATCAGCGTTCTGCGGGGAGCGAACACCGCGGCGATCCGGCAACGCGGGCACGACAAACTGACCACGCACGGCCTGCTCGCCGCATGTTCTCAGCCAGAGCTGCGCAACTACATCCAACAACTCATCGGCCAGGGGGCGCTGGTGCTGGCCGGGGATGAATTCCCGATTCTCAAACTGAACGCCGCCTCCTGGGATGTGATGAACGATCGGCGCACGGCGAAGCTCGTGTCGATTCCGGTGGCGGCGGCGTCCGACACGGATTCCGGCGCGGATTCCAGCGGCGAGCGGCGCGCCCGCAAATCCAAAGGCGAGGCGCAATCCTGGGAGGGGGTCGATCGTCAACTGTTCGAGGCGCTCCGTGCGTTGCGTCTGGACCTGGCGGCGCAAGGGAAAGTCCCCCCCTACCTGGTGTTCGGCGACGCCACGCTCCGGGAGCTCGCCCGAGTTCGACCATCGACTCTGGAGAGAATGCGCATGGTCTACGGGATTGGCGACGCCAAGCTCCGCGACTATGGCGCCGCCGTGCTCGAACTGCTCAACGATCAATGCCACGAGCGAGACTTATCCCGCGACAACGCGGCCGGCCCGGTGCCTGCGCCGAGCGAGTCCCCTGCGGCGCCGCGCAAGCTTTCGGCCGGAGCGCACCAGGCGGCGCAACTCTTCCGCCAGGGCATGTCGATCGAACAAGCCATGCAAAGTCTTGGCCGCGCTCGCAGCACGACCTGCGAATACCTGAGCGACTACATCCGCCAGGAACGCCCCGCCTCGATCGCCACCTGGGTTCCGGATGCCGTGTACCAGCAAGTCGCCCAGGTAGTCGGCCAGATCGGCCCGTATCCAATGAAACCGATTTTTGCCGCCCTGGAGGAGAAGGTTCCTTACGACATCATTCGGCTGGTGATCAGTCATTTGCAGTGCAGGGAGCAGAAGCCGGAGTGACTTGGATTTGTGATCGAAGAGAGTCGAGCGGTAGAGTGACGTAGCATAGGCCACAGCAAATCGTTATCGATGCCTCTTCACCAGGATTTGTGTGTAAATCCCGGTGAAAGGGCTACTTTGTTTGGGGCCTCCGCGAGAGGCGCGTTCAATTTCCCGCAGCGAACGAAATGGGATGCGGGTCGCTGTTGACCGGCGTGGGCATCCTTGGACAAGCGCGAAGCGGCTGGCGTTGCAAAGCCAAAGCGGCGATGAATCCACGGAGTGCGGGAACTTCATTCCCGCTTTTCGTTCATCCAAAAGAGACGTGCTGAGCGAGAAGCACTGCCGTCGGCGAAGGCGGCAAGTGTGTGGGGCTCTTCGATACTTGTCGGTGCCGGACTGGCTCCGCACCGTGAAGGCGTCCGGAAACGCCCTCGTTCGCGTCATAGTTCAATGCTTGGAAAGATTGCTTGCGCAATCTCACGGAAGCCTTCTGGGAGTTGCGTTAGCTGTTCAAAAATGCCGTTGGACGGAATGCGTAGATTTCGATCATTGCGAACCCGTCTGCGAACTCGTGCCAACAGAGATTTACCACCGATCAGTCGCGCCCGAATTGAGGCATCTGAGCGCCAACGGCTGAACTCTGCTTCAGCCTTTGCTTCCCGTGTGTGATCCACTTCTTTGGCTTCAAATCGCTCCCGAATCTGTGGCATTGCGTGATGTCTCCATTCGGTTACGAGTTCCTCCGCGTTTGACTCATCGGCAATAACGCCTGAGAAGTATTCGATTCCATCCTTGCCACCGGTAGCAACGTCGAGCAGGGGTGCAATCCCATTCTGCGGTCGCATTTTTCGCGGAAAAACGCGGCTTATGCCGAGGTCGTCGAGGCGCGTTCAGGTTTTGATCGCATGTCTTGTGGTGTCCAATGCCAGGTTGTTCCAACGTCG
>JBJXGA010000232.1:0-9786 GCA_046152955.1 Planctomycetales bacterium | reverse complement strand
TCTGAAACCAGAAATTGCGTTTTTGAGTCAGCGTCACATCACGTGCCGCCGACTACTCAGGGCTCTCCAACCAAATTGCCAAAGAACAAACGACGAAAATCACCCGCCACTTTCCTCCGCTCCCCTGGGGGTTGCCCCGCCAGTGTCGCGGCATCGGTTGGCCGATGTTTTCGCCGCAGTGGAAGGTTATCTTATCGACTCCCCATGGGAAGTCAACCCAGTCGGATGAGAATCTTTTCTGGGGGAGATTTGTCCGGCGGGATACCCAATCCGTGGTCCGTGGCTCAAATGGTCAGTCGGCAGCCCCCGGGCGCTCGGTTCCTGCCTGCGGGGCGCTGGGGTTCTCGGCGTGGCGACTTGTTCCAAACCTTGAAATGTCCTAGAATTAAGTCACTGATTGGCTCATTTTGCCTTTTCATCCCGGAGGAAGCGGACATGCCTGGGCGTCACTGGGGAGTGTTGTTCTGTTGGATCACCCTCGTCCTTGTGCGAGGCGCCGTGCGGGCTGACGACGACGTGAACGACGATCCGAAACCGGAGACGCCGGCCACCACCTCGAAGGAAGACGAATACTTCGAGATGATGCGGATTTTCGCCGACACGTTCGAGCAGGTCGAGCGGAACTACGTTAAAGAGGTTGATCGCCGTAAACTGATCGAGGCGGCCCTCAAAGGGATGATGGAGGAACTCGATCCCTACTCCAACTACATCAGCCCCGATGACTTGCAGCGTTTCACCGTGCAGGTGGAACAGGAGTTTGGGGGGATCGGCATCCAGGTGACGATCGATCCTCAGACGCGACGCCTGACAGTCACTTCGCCGCTCCCGGGAACCCCGGCATATCGTGCCGGAGTTCGGGCGGGGGATACGATCATGGAGATCAACGGCAAGACCACCGAGAAAATGACGATTGACGATGCGGTCAAAATCCTGAAAGGGAAAATCGGCGACGAAGTCTCCGTGGGGGTGATTCATGCGGGCGGATCGCAGGTCGAACTGCTGAAAATGCAGCGGGCCACGATCCACGTCCCGAGCGTTCAGGGAGACACTTATAAGTCCGACGACACCTGGAATTTCATGTTGGATGCCGAGAAGAAGATCGGATACGTCCGCATGACCGGCTTTGGCCGCAACACGTCGCGGGAAATGAAAGACGCCCTGACGCAGTTGATTTCCCAGGGGATGAAGGGGCTGGTTCTCGATTTGCGTTTCAATCCAGGGGGGTTGCTGAACGCGGCGACCGAAGTCGCCGACCTGTTTCTGGAGGAGGGCAAGATCGTGAGCACCAAAGGGCGCAACACCGAGGAACGGGCGGTGTTTGCCCGCAAACCGGGAACCTTCTCCGGGTTTCCGATGACCATCCTGGTAAATCGCTACAGCGCTTCGGCCAGCGAAGTGGTGAGCGCTGCCTTGCAGGACCACAAACGGGCCGTGGTCATCGGCGAGCGGACCTGGGGCAAAGGGAGCGTCCAAAACGTCATTGAACTGGAAAGCGGCAAGAGCGCCCTGAAACTGACGACCGCCAGTTATCACCGCCCCAGCGGAAAAAACATCCATCGCTATCCCGATTCCAAGGAAAGCGATGAATGGGGGGTGATGCCGGACGACGGATACACCGTGCAGTTCAACAACGAAGACATGGCGCGGTATCTGGAATATCGCCGACTGCGGGATGTCGTGTCGCGCGAGGGGCCTCCCAAGTCCGACTTCACCGACCGGCAGTTGGCCAAGGCGATCGAGTATCTGTCGGAACGGCTCTCGGGGGAAAAGCCGGCGGAAGCAACCGCCAAGGTCGATGGGGACAAACCTGCCGAGAAATCACCAGAGAAGTCCCCGGAAGAGAGTCCCAAAGATCCGGCGGAATCCAAGTCTCCCTCGACCGCAAAATCGGTCGAGCAGTCGGCGGCATGATCCCCCGTCGGCTTTTGGCGCTCGAATCTTCGTGCGATGAAACGGCCGCCGCCGTCATTGACGAGGGACTGAACGTCCTTTCCAGCGTCGTGGCGTCGCAAACCGACTTGCATCGGAAGTTCGGCGGCGTCGTCCCTGAGGTGGCGTCGCGCGCCCACGTGCAACAGATTCTCCCTGTCGTGGACGAAGCGCTGCGCCAGGCCGACACGCGACTCGAAGAGCTGTCCGCCATCGCCGTCGTGACCCATCCGGGACTGGTCGGATCGCTGCTCGTGGGGCTGACGTGCGCCAAGACGCTGGCCCTCGCGCTGGACGTTCCGCTGGTGCCGGTCAATCACATCGAAGCGCACATCTTCGCCTGCCGGATGCATGCCGCGCGCGACGTGTTTCCCGCCATCGGCCTGGTCGTCAGTGGCGGGCACACCAATCTCTATGACTGCCCCGGTCCGGTCGATTTCGAGCTGTTGGGGACGACGATCGACGACGCGGCGGGAGAAGCGTTTGACAAGGTGGCGTCGCTGCTCGGATTGGAATATCCCGGCGGGCCTTCGATCCAGCAGGCGGCCGCCAGCGGCAATCCCCGCGCGTTCCGTTTTCCCCGGACGTTTCTCAAGGAGACGGAGCGTCTGGAATTCAGCTTCAGCGGCCTGAAGACCGCCGTGCTGTACCAGGTGGCCGGAACGCCGCCAGCCCCGTACGACCCGCACGCGCTCGCGCCGCAGTACGTCGCCGACCTGGCGGCCAGCTTTCAGGAAGCGGTGGTGGACGTGCTGATCGCCAAGTGCCGCCACGCCCTGGCGGCCCGGCGCCGCGCGACATTGTGCATCGGAGGGGGGGTTGCCGCCAACGCGCGGCTGCGCGAGCGGCTGGCCCAGCTTGCCGCGCAGGAACAGGTGGAGGTGATCATCCCCCCCTTGTCGCTGTGTACCGACAACGCGGCCATGTCGGCGATCGCCTGGGAATTGCTCGCCCGCGGGAGAACAGCGGGGCTTGACCTGGATGTGTCGGCCGGGCTGGTTCGCAAGCGCTGAGGTTTTCTTCCACCGATCAGCTTCGCTGCGGCGGCAGAATTTTTCCCGGCCGCGCGCCGGTATGTTCCCCCCGGTCCAGCACCAACTCCCCTCCCACGATCACCGTATCGATCCCGTTCGGATACTGATGCGGGTCGTCAAACGTGGCGGTGTCGAGAACCGTCTCGGGATCAAACAGCAGTACGTCCGCGGCGGCCCCCTCCCGAATCACTCCGCGATCGGGCCAACCCAGTTGCGACGCCGGCATGCCGGTCATTTTGTGAACCGCCGTTTCGAGACTGAACAGCCCCAACTCCCGGCAGTAGCGCCCCAGCACACGGGGAAAACAACCGTAACACCGCGGGTGGGGCTGTCCTTTGCGATCGGCGGCATCGAGCGCGAAGCCGTCCGAGCCGATCATCGACAAGGGATGCGTCAGCACGCGGCGCATTTCCTCTTCATCCATGATGAAGTTGATCATGCCGATCGAGCCGCGCTCTTCGAGGAGCAGGTCGAGGCACGCCTCGACTCCGGAGCAACCTCGGGCGCGGGCCACGTCTCCCACCTTTTTCCCGATGAAGGGGCGATTGGCCGGAGTCGAGGCGGTGGTGATTTGAATGTCGTCCCAGTCGATTTGGAAGAAGTTGGGCCAATCGTCGGCCCCTTCGGCCATCTCCCGAGCGATGCGCTGGCGGGTTTCGGAGTTTTGCAGTCGGCCAAGCATTTCCCCGGTTCCCCCTTCGTGAGCCCAGGGAGGGACGAGTTGCGAAAGCCCGGCGCTTCCGGCGCGATAGGGATAGACGTCCATGCGCGCGGATTGGCCCGCGCGATGCGCCTCTTCGATGAGGGGGAGGGTCTGACGGGTCTTGCCCCAGTTTTCGCGACCGGCCGCTTTATGGTGCGAAATCTGCGCCGGCAGCCGCGCCTCGCGGCCGATCCGTAGCGTCTCGCGCACGCTGTCGACGACCGTGCTCGCCTCGCCACGCATGTGGCTGGCATAGATGCCCCCGTGTCGACCGGCGACGCGGGCCAACTCGATCAACTCTTCGGTTTTGGACCAGGCCCCCGGAGGGGATACCAATCCGGTGGAAAGCCCCACCGCTCCGCCGCGCATCGCCTCCTCAACCCAGTCCCGCATCTTGACCATTTCGACCTCGGTCGGGGGGCGCTTCTGCATCCCCATGACCGCTTCGCGGATCGTGTTGTGCCCCACCAGGCCGCCAAGATTGACGGAGACCCCTGCGTCGGTCAGCGCGTGGAGATATTCGCCGTAGGTGTGGAACATTCGCCCTCCGGCGGTCGCCGGTTCATTGAGCGGCGCCGGGGAACTGCCACAGTTGCCGATGACGTGCGTTGTCGCCCCCTGGCGAATGGCGCTCTGCGCCAGGCCATCGGTGAGCAACATGCGGTCGCTGTGCGTGTGGATATCGATGAATCCGGGGGACACAATCCGTCCGGTGGCATCCAGCGTGCGCCGCGCCGGAGAACCGGCCAACTGTCCCACCTTCCCGATCCGACCACGCAGAATGCCGACATCGGCCGGGTACCGCCGCGCACCGGTTCCATCGATGACGGTCCCACCGGTCAGGAGCAGATCCCACGGTTCCGCGGCAAACAGCGCCCCCCCTGGAGACTGGATCGCGGCAGGAATCGCCAGACCGGCAGCCAGCGCGGTGGTCCGCGCCAGGAATCGGCGTCTCGTGTAGGCTTGGCTCATGGCGAAAGTTGAGCAAATTCCTCCGGCGGCTGCAATTCTCGACCGATGATCCCGCGGCTTTCTGCAAATTCGCTTTAACCCGCACTGCCCAGACAACCGATACTTACCGAATGGAAAAGGTCGCCTGTGCCGAGGGGGGACTGATGCGGTTTGCGATCAGAGAGATGGCGTTGTGCGCGCTCCTGGGGGGCTGCGCCGGCCTTAATGGAGGTGCCGGACTGACTGCGGTCCCCCCCTTCGCCACCGGTCCCTCCCAGTCGGTGGAGACGAAGGACAACGCGCCGAAAACAACAGGGTGGATTGCGCGCGGTTTTCAGTTGGCGGGATTCGGCGAGGCAGAGGGAGGGGCTGCGTCCGATCAGGAGCGAAGCGACGGGCTGTTTGGCACCGGATCGTTCCAGCAGTTGCTCGTTCCGCAACCGGTGACGGTGGACATCATCATCGGCCAAGCGCGGTGGGACGAGGCGGCCGGGCGAGTGTCCGAGGCCGAACAAGGATTCCTTCGCGCCGCGCGCTGGGAGAACAGCTCCGCGAGGTCGCTCGATGCGCTGGGGCAATTCTACACTGGCCAGGGGCGCTGGAGTCAGGCGACATCGACGCTGCAGCGGGCTGTGGCGGCCGCCCCGGCGGACTCGACAATTCGATTCCATTATGGAATCGCGCTGGCCCGATCAGGACAGTTTGAGAAAGCCGAGCCGGAGCTCGCGGCAGCGGTTGGCGCCGCACGGGCGCAGTTTGAACTGGGGATGATCTTGTTCGACCGACAGGAACTGGCGGCCAGCGAGGAACGGTTTCTGGCGGCGGTGGTCGCTGAACCTGGCTTTGAACCAGCGCAGCGCCGGCTGGCGGAAGTCCGAGAGAAGCTGCGGAACCAGACGCAGGTCGTGCGCCACGAGGAATAGGGATGGAGCGCCAGGGGCGTGTCCCCCGGACGCTCACTCGTTTCGAACCGGCAACAAGGCGCCCCAACCGCACAGGTACATCGCTCGGGGAACGGAAGCCTCGGCCAGTGCCTCCCACTGGGAGGAGGGTTCGGCGGCGCGGACCGAGCCGAGGAGGGTGTCGAGGAGCGAACTGGGATGTTCGAAGGTGACCACCCGCGCGCGGGTCAACCCGGTCCGCTGCTTGAGAGCCGCCAGGGCATCTTCTTCGAAACCGATTTCGTCGATCAGTCCGTTTTCTTTGGCGTCGCGCGCCGTGTAAATCTGACCGGTCGCCAGGGCGCGGACTTCGTCCCGATCGAGGTCGGCCCGATTGACGTCGATGACTTCCAAAAACGTTTCAAACGATTGATTCATGATGTCCTCCCAGACTGCCTTCTCCCGTTCGGTCAGGGAACGAAACGGGCTGAGGGCGTCCTTGAGTTCCCCGGTCTTGAGCGGCGCGGCGCGGATTCCGAGTTTTTCCCCCAGCTCGGCGACTTCGTAGTGCGGGATGATGACGCCAATCGAACCTGTCCAGGTGGTCGGCTCGGCAAAAATCCGGGCCTGGTCTCCCGCCCCCATCGCCACATAGTAGCCCCCCGAGGCGGCCATGCTCCCCATCGAGACATACACCGGCTTGTTGGCGCTCAACTCCTTGAGGCGGTGATAAATCTGGTGGCTGTCGGTGACAAAACCTCCCGGACTGTTGACCACCAGCAGCACCCCCTTGATCTGCGCGTCATTGCGTACCTGTTCGATTTCACGCAGAACGCGACGCGTGAAGGGGGGCATGATCGTCCCGGTGACCCGCAGGATCGCCAATTTGTCGGCGCTGGACCGATCTCCGGAATGAAACCGCTCTTCCGGCCCCTGCGAACCGGCAAAGTACGACTGGTACTGCACGTACATCACCAGATTCGCCACGAGAGACCCGAGCAGCAGTGCGCTCATGATCCAGCGCCTAAGACGTGACGAGTGCTGGCCGGCGGCCGCCACGCCCCTGGAACTTGCGGGATTGCCGACCGCGGTTGGATGGGAGGGGGCGGGCTGTTGGTTTTCCATGGGGAACGGCTCCGTGTTTGAAAGGTCTCTTGCAAGCGAGAGTAATCTGGACAGTCTGGGTCGCCCCGTCAGACTTTGCCGGTTATGACAATTCGACGTGTGCTACCGGGCAATTCCGAGGAGAATGCGCCATAGTCGTCAAAACCCGCCCCCTCCGACACCCGATAGTTTAACAGCGTCTGAGTCCGATCATCCTGATTGAACCAGCAGCGCAAATCAAGTCGCATGGAGGGGGGGACGACAGGTGAAGAACGCACGCATTCGGCAGGTGGCAAAAACTTGCCTGTATTCGACGGTGACCGGGGTTCTGTTGACACCGGCGAGCCTGCTGATGGCCCAATCTCCGGCCCGCATTCGCCACGCTGATGCGGTCGAGATTGCCGAATCAGAATCGATCCCCCAGCCGGAACTGGGAAGTCCGGCCGCCTTGCCGAAGTCATCCGGGGTCCAAACCCCAGGCGCAGCTCACAAGATCACCGGCCAATCCAGGGCTACGGAATCGGCCAAACGCAAGCCGGCGCCGCTCTCGCGCCGCTCTGGCACGTCAACCGCCCCCAAAGCAGGGGCCAACCGCGCCGCCGATGGGATTCGACAGACCGCCGGAATGATGGGCCGGAACAATCCCCCCGCACGCGCTGAATCACAGCCAGCCCCTGTGGAGCCAGGCGCCTCCTCCCCCAGCGAGGTCGAGCGGCAGTTGCAGGAGCTGTATCGCAAGAACGGGCGGCAAATGCCCGACATGAACTGGCAGGAATTTCAGTCGACCCAGACCCCTCCGGCCACCTCGCCCGCTCCGCGCAAGCATGAAGGGTTGTTTGGCAGCGGCCTGGCCGGTCGGCAGACGGCGAAGCAACCGGCCAAACCCAATCTGTTCGAACGAATGTTCGGGTTTGGTCGCTCCCGCAAGAAGGCGCCGCCAGCGCCCCAGGCGCAGAATCAGGCCCCGGCTCGACCGCAGGCGGCTCCCGCGGCCCCTCCCTCGCGTCCGGTTCCACAATATCCCCCCTTCCGTCCCAATGCGGTGGCCCCGGCAGTCCCCCCTCAGGTCGCACCGGCTGCTCCGGCCGCGCCCGCCATGCGTGAGCCGGCCCCACTGGGACCGGCCGGAATTTCCCCCGATCCGCTCTCCAGTCGCGGATTCCGTTCGCTGCTGGATGAATCGGCGCAGCGCGGTGACGAAGAGTCGCTCGATCTGGCCGAGGACGATAGCCCTCAGGAATTGACGGATGACTCAGCCGATGGATTGGCAGAGAATCCCTACACCGGCAGGACGATCGCTCCGAATGAGTCGGAAGAGAGCTTGGCTCAAACTGATTCAGATCTCTTCGAGGAAGAGTTGAGCGCCCCTCTGGCCCCCAGCACCGCCAGCACGGCCGGCGCTGAAAAGCCCGCGGCAACAGTCACCTTGCCGATCGCCCGTCCCGTTGACGAGACGCTCGACCTGGAAGATGAAGAGGACGAGGAGGACGAAGACGACGCGGAGCTCAAGGCGCCCGAGCCGACCCCTCCCGTCACGGCGGCCAAGCCGTCGAGTCCGACCAGCGGGAATGACCATTCCTCCAGTGGAACCAAGTCCCCCGCGGCGACCGTTGCGATCCCCGCCAGCGGGTTCAAGGGGTACTGTCCAGTCACGCTCAAGGAAGAGCGCAAACTGGTCGAGGCGCGCCGCGAGTTCAGTTCGGAACACAACGGTCGCCTGTACAGCTTTTCGTCGCTGGAATGCAAGGAGGCGTTCGACGCCAACCCGAAGAAGTACATTCCTGCCGGGGAAGGTCGGGATGTCGTCAAACTGGCGACCGGCGAAAAGGGAGCGGATGGAAGCCTGCAACATGCCGCCTGGTATCGCGGACGGCTGTACCTGTTCTCGTCTCCGGAAACCCGCCGCGAGTTCGTGGAATCTCCGAATCGGTTCAGTGTGAGCGACTGAAACCCTGCCGACCCCACTCGGGTCGTAGGATCAGAACGACGCCTGTCTGACCATTTGTTGCAAAGCGAACCCCGGCATGGTGGAAGACATGCCGGGGCGACGGTCAGGTGATGGCCCCGGCGGCGCACGGTTCAATCGATTTCTTCGGCCCGATACGCCGCTGGAATTCGTCGCATCACGACAGAATGAACTCCATGTCGGCAGTGAACACCTCGTCCTTCAAATCGGTGGCTCGGTCGCGCAGCCTATCGAACAGGAACCAGTCCTGGCCGGACGAACCGGTGAGCACGTCGGCGTCGTTGCCGCTGCCCCCCTGATACGAGATCTCAAACTGCCATCCGGAAGTGGTTGTGATCAGAGCGCCCTCGGCGAGCCCGGCAAACGTCCCGGTGATGGCGTCGGAATAATCGTTGTTCACGATGATGAACGTCTGATTCAGCGTCGGATGGAAGCCGCTAATCAGACTGAGATTGAGAGTGCCGGCAAGGGTGACATTGCCATGAATATTCAATTGGTCGGACTGTGTACCCAATTCAACGGCGTAGGCGCCCGCCGCGGTCTGGACATAGCCGTCGTAGACATCAATTGTGCCCGCAGAGAAGCCCGGGCTGAGGGTTCCGCCATTGACAAGACCGCCGTAGATCGGTCCGCTCCCCAAGACGCTCCCCCCCTGAATCTGAACCGCGCCATAAGCATACACGCTGCCGCCATCGAGGATCATCTGGCCGGCAGTCTGCGTGAATCCATCCAGAAAACACGTCACTCCCGCCAACAACTCGACGATACCGGTGTTGTTGAAGAGGACGCCATTCAGCGTTCCGCTGCCATGGCTGGCAATGAATGAACCGGAATTATTGAAGACGCATTGGGCCCGTCTTGCTGTTCCAGAGCCAGGCCGTCCTCTAGCGTGAATGTCCCCGTGTTGTTGATCACCGCGCCGTGACTCATCAGCAGGCTATAATACCCCCCGGCCGCCACTGCCGTGGTACACGGTCGCCATCCCGGCATTGTTCACCGTCCGTCCGTCCAGGTACTTGAAATGACTGGGGTCGTACACGTTCAGGACAGCGCCGGGCGCAATGTTCAGCGTCCCCGTCCCAGACAGGTGGCTCCCGCCGCCGCTCCACTCCATCGTCCCCGTTACCGTGATGTCGCCGGTCCCTGTCAGCGTTCCGGCACCTAACTGCAGGTTCTGAATCGAGGAATTCTGGTCGATCTGAAATGTACCGCCGACGA